>NZ_JAPEMT010000001.1:600000-900000 GCF_026342435.1 Streptomyces sp. NBC_00237 | reverse complement strand
GTCCAGGAACTACCCCGGACTTGAGTACGTGGTCGCCCGCGACCTCGGCGACATCGACCTGGCGGGCGGGAACGGCTTCCGTATGACGGGGCTGGCCGAAGTCGTCTCCGCCCTGGAGGCCCATCACACGATGTTCGACGGCGAGAGCCTGACCGGCAGCGAACGAGAGCTGCACAAGACGCCTTGAGCAGGCGGCCAGTGCCACGACGACGACCAGGGGTGACGATCATGGTGTTCGACAACATCTTCAACTCCGCGGGCAGGGGTGCGGGGCTCTTCTCCGTGACCACCGAAGGGGCCAAACCAAAGCCGGGCGCGGGCGTCGATTTCGAGGACGCCGACGACGACACGTACGACGACACGACCACGAGCCTGTTCACCAGCGACATCCACGGGGCCAACTCCCGCGCGAAGGTCGTGCGGGAGCAGTGCCCGGAAGCGCGGGCCATCCTGGGCTTCCTCGGCTCCTTCATCCAGACCACCCAGGCGTCGGCCGGTGCCCAGGCCCAGTACGCCCAGAACCCCGGCTCGGTATCCAACGCGGCGTCCGCCGGCATGCAGGATTCGAGCGCGACGGTGACAGAGCACAGCGGCCTCCAGAAGGACGAGGACCTCAAGGACAGGCCGAGGAAGAGCGACTTCTCCAAACCCCCCGAGGCTCCCCCGGCCCCCGAAGCGTCCAAGCCGACCGCCGAGGACCCGTCCGCCTCCTAACGAATACCCCTCGCAGCAGGCGGTCAGTGAACGGTGAAGGGATGACGATGAGCACTGCCCACGAGGCAACCACAAGCGGCGAGGACTCCGCCCCTCCGATCAACACAGTCGCAGGGACCGGGGCCCATGGGTACTCAGGCGACAACGGGCCCGCCACCTCAGCCAAGCTGTATCACCCGTACGAGGTCGCGGTGGACACCACCGGTGCCCTCTACATCTCCGAGTTCGGCGGCCACCGGGTCCGGAAGATCACGGCCGACGGAAAGACCAGCACGATCACCGGCAACGGCACCAAGGGCTTCAGTGGCGACTGCGCCCCCGCCACCGGGGCCCAGCTCAACACCCCGCGTGGGCTGGCGGTCGACAGCGTGGGCGCCGTCTACATCGCCGACTCCGAGAACCACCGGGTCCGGAAGGTCACGGCCGACGGAAAGATCTGCACGGTCGCAGGCAACGGCACCAAGGGCTTCAGCGGTGACGGCGGCGCCGCTGTCACCGCGCAGTTGAACGGCCCGTACGGGGTGGCGGTGGACACCACCGGCACCCTCTACATCACCGAATTCGGCAACCACCGGGTCCGGAAGGTCACGACGGACGGGAAGATCAGCACGATCGCGGGAACCGGGAACGCGGGATCCGTCGGAGACGGCGGTCCAGCGGCTTCGGCCCGGCTGAAAGAGCCGCGCGGAGTGGAGGTAGGGCGCGCAGGCGACCTCTACATCGCTGATGCCGGAAACCACCGGATCCGCAGGATCGCGGCCGACGGGAAGATCAGCACGATCGCCGGCACCGGCACCAAGGGCTTCAGCGGTGACGGCGGCCTTGCCACCGATGCCCGGCTGAACAGCCCGTACGGGGTCGCGGTGGACAGCACCGGCACCCTCTACATCGCCGAAATCGAGGGTCACCGGGTCCGGAAGGTCACGGCCGACGGGAAGATCAGCACGATCGCCGGCACCGGCACCGGGGGCTTCGCCGGTGACGACGGTCCGGCCGATTCGGCCCAACTGCGCAGGCCGGTCGGGGTCGCGGTGGACCGCTCCGGCACCCTCTACATCGCCGACCACGCCAACCACCGAGTCCGGAAGATCGCGCTGCCGAAGCTGGCCGCTCTGCCCGATTCGGGCACGGTGGTCACCTGGGCCAACGTCCGCAGCAGGCTACGGATGGCGGTCCACCGCGAGTCCACCAAGGACGGAGCCCAGATCCACCAGTCCCTCCCCGCCACCAGGGAACACCAGCACTGGCGGCTCGTCGTCGCGGGCCAGGACAACGGCGAAACCCTGTACACCATCGAGAACGTACGCAGCGGCAAGGTCCTGGAGATCCTCGGCGCGCACGAGACGGCCGGGGCGGTGGTCGCCCAACGCGCCTACGAGGGTGACGACGCACACCACCAGCACTGGAGGCTGATCCCGGTGAGCTCCGCGAACGACCCCCAGCCGGTGTACGAAATCGCAAACCGGAACAGCGGCCTGATCCTGCGCGTCGACACCAACGCCCGCACAGCGATCAAGCAGCACAGGGCGGAGGGCGACCACCGGGAACGACAGTGGCAGCTCCTCCCCGTATGACACACAAGGGGACAGAAGCGCCCTCCCCCTGGCCGTGCCGGCCCAGCCGTCCGTCATGCATGGGCGGACGGTAAAATATGAGCCGTCAGGCTGGGTGGTGGTGACCTCCGAACAGCACCACCCGCTCCGGTCCAGCACGCCGAACCGGAGCGGGTGCACGCTTTCGTAGCCGGGTTCTGTGACCGAAGGCCATAGACGGCGGATCATGCTCGAACCGCTGCAGGTCAGGGACAAGCGGAGAACACCAGTTGGCGGATCTTGAGGGTGATAGTTGGCGGATCACGTAGCCGGCATCGCCCAGCACCAGAACATCGCCGCTGTCGGGCGACGCGAGAGCGTCAGTGATCGGGGACATGGGATCTGTCAGTGCCGAAACCGGGGTGTGCTGGTGTCGACGAGTGCCTGGACGCGGCAGCGTGGTGCTCAGTGGGCTTCCGCCCCGTTGGTTATGTCGCTGCTGCGTCCGGGTGGGGTATGGATCAGTTGAAGACGGCGGGACCGTTCGTCGCGTATGTCTCGGCCGTGGTCCAGGAGGCGGTATCGGCCATTTTCGAGGCTCCGATCCAGGCTCCGTGCTTCCTCTCCGGAGGCGCGTAGAGGTTGACCTTGGCGGAGGGCAGGAGCCGGGTCAGTTCGAGGGTCAGTCGCTCGGGGAGCCTCTCGATACAGCTTCCGCCTCCGCTCAGGATGATGTTGGAGGCCAGCACCGGGCGCAGGTCGGGGTCGGCCTTTGCCAGCGCTTCCTTGACCAACTCGTGCAGGCCGCTCATGTCCTGTCCGGGTGCGAGGTAGGTGGCCGGCTGGAACAGGGCTTCGGGGGCTTCGTACCGGGCGCGGCCGATGTCGATGCTCTCCCCGCCAGGCAGCGTGCAGGTGCCGGTGACCTGTTCAAGGCCCTTGCTGTTTTCGGCGGTCAAGTCCTTCGCGACGTAGCAGAGCTGCTCCTTGATCACCCGGACGACTTCGAACTCCGCGGAGCTGACCAGGTCGATGCCCTCCGTGGCCAGCCGACGTTGCAGAACGCGGGTCACCTCACGGCCGCCGGTGTTCGTTCAGACGATCGTCTTCTTCAGGATCTCGCCGTCGCGGAAGCCCGTGACACTGGTGAGGGAGTCACCCACGTCCACCACCAGGGCCGCGTCTCGGCCCACCGAGGGGAAGCGCCGAGGTAAGCCGAAAAGCCGCCAGTACTTGATCTTGGTGGGTGTGGCGCTCGGTCCGTTCAACGCAGGCTGGCAACCGGGAGCGCGTTGACGCGGTTCTCGTACTCGCGACGGGCTTTGCGCTGTGCCGGGACCGCTGGGACGCCCTGGCCGCCGTCGAGCGGCTGGCAGCGGGAAAGGAGCTGGCGGTGCACGGCAGGAACGGCGCTGACGCGCAGGGTGTAGCCCTGGCCGCGCCGTACGGTCACCCCCTGGTCGAGCACGACCCGCTCGGCAGGCTCCAGGTCGGCCGCGCGGAGGAAGTCGGCGACTTTGCCCGGCATGTCAAGGGTGACCGGCAGCTCAGGGGCGGCGGTCTCCTCGGCGGGGGTGTGGTCAGGCAGGAGGTCGGCGATGGCGGTGCGGATGGCGCCGCGGCTGACGTGGTGGTCGCGGGCGAGGGCGGCGATGGAGTGGCCTTGCAGGTACGCGGTGCGCACGGTGTCGGTCTTCGCGGCCGGGACGGCGGGGCGGCGCCCGCCCTTGTTGCCCTTGGCTTCGGCGGCCCGTAGTCCGTCGTACGTCAGCTCCCGTTGGAGGTCGCGCTGGAGTTCGCCGGCGGCCGCGAGGGTCTGCACCATGAACTTCACGGTGGACAGCAGCTCGCCGGTGCGCGGGTGACGGGCGGTGAGGTCCATGCCGGAGAACGCGCCGTCGTGGATGCGCAGGGCGACCTGGTCGCGGTGCAGCACGTCGAGGACGTCGAGCACGTGACTGGTGCCGCGTACGAGGCGGAACATCTCGGAGATGTGTACGGTGTCGCCGGGCCGCGCGTAGGTCAGCAGCTCGCCGAACTTCGGCCGCTCCAGCGGGTGAAGGCGGCTGGAGGTTCCGGTCTGCTCCTCGAAGACGACCGGGTCCTCGATCCTGGCCTCGTCCAGGACCAGGTTCTGGCGGTCGGTCGACTGCTGGTCGGTCGACACCCGCTTGTAGATCAGATTGGCCATGCCGCTCCCCGTTTCGGTTGTCGCATCCGGCCCTGGGCCGTTCCTTGTGGGATCACTGCGTCTGAACATCGCAACGGAACCTGTCCGCGATCGTCTCCGTCCGCGGCCTGCGCTCACTCCTTCAGGGCTACTCCGTGCGGCTTCCGCACAGCACCGGACCGGGACGCAGGATGATCGGGTTGCCCGGATGTCCGGGCAACCGCACGCAGCCAACCGCTGAAGGAGCCCTGGCATGAGCACGATTGAAGAGCGGGTAAAGAACCTTGTCTCCGAGCAGCTGAACGTCACGGTGGACGACGTCACGAACCAGAAGTCGTTCGTGGACGACCTCGGGGCAAGCGACCAAGACGTGATCGAGATCCACATGGCTCTCGAAGAGGAGTTCGAGATGAATCTCCCCGACGAGGAGGCCGAAAAGATCACCACCGTCCAGTCGGCGATTGACTACGTCAATTCCCACAAGGCGTGAAGCCCGTATAGGCAGGGCGGCCTGACCCGCCCTCGGAACCACGTCCCGGGCCCGGTCACCCCCTGCGGCGAAACCGCAACCGGCTGCCTCGCCGCCCTTCGCGTCGGGGCAGCCGGTCCGGCGGGTTGCGAGGTGATCCGGAAGAAGCGTCCGGCTGTCAGTAAACGCTGTCATCAGCCTCCATTGGATCTGATCGGACCTGGGCCGTTGTCAGGTCCCGGAAAGACCGGGTCCATTGGACGCCCGCCGCGCCTGTCGTCATTCGTTCGTCTGCCGACAGACGGAAAGCGCCGGTCGAGTAGAGCAGACGGGGGAAAGGTGCATGCTTCATCCGCTAGAGGGACGTTTCTGCAACAAACCCCTCTGAAGCACGCACCTAGGGTGAATCGGCGCGGCCTGCTCGCGTGCCGCTGCCGCCCGAACAAGGAGAGATCTGTTGAAGTTCAAGTCCGTACTTGCTGTCGCCGCCCTCGCCGCGGCGTCGCTCTCGGTCCCGGTCTCCAGCGGCGTGGCCTCCGCCACGGCCACGGCCGCCCCCGCCCCTTGCACCATCGTCTGGACGGAACACTGGGAGAACCCGACTCCCGAGGGCAACTCGCCTGCCGACATCCTCGCGCCGAGGGGCGGCCCGAAGACCGAAACGAGGGAGATTGTCGGATACATGGACCCCGTCGATGACAGCAACTACTGCGTTTTCGGTGACAAGGGCGGGATCGTAACGAGCGTGCTGTGCGGCCGCACGCAGCCGATGATCCTGGGCCCCGATTGGGCCACGGCTGAAGCGAAGTGTTCCTGACCATCACTGCCGACTGAACGCACAGCCCTAAAGAGGCCAGCCGCCCAGCAGAGGTCCTCGGTGTTCAGGCCGAGGACCTCCACCAGCCGCCCGGCGGCCTCCCCGAGTCCGGGTCTCCGTCCTCGTCCAGCTCGGGCGCGTCCGGGTCGCGCAGCGGGCGCAGGGCGCCGAAGCTCGTCGTCTACCCCTTGGGCTTGGAGGACTTCAGTTCCTTCAGTGTGTCCTCGCCGGCATCCGCCCAGTGGCTGAAGGCCAGTGTGCAGGACGCCTTGCCTGAGGTCGCGTGCCGGAGAGCAGAGCTGAGGCCGAACGCCTGCCTCACCGGCAGGTGGAACTCAAGGGTGTCTTGGCTTCCCGACGAGTCGGCCCTGACTGCGGTTCCCTGGCGGGAGGAGAGGACTTTGTAGACGTCCGGCGTCCGTTCCGAGGCGACGGTGACTTCGCAGCTGAAGTACGCCTCGGTGACCTTCCAGCTTGCTTTCGCCGTAACGTCCTGGGCTGCCTGCCTGCACGCTTCGCGGTACATCTCGGTGGTGGGTGCGCCTGCCACGACCTCCACCTTCTTCAGGACAGCTGTCAGGTTGCCGAACGGGCAGCCGGCCACGGGCCCCTGCGGCGGCAGGCCGTCCCGGAATCCGGCCCGAAGCGCGTCGGTGTGATCAGGATGCGGCTGCCTGGGACTGAAGCCTTTGAGCTCCACGCCGTCCGTGGGCTCGCCCTCCGTCGGCCGTGCGGAAGCTGTGCGGTCCAGTTCCTCGATGACCACGCGGAGTTCGCTGTCGACGGCGCTCGTCTCCGCGAGCGTCAGAGACAGACGCAGCACATGACGGGCACCGGCGCGGTCGGTCACCTCATGGTCGCGTGAGGTACTGACAACCTGACGGACCGTTTCCGCGCACGGGTCCAGCTGTTCCTGGTCTGTGGGGGCACCCGGCATCTCCTCAGGTACCACGAAATCAAACGGGCTTCCGGCTTCCGGCATCGGTGGCTCCTCATCTGCATCGACGGCACCCCACGGTGAACGCTGTGCCACCGCCCACCCTGCCAGCCGCGAACAGCCTGGGTGCCTCTGATCACGCGGTCGGCCCGAAAGTCTCCACCCAGGTCCGCGACGGACTGACACAGGCCGGCCTGAACCTGCGGGACTCGTACAGCCAGATCATCCCCGTCGAAGCCGGCGGCGAACGCGAAGTCATGAACCTGCGCGACCACCTTGAAGCGCACGGCATCTTCGGCTCGGTCTTCTGCCCCCCGGCCACCCCCCGCAACCGCTCCATGGTCCGCCTCTCTCTCCACACCGCACTGACCGACGCCGACACACAACGACTGGTCACTGCATGCCGGGCGGCAGCCCGGTATCCCATGCCCAACGGTGCACGGTGAGGTGACTCCGGTGACTGCCGCTGGCTGACCCGCTGCGGGTGACAACAAGCAGGAAGGCCCCCGGCAAACCGAACAGCGGCCACGCCCGCGAGTACACCGTCACAGACAGTCAGTCCAGGGCGCCCCACCTTCGCCTTCGATTGCCGTGCCCGCGAGCCACCACCGGCTCCTCGGCCTCTGCCAGCTCCTCGACGGCACCACTGCCGTCCCAGCTCAGCGCAAGGCCCACCGCGGGTACAAGAACGGTGTCGGTACGCTCGCACCACTCGGACCATGATCACCGGCTTAGCGTTAACCGCTGAACCAATGTTCCCCCAGGCTGTAGATCCGAGCAGATCAGGGCTTCAAGATCATTCCGTTGCCCCTTTGGCGCGTATCTCGGTCACACAAAAGGGTTCGCCCGGCGAGGGTGGTGGAGCCCTACGGCTGCACCTCCCCCTCCTCGCCCGCCGCGCACCGCTGGCCACCGGATCGGGGTGCCGTGCCCCAGTGCCTCAGCTCTGGGGCACTGGAGGTACGTCTTTCACTCCCGTGCGCCCCCTCCTGGCGTATTCCCGGCTTCCTTTACTCTGGGTTACTGAGGCCGTGTACGAAAACTGCAGGCCACCCGTTCGGGGCACCTCTCGCTCCTGACTAAGCGTAAAAGGGGAGAGCTTCCGCGCTATTTAGCGTTCGAATTTCTGTAGCTCTATCCACTGGATTGGTCTCGCTTTTCTTTCGCATGCCCTGTTGGGCCTGCCCCTCAGTCGATACTCTCATTTCGTATTGCCGATAAAGGCAATTGCACGGAAGGAGGGGTGTCCCATGCCGTCGCACCGCGGGCTGCAGACGCTGCTGCGTCAGCTGCGGACGCTGGCCTCTCACGACGGGGCACTTCTGACGTCCGCGAAGGACCGGCTGGCCCGCGCCGAGGAGGAGATGGCCGCGGCCCGTGCCGCGTTCGAGGAGGCGAGCCTGCGGGCCGACGCCTCCCAGCAGGCGGCGGACGAGGCCGCCCGCGTCCTCCCGCACCTCGCGGCCCCTCCGCAGGCGCAGGAAGACTGCCGCGGAGCGAAACCCGCGTGGGACGGGGACAGCCACGGGACCAGAACCCTGGGCGAGGAGATCGTGGCCTTCGTCGCCGCGCACCCGGGCAGCCGGCGCCGTGCGATCGATGAGCACATCCGCACCGCGCGTTCGGACCTGAAGGCATCGGGCGTCGGCCCCGAGCTCACCCGTCTGTTCCGGGCGGGTGAGGTCATCCGCCTGGCCCACGGCCGCTACCGCATCCCCGCGCCGGGCGAAAAAGGTGATGCGTAAAAGAGAAATCCGCCTGCGCCACCGCAACCGCACACCAGTGCGGACGCGCGAGTGCCGCCGAAGCCGAAACCTTCGACGGCACGTGACACGCGCGCATTGGGGCTCACGCATCACCGCCATTCTAGGCGTGCCTGCTACTGAATGCGAGAGCCTTTCATTGAATTCGGCCCCGCGGGGCCGAGGAATTGGGGCTCACCATGGAATTCTTCTCGCACGCCGATCCCCCGCACCACCCGCATTCCGCCGCACCGCCCCCTTCTGCCCCGAAGGACCCGCCGCAGCCCGACCGGACTCAGGACCAGACACGGGAGGGCGAGCAGGGGCCCGAGCAGGGCCGGGCGCAGGAGGCGGAGCAGGAGTCTGCGGCGGAGCCGCGACGGCGGGGTGCGGGCGCGGGGAAGAGGAAGCGGCGGGCCCGCACCCTCACGGCGGCCCCGGAACCGGAAGAGCCCGGGCTGACGCTGCCCACGCCCCGCTGCAGCCCTATGCGGCAGATCCGGATGCTGACCGCGCTCGCCGCCCTCCAGCAGGAAGACCGCGCGGTCGGCGGCCGGCTGCTGGCCGCGCACGCCAAGCTCGGCGTGAACACGGTCACGGACTCCTTCGCCTTCCTCTCCGCCGTGGGCCTGACCCGGCACGGCGAAGGGGCCTGCATGCTCACCGAGGCGGGGCGGACCTTCGCCGAGCAGTGGCCGCACGACCGCACGCAGGCACGGCTGTTCCTGCGGCCGCTGATGGAGTCCCACTGGTCCGTTCCGGCCGCCGCCCAGTTCCTGGCGGGCGGCCCGCTGCCGCAGGAAGAACTCGGACGGCTCCTCCAGCAGGGGCTTCCCGGTGACTCGCTGCGCGGACGGTACCTGGTCGAGTGGCTGACCATCGCACTGCTCGTGGTCCGTGACGTACGCCTGAACATTTCCCTGCCCACCCCCGAGGAACCGTCCGGCTGGGAAGGCGAGGCCGGCGGGGAGGCCGCGACGCTGCTGGGCATGACCCGCGGCGAGGTCCAGGCGCTGCCCGCCGTCCGGTACGCGGCGTTCCTCGACGGGGTGGTGCAGACCCTGCGCACCCTGACCCCGAACCCGCCGCCCCCGTAGGCGCACCGCCCGCACCGGGAGAAGTGCCGGGCCGGCCGAGGGCCCGCCCGGCACCCCGGGGTGGCGGCTGGTGTCCGCGCCTGGACTATGGACCCGCGCGCGGAGGGTTCGATCCCCTCGCCATCCACCCTGCCACCAGCATGGCAGCCCTCGCACGGGAAGGAACAGCGGACCGTGACCGCCACAGCTGTTCGACCATCATCCTGACGCCACGTCACCACCGGGCCCCCGGTGCGGCCCTGGCCGCACCCGGTCGGCCCCTCCCGCCTGGCGGGCTCCGGCCCACCCCCACACATTGGTGCACGTATGCACCGATCTTGTGGAGGTGGGCTCATGCCCGGCACGCGAAGAACCGGCCCCGTCCCGGGCCGCCCGATTCCGGCTCCCGCCCGGCCGCCGCACCTCGCGCGGGCGGCCCGCCGTGCCCGGTGACGTCACGCTGCCCCAGGCGACGGCCGCCGTCCTGGACGTGTGGGAGGCGCTGGTGGCCTCCGGGGAGATGTCGGCGCAGAGCCTCTCGCGGTTCGGCCAGCTCCTGGGCCGGTTCGAGAGGCTCGCCACCGTCCGCGGCGCCGTTCTCCTCGCGGACGTCTCCGCGCAGATCGCCGGGCAGTTCGTGGACGCCCACGGCCGCACCCGGCACGGGCGCACCGCCCCCGCCGTACTGGCCACCCGCCATCTGCGGCGCAGCGTACTGCGGATGTTCTTCACCACCGCCCGCGAACTGTGCCTCACCGACACCGACCCCACCCACGGCCTGACCCTGCCTTCGCGCACCACCGGCGAGACACGGCCGCTCGCCGAGGACGAGGCCGTAGCCCTGCGGCGGGCCGCGGAGTTCGTCCAGCGGCCCACGAGACACGCGGCCGCCGCGGCCCTGGCGCTGGCCGGGGCGTTCAGCGGCGAGATCGGCCACATCAGGGGCCACGACCTCGACGTGCCCGGGCGGCGGGTGTGGCTGCACGGTTCCACCAAGACCGCCCCGCGTTTCAACGCCCTGGACGACTGGGGACTGCGCGTCCTCACGGCCCGCACCGCCCACCTGACGGCCGGCGCCCTCCCCGGCCAGGACCCGGGCGGCCTGCCGCTGGTGGTCTCCGCGCGGGCCGGGAGCGACGAGCAGGTCCAAGCAAGGGTGTGTGTCGCGCTGCGCGACCTCATCAAGCGCATCGGCCTGGGCGCCGACCCCGCGGTGCGGCCCGCCTCGATCACCGCGTACGCGGGCTGGGAGCACTTCACGTCCACCCATCGCATCGAATCCGTGGCCCGCCACCTCGGCATGGGCTCGCTGGACTCCGCTGCCGCCCTCATCGGGCACCGCTGGCAGCACGCCGACCCACCCGCCGCCGATGGCGGCCTCGCACAGAACAGGCACCGTCATGCCCGATGACCTCTTCGGCGACCGCATCCCGCGCGCCCAGCGCACCAGCCCCCGCCGCCGCGCCACCGAGGCAGATCTGCGGACGGTGTCCCGGCGGGTCAGGGACGTCGCCCGCTTCGCCGACCTCTACACCCTCGCCCAGATCCTTGAAACCAACCACGACCGGCCCCGCCCCGGACGGCCGCCCGCGTATCCGCCGTACGTGTACGTGCTGTTCCTGGCCCTGCGCGGCATCCACGGCTCGGCCCGCTACTGCGCCGGCGACCTCCAGGACAAAACCGTCTGGAAGAAGATCCGCAAAGGCGTCGCCCGTCACCTCGGCGAAGCGGAGGCAAACCGCCTGCCGAAGAAGGGGCCCACCCGCTACCAGTGGCAGCACGCCCAGAAGACCCTCCTCATCCCGCACCTGGCCGACCTCGGTGCGGCCTTCACCGAGCTGGCCCTCGCCCAGGCGCTGCGGCAGGGACTGCTGCCCGAGGATGAGCGGCAGCTGTGGTCGAACCCGATGCGCCACCAGCTCATCGCAGGAGACGCCACCGTCACCAAGTCACCCACCCTCGCCACCACCCCGTACACCGTCGTCGACACCACCACCGGCGAAATGCGCATGCACCGCATGGACCCCGCCTCCACCTGGCAGAAGCAAGGCGGCGGCAACCGCGAGGAAGAAGCACGACGAGACACAACCGATCCCACCAACACCACACAGCAGACTGAGGAGTTGGTGCAACAGCAGGAGGACGACACGTTCGTGCTGGGGTCGAAGTTCGTCGCGTTCTCCACCCGCCACCGCGGCTACTTCCGCCGCGTCTTCCTCGCCTACGCCCACGTCCCCCACGACCACCCCGGCGGTGAAGCAGCCGTCGCCCTCGACCTCGCCTGCACCCTCATGGACACCGCGACCGGCTGCATGGGCGTCCTCTACGACGGGGCACTGCGCGGCATACACCGCGACGTCGTCACCCGCCGCGGGAAACTCCTCATCAACAAACAGCACAAAGGCGCCCGCCCCCGCTACCTGCGCACCCTCTCCTACCCGCACTGCCGCCACGAACTGTGGTCCAAGGGCGGGCGCGTCCACGAACGGGCCCCAGTCGACGACGGCACCAGCGCGCTGATCCCGCTGCCCATCCGCAAACTGGAACGCCGACCCAACACCGACTCCTACCGCTGGTACCACGTCGTCACCATCGACTGCGTCCGCGGCCCGCACGAACACCGCGAACCCGTCGCCCAGACCACCACCCCCGGCGAACGCGACCCCGGCCAGAGCGACACCGAAACCGGCTTCCACCGCGCCGAGCACCTCCTGCAGATCCCCGACCACACCGCCACCCACCAACGCCTCTACGGCGGCCGCGACGACACCGAATCCGGGTTCTCCCAACTCGACCGGTCCCTCTTCAACCGCCGCATGATCGCCTTCGGCGCCGAAGCCCAGACCCTCGTCATCCTCGGCTTCATGCTCGCCCAGAACGCCACCAGCGCCGCCCGCTACACCGAAGACCCCACCTACAGCGACGCAGACACCGACAACACCTCCTGCAAGACGAAAACAGGAGGTCGCCGACCCATCTGAGGCCAAGCCGCCACCACCGCCCCGCCGCCTCCCTCTCATCCGCTACGCTGTCCTGGGCCGCCCTCACCAGCGGCCCAGGACCTCGCTACGAACAGGCTGGCTCGCTCCGAGTTTTCCGCCACGTTTTACGCAAGGCCCCGCCTCCGTAGCTCAGGGGATAGAGCACAGCTCTCCTAAAGCTGGTGTCGCAGGTTCGAATCCTGCCGGGGGCACAGCAAGAAGCAGCAGGCCGAAGGCCCCGCCGCCCCTACGGGCGGCGGGGCCTTCGGCGTGCGGGACGCCGTCAGGAGAACCAGACGACCAGGCGGACGTTCTCCGGGCCGTGGAGTTCGGCCAGGAGGCGCATCACCGTCCAGACCGGGGCCCAGTGCGTCGTGTCTCCGGCGGCCTCGCGGCGGGTGAGGGTGCCGTCCTCGTCCGTGGCGTCCCAGTCGGCGGCGGCCAGTTCCTGGCAGGTGATCCACGTGGTGCCGAACACGTCGGCGGGGCCGCCCCAGCGGTCGAAGCAGGCGAGGACCGGGGCGGAGGCGTCTTCGGGGAGGCCGCGGTTCTCGCTGAGGGGGTGGAAGCCGTAGTCGTTGCGTACGCCGAAGAGGCAGGCGAGGGCGTCGCGGGCGTTGCCGTTGTTGAGGTGGTCGATGTCCATCGTGGTTTCCCACACGGCGTCTTCGTCGCCGGGGCCGAAGAGGCGGGCGCCCGGATTGCTCTCGATCATTCCGTTGAAGTCGATCGACATGGCGCAAGTGTGCGGGCGGCGGGGGCGTCCCGTCGCCTCGATTTCGTACGTGTGCTTCGTACGTGTGCGAAAGGGCCGGGTCCGCCGTCGCGTGCGACTGCGGGCCCGGCCCTTCGTGTGCTCGTGTGCCGGTGCCCTACGAGGCCCTGCGCACCGCCGCGGCCTTGCGGGCGGCGGCCAGCTCCGCGCTCTCGCGGCGGCCCCGGGAGGGTGCCGGGGAGCGGCGGGCGCGCGGGGCGCGGCTGCGGGAGTCGTCCGAGGCCGGGGACGGGGCCTTCGGGGCGCGGACCGGGACGCCCGAGGGGGCCTGGGCGCCGGTGATGCGGGACAGTTCGGCGTCGCCGGAGCGGACCTGGGCGGTCTGCGGGTGGATGCCCGCCTCGCGCATCAGGCGGGAGAAGTCGCGGCGCTGGCCGGGGGTGACCAGGGTGACGACGCGTCCGGACTCCCCCGCGCGGGCGGTGCGGCCGCCTCGGTGCAGGTAGTCCTTGGGGTCGGTCGGGGGGTCGACGTTGACGACGAGGTCGAGGTTGTCGACGTGGATGCCCCGGGCGGCGACGTTGGTGGCGACGAGGACGGAGACCTCGCCGGTCTTGAAGCGGTCGAGCGTACGGGTGCGGAGCGGCTGGGACTTTCCGCCGTGCAGGGCGGCGGCGCGGACGCCGCTGGCCAGGAGGTCGGTGGTGAGGCGGTCGACCGCGTGCTTGGTGTCCAGGAACATCAGGACGCGGCCGTCGCGGGCCGCGATCTCGATGGTGGTGGCCTGCTTGTCCGCGCCGTGCACTTCGAGGACGTGGTGCTCCATCGTCGTGACCGCACCGGCGGAGGGGTCGACGGAGTGGACGACCGGGTCGGTGAGGAAGGTGCGCACCAGTTTGTCGACATTGCGGTCGAGGGTGGCGGAGAAGAGCATCGTCTGGCTGTCCTCCCTGACCTGCTGGAGAAGCTCCGTCACGTCGGGCATGAAGCCCATGTCGCCCATCTGGTCGGCCTCGTCGAGGACGGTGATGCGGACCTGGTCGAGCCGGCAGTCGCGGCGCTCGATGAGGTCCTTGAGGCGGCCGGGGGTGGCGACGACGACGTCCGCGCCGCGCCGGAGCGCGGAGGACTGGCGGCCGATGGACATGCCGCCGACGACGGTCGCGATGCTCAGGTTCACGGCCTTCGCGTACGGGGTGAGGGCGTCGGTGACCTGCTGGGCGAGCTCACGGGTCGGTACGAGGACGAGGGCCAGCGGCAGCTTGGGCTGAGCCCGGCGTCCGTAGGCGGCCGTACGGGTGAGGAGGGCCAGACCGAAGGCCAAGGTCTTGCCGGAACCCGTACGCCCACGGCCCAGGACGTCGCGTCCCGCGAGGGAGTTGGGAAGCGTGGCGGCCTGGATCGGGAAGGGGGTGGTGACGTCCTCCGCTACCAGGGCGGACTGGATGGAGGCGGGAAGGTCCAGCTCCGTGAAGGCGGTGACCGGGGGCAGGGCCGGGGTGACCGTCACCGGGAGGGCGAATTCGCCCTTCAGGGGGACGGGGCGGCGGGAGCGGCCGCCGCCGTTGCCGCCCGAGCGGTTGCTGTTCGTGCGGGTGCCGCCGCCGGTGCTTCCCGTGCGGGCGCCGCTGCGGTTTCCGTTGCCGGAGCCGCCGCCGGATTTCTTGCCCGCACTGGTGTCCCGATTTCCGCCGAAGCGGGCGTAGTTCGTACTCACTGGGAGTCCTCTCGATACCGGCACGTATCGAGGAAATCCCGGCGCGCCGCAGAGGCGGGCCGCATTTCAAGAACGAGCCGAAGTCAATCAAAGTCAAATGAAAATAAAAAGTCGGTCCAGGACGTTTCAACAACGACCGGACCGGATTCATTCCCGCTGCCCGAGACCCGATCGGGGCCCCGGCGCAAAAACGGGCTGGGACCTGCACCTAGGTGCAGGTCCCAGCCGCGCTTGTCACCGCTGATCAGGCACGAAGCCGATGATCATTAGGCGGGGACGATGTTCTCCGCCTGCGGGCCCTTCTGGCCCTGCGTGACGTCGAAGTTCACCTTCTGGCCTTCCTGGAGCTCACGGAAGCCGGAGGTGGCGATGTTCGAGTAGTGGGCGAAGACGTCGGCGCCGCCGCCGTCCTGCTCAATGAAGCCGAAGCCCTTTTCCGAGTTGAACCACTTCACGGTGCCAGTAGCCATGTCATTCTCCTTCGGGGTGAAACCCGGGGAACACACACTGTGCATGTTCCACGTCGCGCGATGATGACCCCGTCCGGGAGAAAAGCACCGGAAATACAAAAGAAAAGTGCGCCCAACGAAAACGAATGTGACGCTTCCGAGGAGAGCACTTGTAAGTCTTTTCGGGAACCACAACTGCAACTGCTAATAACCGTAGCATGCCGCGAGCATTTCGGCACGGCGAGTATTCGTGTCCGTTGCACCGTGCGGGGCGTCCGGCGAGGTGTCGGCCGGTCTGGGCGCAGTGCGGGTGGGAACCTACCCCGGTGATCACGAAGGCAACCTTCCTCGTCGCGACGACTTTGCTGGCGGCGGCCCTGGGGCCGTCGGCCCTGGAGGTTCAGCCGCCTCCCGACCCCGGCAGGCCCACCGGTTACCTCTCCCCCGCGCGGGCCGGATTCCAGCACGCGGCGCTCGTCTATCACGAGTCGCGGCGGCGGCCCGCCCACCTGGACGCGCTCGCCTCCCTCGGCTTCGACGCGTACGTGGCGCTGCGGTTCGTCGCTCCGGCGACCGGCGAGTGCACCGACTACGGGGCGACGACGCTCGCGGACTGGCGGGGGCTGCTCGACGCCTGGTTCGGCGGCGCAGGCGGCGCAGGCGGCGATGAGGGCGACCTCGCGCGGCTCGACGCGGCGGTCGGCCGGGCCGGGAAGGGCCCCTCGCAGGTCGTCGTGGCCGTGCCGTGGCCCTCGCCCGAGCAGCACGCCTTCGGGGCCGTGGAGGCGGGCGGCAGATCGCTCGACTTCCGGCGGGCGGAGGACCGTACGGCAGCCGTGGACTGGTACGCCCGTGAGGTGCGCGCACGGTTCGCCTCGGCCGGACTCCGCCACCTCCGCCTCTGGGGCCTGTACTTCATGCGCGAGGACGCGACCGGGGGCGACCCGGCGTGGCTGCCGCAGGCGACCGCAGCCGTGCACGCCCGCCGGATGCGCGCCCTGTGGATTCCGTACGCGGACGCGCCGGGCGTGGAGGAGAGCGCGCGGCTCGGCTTCGACGCGGTGGTCCTCCAGCCCTCGTACGCCTTCACCTCCCCGCTCGACGGCGGCACGACCAGCGCGTCCCGGCTGCGTTCGACGGCCCGCCGGGCGCAGCGGCTCGGGCTCGGCGTCGAGATCGAGGCGCGCAGGGGCGGCGTGGACGCGGACGGCGGGCGGCTGCTGCGGCAGTACCTCGCGGAGGGGGCGGCGCAGGGCTATCAGGGGGCGGTGTCGGCGTGGTTCATGGGGTGGGGCGACACGGTGCCGTGGCGGCCGGGGTCGCCGGTGCGGGGTCCGGTGGGCGACTACCTCGCGGGCCGCACCGTACGGGACGACGATCTGCATCCGGAGTGGGAGTGGGACGGCGGCCGCTCCGTGGCGCGGTCCTCCTTCCCGGCGCGGGACGGGCTGCGGGCGCTGCGGGTGGATCTGGAGGACGGGGCCGCGCGGACGGTCTCGCTCGTACGGGTGCGGACGCACGCGGCGGGGGGCGGGTGGCAGGACGCGGGGTGGGCGGCGGTGCGACCGCCGGAGCACATCGACCGGGAGGGGCCGTCGGTGGCGGTGCCGTTGGCCCTCCGGGGCGGGGTGGACGGGCTGGAGGTGCGGTTCGACCGGGGGGTCGGCTCTGCTGCTTCCGGCGGTTCCCGCGGCTCCGGCGGTTCCGGCGGTTCCGGTGGCTCCGTACGGATGACGGGTGATGTCCAGTGGCAGTGGCCGCCGGTGCCTGCGCGGGTCACCTCCCCCGCGCTCTACCCGGACCGGGGGCAGCGGCAGCTCACCGACGGGGTGTGGGCGGCCGGAGGGTGGGAGGCGGCGCGGAGCGTGGGGTGGTCGGGGTGGCTGGGCGAGACGCGGGTCGCCGTCGACCTCGGGCGGGTGCGGTCGCTGTCGCGGGTGGTGGTGCGGACGCACGGGGGTGGGGGGGGCGGGGGTCCAGTGGCCGGACCAGCCAGTGGCGCTGGTGTCGGAGTGCCCGGTCTCCGGTCATGCGGGGATCGGCGGGCCGCCGTGTCCGGTGACTGCGGTACGGGCCACCGGGGCCGTGCCGAGTGAGGTGACGGGCGGGGAGGGGGCGGCGCTCGGGGGTGCGGTGCGGTTCGAGGTGCCGGAGGGGGTGCGGGGGCGGTACGTGACCGTGGTGGTGGGGGTGCGGGGGTGGCTGATGCTTGACGAGGTGGAGGTGCTGGACGGGGAGGGGCGAGGGGTGGGGGTGGGTGCCCGGTACGTGGTGTCGCCGGGGGCGAGTGGGGCGGAGGAGGAGGGCGGGGCATACGGGGCGGGGGCGAAGTGCCCTCGGGAGGGCACGGGGTCGCTGTAGCGACGAAGTGCCCTCGGGGCGGCACAGGGTCGCTGTCGCGGCGAAGTCCCCTCGGGGCGGCACGAAGTTGCCCTCGGGGCGGCACGGGATCGCTGTCGCGAAGGGACGCGGGTGCCCCCTGGGCGGCAAAAGGCCCTGGTGCTCCCCCTCTTGCCGAGGGGGCGCACCAGGGCCACGTATCAGGACGGCTAACGCCCCGGAGGGCAGGTCAGCCCAGGCGTGTGAGTTTGGCGCCGAGGCCCGGTTCGGTCAGCTCGGACTGGAGGGCGACCGGTGCGCTCACCTTGCCGGGCCCCGTGCCGACCGTCACCTCGCCGACCACGTCGCCCGCCTTCGCCGCGTGCGGCACCGGCTTGCCCGGCTGGGCGCCGATCGCCAGGTCGACCTTCAGACCCGGCCAGCCGATCGCCTTGAGCTCCTTGGTCGCCACGACCGGGGTCCGGCCGCCGAGCCCGTCGTCCACGTACCCGACGACGTCGCCCTTCTTGACCACCGCGGCCGAGGTCACGATCTCCTGCGCCTTCTTGATCAGCTTCAGGCTGTCGAAGATCGCCTTGTCGAGCTTCTCGTTGAGGATCTTCCCGGTGGTCTGGTTCATCACCGCGCCGATGATCCGGCGCTCCTTGCCGTCGATGACCGTGTTCGCCGTGAACAGCAGGTTGCCGCCCGCCGGGGTGGTCGAGCCCGTCTTGATGCCGTTCACGCCCGGCTCAAGCAGGATCTTGTTGTTGTTGTAGATCTTGCCCGGCAGACCCGGGATCTCGACCTGCGGCATGTCCACGATCTTGCGGAAGATGTCGTTCTCCATCACCGCGCGACCGAGCTTGATCTGGTCGACCGGGGTGCTCACCGTGCCCTTGTCGAAGCCGCTGGAGTCGGTGTACCTGGTGTTGGTCATGCCGAGGTCCTTGGCGGCGGCGTTCATCTTCTCAAGGAACTTCTCCTCGGAACCCGCGTCCCAACGGCCCAGCAGTCGCGCCACGTTGTTGCCCGACGGGATCATGAGCATCATCAGCATCTCGCGCTGCGTGTACTCCTGACCCTTCTTGATCTGCGCGGTCGACTCGTCGCCCTTCTTGCCGTCGTCCTCGGCCGCCTGGTCCACCGTGATCTTCGGGCCGGTCTCCTTGCCCGTGATCGGGTGGTCCTTGAGGATCACGTACGCCGTCATGGCCTTCGCCATGCTCGCGATCGGCGCGGGCTTCTGCGCGCCGTCCGTGCCCATGCTGCCGACGCCGTCGACCTCGATCGCCGACTGGCCCTCGCCGGGCCACGGCATCTCGGTCTTGCCGCCGCCGAAGGTGAACGTCGGTGCCGCGCTCAGTTCCAGCTTCGCGTCCGGGAGGGGACGTACGAACTGGACCACGCCGAAGACGACCACCAGCAGCAGGACCAGCGGCGTCCAGATCTTGAACCGGCGCACGGTCGTGCGCACCGGGGTCTCCGGCGGCGCGGGCTTGTTCGTCAGCTCGGCCAGCAGGTCCAGCGGCGGCTTCGGCGGCAGCGGCTGCTGCTTCGTCCGCTCGGCCTCCGGCAGCCCCGGACCGGGCGGCGGCGGCACGGGCCGCGACTGCGACTGCCCCGCCCCCGGCTGCCCGGCGGTCTCACCGGGCCGACGCGGCGGCTTGGGACTCCGTACGTCATCGGGCTTCAGCGGTACGAACTTGCTGGTCCGCTCCGCGTCCGACTCGGCCTTGCGCCCGGTCTTGGCTCCGGACGTGCTCCCGGCGCCCTTCGGGTCCTCCGAGGGGAGCTTGAGCATGGCGGTGGGCTGGTCGACCTTCGGCCCGGTGGGCCGCATGGTCTTGAACACGGCGGTCGCCTGGTCGACGCCCTTGCCGTCGTCGGCCTTGCCGTCGTCGGCCTTGCCGTCGTCGGCGGACTCGTCCTTGTCCGCTGCCGCGTCCTTGTCCGCGTCCCCGTCTGTCGCGGCAGGTGCGGGCTTCTTCGCCGGTACGGGTGCGGGGTCGGGGTCGGCCGCCTTGGCGGAGGACTCCGAGGTGTCGCCATCGGGCTCCGCCGGGTCGTCGTCCGCCGAAGCTTCCGGATCGGGCTCCTCCGACGCGTCGCCCGCGTCGGGCTGCTCGTCCTTCGACTCGACCTTCGGGCCGGGCTTCGGGTCGGCCTTCGATGCGGCCTTCGGCTCGTCCTTCGCGGCACCCGCGTCGCCCGCGTCCGGCGCGTCAGAGGATTCCGCTTCCGCAGCGGGCTCCGGATCGGGCTCCGCCTCCGGAGCGTCCTTCGCCGCTTCCTTTTCCGCACCCTCGGCCGAGGTGTCCTCGTCGGGGTCGTCCGACGTCGCGACCCAGGCCGCCACCGCCGCACGCAGACGGGAGTCTCCCGGCTCGGGGGTCTCCCCGGAGCCTGCGGACTCCTCGGACTCCGCCGCCTCGGGCGCCTTCTCCGGCTCGGCTGAAGGCTTCTCCTCGTCCGAGGAAGCAGATTCCGCTTCCGCCTCGGCACCCGGTTCGGCGTCCGCCGTCCCGGCCGCCGCCTCCGGGAGCTCCGTGCCCCTCGGACGCGTACGGAACGTCGCCGTCGGCTGGTCCGTGCCCTCGGCCGGTGCCGGGGTGCCCTTGCCGTCGCTCCCGGGAGCGTCCTGCGACGATTTCCGCGCCGATTCCCGCGCCGACTCGTGCGTCACCTCGTCGGCACCGTCGGCCGCCACCGGGTCCGTCTCGCCCTGCGCCCTCTCGCGGAACACCGCGAGCCGGGGGTCCTTCTTGTCGCGCGCGCCGCGCGGATCGCGCGCATCGCTGTCAGCCGTCTCCCCCGACGACTTCCGCTGCTCCGACTTGCCGGGGGACTCGCCCGCCACCGATGCCTCCTCAACGCCAAAAGAGTCGTGACGGGATCTCCCCCGCCTGTCCGATCCATGGACCAGTGTCCCGCTACGGGACCCGCACCCACGTGCTAGACGAGAACGACATACCTACTGGTTCCCGTACGAAGCGCCCAGGCGCCCTCGACAGATGAATGTGAGAGGGGTCACCCTGTCATTCATCCACGCGGGGAGGCATGGATGGGCAGGAGCCGCAGAACAATCCCGGAGGAGCTTCTGCTGCTCGCTCTGGACCCGGCAACGGGTACCACAGCGCAGCCGCAGTCGCTCGACCTCGGCCTGGCCGGGGCACAGCTAGTGGAGCTGGCTCTGGCAGGACGGATAGCCCCTGACGGGGATCGTATCGCCGTGGTGATGCCACGGCCGACCGGAGATCCGACACTGGACTCCGCACTGGAACTGCTGCGCCGACGCGGCAGCCCGGTTCGGGCCGTCCACTGGATCGGTGGACCCCGACTGGGGCTCCGCCAGATCTATCTCGCGCACCTGGAGCGGTGCGGCATGGTTCATGCCGTCTCGGGCCAGATGTGCGGGGTGCTGCCGACGACTCGCTACCAAGCGACGGACACGGCAATCAGCCGGGACATCCGTGCCCGGCTGGACAGTGCGATCCGTACCGGCGTACCGCCGGACCCGCGGACCGCGGCGCTCGCCGCGCTGGCCCACGCAGTCGGGCTCGGCAAGCACCTGTATCCCGGCAACGAGGGCCGGTCGTCCAGGTCCCGTCTGCGGGACCTGATTCGGCACGACCCCATGGGCGGACTCGTGGCACACGCCGTGATGGACGTCCAGAACGGTGTGGCGGCTCAGCCGCGCCGTGCAGCACCCGGTACGTCCTCCGGCCAGGGTTCCCCTGGCGGTGGCGGTGCCGGCGTACGCCAGTCGGCGTCCGTGCCCGTGCAGCCGCACCGCGGCAGCATGGCCAGGGCCGCAGCTCACTGACGTACGAACGCACCAAGCAGCCGCACCGCACCGATCAGCTCCAACCGCACCACAGTGAAACCGCACCACAGCGAAACCGCCGCACCGACGTCCCCAAAGACCCGGTTCGGGAGCCGCAGCAAGCGCGCGGGGCAGTGGACCGGCCGTCCGGACGAGGGCCGGGCCACTGCCCCGCGCGTGCGTTCCCGAGGGGCCAAGGCCCAGGAAACACCGCCCGGGAAACACAGGAAACCGGTACGGATGCGTACACGGCGCACCACTCTGTGTTGCCATTTCCCGGCGGAACCAGCCGAGTTGGTGGCACTCTGCAAGGACCGAGCAGAGCAGATTCGCGCAGCACGCAGCCGGAGGTGCAGTCCCGTGGCGTCCCCCAACATCAACCCGACAGTCAGGCGACGTCGACTGGGCCAGGAGCTGCGTCGGCTCCGCGAGACGAAGGGCCTGACGGCGGAGGGCGTCGCCGAGCAACTGCTGGTCTCCCAGTCGAAGATCAGCCGCCTGGAGAACGGCCGCCGCAGCATCAGCCCGCGCGACGTCAGGGACTTGTGCGGCGTGTACGGGGTGGAGGATCCGAGGGTCGTCGAATCGCTGATGCAGATGGCCAAGGACTCCCGCCAGCAGGGCTGGTGGCACGCCTTCGGCGACATCCCGTACAGCGTGTACATCGGTCTGGAGACGGACGCCGAGAGCCTGCGCGTGTACGAGCCCCAGGTGATCCCCGGCCTGCTCCAGACGCCGCAGTACGTGGAGGCGGTGATCTGCGGCGCGCTGCCCGAGAGCACGCCCGAGGAGCGGGCGAAGCGGGTCGGCGTCAGGCTGCGGAGGCAGGACCGCATCGCGACGGCCGCGGTGCCGCTGCGGCTCTGGGCGGTGATCGACGAGTCGGCGCTGCGCCGGGTGGTCGGCGACCGGCATCTGATGCTGGCGCAGCTGGAGCACCTCCAGGAGCTGGCGAAGCTGCCCCACGTGACCATCCAGGTGCTGCCGTTCGACGCGGGCGCGCACACGGGGCTGAGCGGGCACTACGCGATCCTGGAGTTCCCGGAGACGACCGACTCCAGCGTGGTCTACATCGAGGGCGTCACCAGCGACCTGTACCTGGAGAAGACGGCCGACGTGCAGAAGTACACGGTGATGTACGAGCACTTGAGGGCGAAGGCGCTGAGCGCGGAGTTGTCGATGGAGTTCATCGACGGCATCGCGAAGAAGTACGCGGAGTAGGTCCGCACGGGGGCGGGGGCGGGGGCGGCTCGGGGCCGGGGCCGGGACCGGGCGCGCGGAAACGGGGCGGGGCCTGCGCACACCCTGCCCCGGCTGCCGGGCGGCGGCACCGTACACCTTCCCCCGGCGCGAGTGGAAGACCCCGCCGGTATATGCCATCAGGTCGAGTGAACGCCCGCTGTGAGCAAAGGAGTTCAGGCGTAGCGTCGATCACGCCAAGCAACACCGCTGGCAGCCAGAGCGAACGCCTCCGGTGGACGCTTGCGGCGATCGACGAACGACTGGTGGAGGCTGAAGGAACATGGCAATTCTCAAGGGCGCGACGGCCGAGTGGACGAAGTCCTCGTACTCCGGCGGCAACGGCGCGTGCGTGGAAGTGAAGTCCCCTGCGGTGCAGGCCATTGACGTACGGGACTCGAAGGCGCCCGAGGGACCCTCGATCTCCTTCGCCCCCGGCACGTGGACGTCGTTCATCACCGAGGTCGGCCAGGGATCCCTCGGACACTGCTGATCGGCCTGTCCGACGCATCAACGATCGAGCCCTCTCGACCGGCCCGCCGTCCTGGCCGAGGGGGCTCTTCCGCTGTTTTGAGCCACCCGGGCGCGTGCTCCGGCTCGTGCCGCTACCTGAGCCGGTCGACGTACCGGTCGGTCCCCACCACCGTCGGGACGAACGGCGCGACGAGTTCGACCCGCCCGAGCCCCGCCTCGGCGACCGCCTCCCCGAGTCCGCCGAAGCGCTCCTCCCACCGCTCGCGCGGGTCCTCCTCCAGGAACCAGAGCAGCGTCAGCCGGGTGTCGACACCCTCCACCTGCTTCACGTACGTCATCCGGTCGCCCGGCAGCTGTGTCGGACGGAAGACGGTGACCATCGCGGCGGACGATCCAGCGAGTTGCTTGGGGAGGTGCGAGGAGCGCAGCCAGTCGAGCAACTCCCGCCGCTGATCCGCTCCCTGAGTGTCGATCACCTCCAGTACGAGCCCCTGGTAGGGGTGGTCGAGGGCGTGGAAGTCGCGGGGGCCGGCCGCACCGTCCCGGTAGACCGTCGCCTCGTGGTCCTGGAACGACGTGAAGACGTGGGTGCGGGCCTGGTGGACGCGGCCGTCCCGGTTGAGGCGCTTGTTGATGGCGACGGTCCACTTCATGTGGTCGTCGTAGCGGCCCTCGGTGATCCAGTACGTGCTGAGGTAGCAGCCGGTGGTGACGGGGTCGGCGACGGCCGACTGGGCCGGGTAGCGCAGGAATTGGAGGTCACGGGTGGCGACCCAGCGGCGGCCCGCGTACATCCAGGGCATGGCCATCGCGCCCGCCATGTAGTGGTCGTCCTCGTACCAGCGGTTGTAGGCGTACTCCTGGCCCGGGTGGGGTTCCACCATGGTGATCAGGGCGTGGCCGGGGTGTACGCCGTAGGGGCCGACGGCCGCCAGCTCCGCGTAGGTCTCGCTTCTCGTCTCCTCGCTCATCACAGTCCCTTCCAAGTGGCTAGCGTCGGGCCTACTCTGACGGACCGTCAGGCATTCGGCCAGGGCTCGGAGGCAGTGACATGCTCATCGAAGGAAAGACGGTCGTGGTGTCCGGTGTCGGCGCGGGTCTCGGCCGCCGGGTGGCGGAAGCGGTGGTCCGGGACGGCGGGAAGGCGGTGCTGGGCGCGCGCACCGGGGCCAGCCTCGCCGCCTGCGCCGCCGAGATCGACCCGGACGGCAAACGGACGGCGTGGCTGCCGACCGACATCACGGACGAGCGGGCCTGCGAGCGGCTGGCGGCGCTCGCGGTGGAGCGGTTCGGAGGGATCGACGCGGTCGTGAACGTGGCCGCGTACGACACCTACTTCGGCGGTCTTGAGTCGGCTGACTTCGCGGTCTGGGAGCAGGTCATCGACGTGAACCTGCTGGGGACGCTGCGGATGACGCGGGCGTGCCTGCCCGCGCTCAAGGAGGGGGGCGGGGGCTCGGTGGTGATCATCGGGACGCAGTCGGCGGTGGCGGCTCCCTCGGAGGTGGAGCAGGCGGCGTACGCGGCTTCCAAGGGGGCGCTGACGTCGGCGATGTACTCGCTGGCGCGGGAGTTGGGGCGGTATCGGGTACGGGTGAACACGGTGCTGCCGGGGTGGATGTGGGGGCCGCCGGTGCAGGGGTACGTGGCGTACGCGGCGCAGGCGGAGGGGGTGCCGGAGGCGGAGGTGCGGGGTCGGCTCGATGCTCGGATGGCGTTGCCGGAGATGGCGACGGACGGGGACGTGGCGGACGCGGTGCTCTTCTTCGTGTCGGAGAGGGCGCGGGGGGTCACGGGGCAGCAGTTGTTGGTGAACGCGGGGGAACTGATGCGGTAGTTCCCGTTGGGGCGTGCGTGGACGCGCCCCTTGAGGGGCACGGTGCACAAGTTGATCGGCTTGCGGCCCTGAAGGTTCAGAAAGAGCCACAAGCCGGTCACTCATGTGTAATTGGGTGCAGTTGGGTGCAGTCGGGCGGGGACCTTCACTCAGTCTGTGATCGGAATCCGACCGTTCTCCGCACCCGCGCCCTCCGGCGGGGCCACGTCCCCGGAACCGAAACCGGAGCCGGAATCAGAACCGGGAGCCTTCGGGCCCTTCTGCGCGATCCCCTTCAGCAGTGCCGCCAGGTCCACCCCGGTGGTGGAGCTGAGCAGTTCCATGCCCTGCGCCACGTTGTCGGTGACCGTGCGCGACAGCTGCGAGGCGCCGTCCGTGGAGATCACCGTCATCTTGCCGATGGCGCTGAGCGGCTCGGACGCCTTCGCGACGACCTGCGGCAGCGCCTCCACCAGCATCTGGATGACGGCCGCGTCCCCGTACTGGGCGAACGCGTCGGCCTTCTTCCGCATGGCCTCGGCCTCCGCCGAACCCTTCGCGGCGATCGCCGCGGCCTCGGACTCACCCTCGATGCGTACGGCTGCGGCGAGCGCGGCACGGCGCAGCTTCTCGCCCTCACCGGTCAGACGGGAGCGCTCGGCGTCCGCCTCGGCCTCCTTGACCTGGCTGATCCTGCGCGCCTCGGCCTCCTGCTCGGCCTGGTAGCGGGCGGCGTCGGCGGGCTTGCGGACCTTGGTGTCGAGTTCGCGGTCGGTCAGGGCGGCCTGCCGCTGGGCGACCTTCTCCTGCTCGGAGAGGACCTCCTGCTGACGGGCGGCCTCGGCGAGCGGACCCGCCGCGTTCGCCTTCGCGGCGGCCGCTTCGGTCTCGACGCGGATCTCGGCCTGCTTGAGGTAGTAGGTCCGCTCGGCGATGGCGATTTCCTCGGCGGCCTTCAGCCGGGCCTGCTCGGAGGCCCGCTTGGCGATGGCCTCCGCGATGTCGGCCTCCTGGCGGGCGCGGGCGGCCTCGGGGCGGCCCAGGTCCTCCAGGTAGGAGCCCTCGGTGGTGATGTCGTGGATCTGGAAGGCGTCCAGGACCAGTCCCTGCCCGGAGAGGCTGGCCTCGGCCTCCTCGGCGACCTGCCCGGCGAACGCGGCCCGGTCCCGGATGATGTCCTCGACCGACATCCGGCCGACGATGGCGCGCAGTGCACCGGACAGCACTTCCTGGGTGAAGCTGTTGACCTGGCCCTGCTGCTGGAGGAAGCGCTGGGCGGCGGCCCGGATCGCGTCCTCGTTGCCGCCGACCTTGACGATGGCGACGCCTTCGAGGTTGGCCTTCACACCGCGCAGGGTGACCGCGCCGCGCACCGAGATCGGGATCTGACGGCTGGACAGGTCGAGCGTGGACTTCTGCTGCACGAACGGGACGACGAAGACCCCGCCGCCGACGACGACCTTCTGGCCGCTGTTGTCGGTGCTGATCCGGCCGGTGACCGGATCGGTGGACTTCTTGCCTCGGCGCCCGGTGATGATGAACGCTTCGCTGGGACCCGCGACCTTGTAGCGCGAGACGACGACGAGGCCGATCAGGACGAGGAGTACGACGACTCCGACGACGGCGATGACGACTGGACTCATGGGCGATCCCCCGAGATGGTTGTGCGGTCGGTTATGTCAGCCCCTCCGGCGGGACAGTTGCAGCGCCTCCGGCGGGACATTCCCAGCCCCTCCGGCGATTGAGGAGCGGGGTCCGGGGGCAGAGCCCCCGGCAGTGAGCGCACCCACGGACACACGCGCGGAGTTCGGCCCGTACTCCGCCGCTCAGCGATCGATCGGCCGCACGGACACAGAGGTCGACGACAGGCTCGCCTCGACCCACACGTCCGCGCCCCGGGCCACCGGATTCGCGCTCTTCGCCGCGTACTTCACCGGCTGCCCGCCGAGGTGGACCAGCACTTCCCCGTACCCCTCGGCCGGGATCGCGGTGACGACCGACCCGGAGGTCCCGATCAGGTCCTCGCCGCGCGGTGTCGCGTCCGTCTGGTCGCGCATCAGCACCCGGGTGAGCTTCCAGGTGAGCCAGGCGGCGACAAGCCCGGCGACGATGCCCACCCCCGTGGCGGCACCGGCGCCCAGGCCCGTCGTACCGAGCACGATCGCCCCGGCGAAGCCGAGCATCGCCGTGAATCCGGCGACGACCGGCAACGAGAGGAGACCGTCGAACAGGCCCTCCAGTGCGGAGAATCCGCCGAAGAGGCCCTCCAGTATTCCGTCGAAGACCAGCGCGAAGAGCAGCAGCGCGACGCCTGCTGTGCCGAGACCGAGAAACAAGGTCATGTGTGCCCCTTCCCCCGTGAACGCCGAATCTGCGACTTCCCTGAACTGTCTGAACCTTCGCACACGGCACTGACATTCGACATTGCCCGATCCCGGCAATCTTTACGCTTTGTTGATGCCGGGCACGCCGGAGGGTTCCCAGACGCCCCGGGCACGGCGAAGGGCGCCGCCGCACCAGCGACGACGCCCCTGCCCGAGCCGTGGTTCCGGGTCAGTCCCCCAGCACCGGAAGCAGTTCCGGAAGATGACCGTCCGAGGCGTGCGCGGCGTCGACGCGCTCCTGCGGCACCTCTCCGTACAGCGTCGTACGCGGTTTCGACGGGCGGCCCGCCGCGTCCGCGATGGCGATCAGGTCCTGGATGGAGCGGTACGAGCCGTAACTCGAACCGGCCATGCGGGAGATCGTCTCCTCCATCAGCGTCCCGCCGAGGTCGTTCGCCCCCGAGCGCAGCATCTCCGCCGCGCCCTCCGCACCCAGCTTCACCCAACTCGTCTGGATGTTGGTGATGTACGGGTGGAGCAGGAGGCGGGCCATGGCGGTGACGGCCCGGTTGTCGCGGACCGTCGGGCCGGGGCGGGCGATCCCGGCCAGGTAGACGGGCGCGTTGGTGTGGATGAAGGGCAGCGTCACGAACTCCGTGAAGCCACCCGTCTCCTGCTGGATGCGGGCCAGCGTGCGCAGGTGGCCGAGCCAGTGGCGGGGCTGGTCCACGTGCCCGTACATCATCGTGGACGAGGAGCGGAGTCCCACCTCGTGCGCCGTCTTGATGACGTCGATCCACTCGGCGGTCGGCAGCTTGCCCTTGGTGAGGATCCACCGGACCTCGTCGTCCAGGATCTCGGCGGCGGTGCCGGGGATGGAGCCGAGTCCCGCCTCCTTGGCGGCGGTCAGCCACTCGCGGAAGGAAAGCCCGGTGCGGGTCGCCCCGTTGACGACCTCCATCGGAGAGAAGGCGTGCACGTGCATGCCCGGCACGCGTTCCCGTACCGCCTTCGCGATGTCGAAGTACGCCGTGCCCGGCAGGTCCGGGTGGATGCCGCCCTGCATGCAGACCTCGACCGCGCCGACGTCCCACGCCTGGGCGGCCCGGTCGGCGACCTGGTCGAGCGAGAGGGTGTAGGCGTCGGCGTCGGTGCGGCGCTGGGCGAAGGCGCAGAAGCGGCAGCCGGTGTAGCAGACATTGGTGAAGTTGATGTTGCGCGTGACGATGTACGTGACGTCGTCGCCGACCACGTCGCGGCGCAGGGTGTCGGCGATGCGGCACAGCTCGTCGAGGGCGGGCCCGTCGGCGTGGAGGAGCGCGAGGGCCTGAGCGTCCGTCAACTTCGTCGGGTCCGCTGCCGCTTGGGAGAGGGCGGCCTTCAGCTCGCCGTCGATGCGGGTCAGGTCGCCCGACATCGGGGACGGCACCATGCCGGGCGCGGCGGCCTCGCGCAGGGCCTCCCAGTCGCCGTACACCGCGTCGAAGTCGTTGCGGCGGTCGCCGGTGCGGCCGGTGGTGTCGATGGTGCGGTGGAGGTCCGTGCGGCCGGTGGAGGACGCGGTGAACGTCTCGTCGGGCTCCTGCCAGGGGGTGCCGACGGGCTTCACGTCCGTACGGGCGAGACCTGTCTCAGGGTCGGCGAGGGCGGCGACGTGGGGGACGATGCGGGGGTCGAGCCAGGGCTCGCCGCGCTGGATGAACTCCGGGTAGACGGTGAGGCGTTCGCGGAGGTCGAAGCCCGACTCGGCCGTCTTCGCGGCGAGTTCGTCGATGTGCGGCCAGGGGCGCTCGGGGTTGACGTGGTCGGGGGTCAGCGGAGAGACCCCGCCCCAGTCGTCGATGCCCGCGCCCACGATCAGGGCGTACTCCTCGTCGACGAGGTTCGGCGGGGCCTGGATGCGGGCGGACGGGCCGAGGATGTGGCGGGCGACGGCGATGGTGGCCGCGAGTTCTTCGAGCTCGGCGTCCGGCATCCTGCCCATGGCCGTGTCCGGCTTGGCGCGGAAGTTCTGGACGATCACTTCCTGGATGCCGTGGTAGGCGCGGGCGGTCTTGCGCAGCGCGAAGAGGGAGTCCGCGCGCTCCTCGAAGTCCTCGCCGATGCCGATCAGGATGCCGGTGGTGAAGGGGACGTTGGAGCGGCCCGCGTCTTCGAGCGCGCGCAGGCGGACGGCGGGCTCCTTGTCCGGGGAGCCGTAGTGCGGCCCGCCGGGCTCGCTCCACAGGCGGGTCGCCGTGGTCTCCAGCATCATGCCCATGGAGGGTGCGACGGGCTTCAGGCGCTGGAGTTCGGTCCAGGTCATGACACCCGGGTTGAGGTGCGGGAGGAGGCCCGTCTCTTCCAGTACGCGGATCGCCATGGCGCGGACGTAGGCGAGGGTGTCGTCGTAGCCCTCCGCCTCCAGCCACTCGCGGGCCTCCGGCCAGCGCTCCTCGGGGCGGTCGCCGAGCGTGAACAGGGCCTCTTTGCAGCCCATCTCGGCGCCCTGGCGCGCGATGTCGAGGACCTCGTCGGGGGACAGGTACATGCCGTGACCGGCGCGGCGGAGCTTGCCGGGGACGGTGACGAAGGTGCAGTAGTGGCACTTGTCGCGGCAGAGGCGGGTGAGGGGGATGAAGACCTTTTTGGAGTACGTGATGACGCCGGGGCGACCGGCGGCCGCCAGCCCGGCGTCGCGCACGCGGGCGGCGGAGGCGGAGAGGTCCTTCAGGTTCTCGCCGCGCGCCTGAAGGAGGACGGCGGCCTCGGTGACGTCGAGGGCAACGCCGTCACGGGCGCGTTTGAGGGCACGCCGCATCGCGTTGTCCGTGGGACCTTGGCTGGTGGGCTGCGCTGCGGAGCTGGTCATCCCCCGAGGATACGTTCGACGCGTACGTGACATCCGGGGCGTGGGGGCGTTAGACGGGGCACATCTCCGCCGTCCTTCAGGAGCCCCGCATGTCACGCCGATTCGTCGCTTCCGTGCTTCCTCTGCTCGCCGTGCTCGGGGGGACCGCGCCCGCGCAGGCCGAACCGCCCACCGGTGAGGACCGTCTCGTCGTGTCGGTCTCGCGGTCCGGGAACCCCGAGCACGACGGCACGTGGGAGCTGACCTGTCATCCGGCGGGCGGCAGTCACCCGTGGCCGCAGCTCGCCTGCGACCACCTGGACGAGGTGACCGTGTGGGGCGAGGATCCGTTCGCCCCGGTGCCGGACGACGCGCTCTGCACGGAGCAGTACGGGGGGCCGGCGGTGGGGCGGATCAGGGGGACGTGGGCGGGGCGGGCGGTGGATGCCCGGTTCTCGCGGACGAACGGGTGTGAGATCGGGCGGTGGGATGCGATGGGGGCGGTGCTGATGCCTGCGGAGGGGGTGGGGGCTTTCCACGGGATGCCGGTGGTGTACCGGGACGCGGGGCCGCACGGGCCGATGCCCGCCATCCCTCTGTCCCTCCACGCCGAACCGGGGCTGGCCCCCTGACGCCGCCTCCACCTCACCCCTCCGGACAGGGGGCCCGCCCCTCGCTCCCCCACCCTCCCGGGGCGGGGGGCCTCCTCCGCCCAGCCTCCCTGGGCGGTGCCTTTGCCTAGCCTCCCTGGGCGGTGGCGCCACCCCCTTCGCCTCCGCCCAGCCCCCTTGGGCGGCGGGGCTTCCGCCTAGCCTCCTTGGGCGGCGGGGCTTCCGCCTAGCCTCCTTGGGCGGCGGGGCCGCCCCCCGGGGGCGGGACGGGCGGGCAAGGGGGCGGCCCCCCTCGCTCCGGGCCCACCCCGGAGCCGCCCCGCCGTTACCCCGCCCGATGGGTGCGCCGCACCCCGGTGCGCCTGCGGCGGGCTGCCCCAGACCCTTCCCCAAGCTCTCAACTTCGTTCGAGCAGGGGAGACCCCATCCTTCACCTAAACTCGCGAGGCTTGGGGTGGGGATGTGCGGGTGCGTGGGGGCTGGGCGCGCAGTTCCCCGCGCCCCTAAGGGGGCACGTCCCGCCCGACCCCAGCGGAGCCGGGAGCGCACCTGCGGCGGAGCCGCACAGTGACACAGCCCCGCGCCCCTAACGGGGCGCCCCCAGCCCCAGCGGGAAGGGAGCGCCGAGGTCACACGTACTGGGCGTACTCGTCCAGTACCCCCAGCACCTCCCCCTCCCCCGCCGGAGGCAACTGCACCACCACCTCCTCCACCCCCAACTCCCCGTACCGCCCCAGCTTCCCCCCACTCGGCAGCACCGCGTACGGCACCACCTGAAGCCCCTTCGGGTCCCGTCCCGCCTCCTCCCACACCCTCCGCAGCACCGGGATCGCCTCGCCCAGCCCCCGGCCCCCGATCGGCATCCACCCGTCCGCGTACGCCGCGACGTCCGCGAAGAGCCTCGGTCCCGCCGCCCCGCCCAGCAGGATGCGCGGCGCCCCGCCCCCCGGCTTCGGGTGCGCCTCACTCGCCCGGACCGAGCCGAACTCCCCCTCGTACGCCGTCGGTTCCGGTGCCCACAGCGCCCGCATCAGCCCGACCCTGTCCCGCCCCAGCGCCCTCCGCGTCCGCCACTCCACCCCGTGGTCCGCCGCCTCCTCCTTGTTCCACCCGAAGCCCAGGCCCAGCGTGAAACGGCCCCCCGAGAGGTGGTCCAGCGTCGCCACCTGCTTCGCGAGGCCGATCGGGTCGTGCTGGGCGACGAGAGTGACTCCCGTACCGAGCCCCAGCCGCTCCGTCACCGCCGCCGCCTGCCCCAGCGCGACGAACGGGTCGAGCGTGCGCCCGTATTCGCGCGGCAGGTCCCCGCCCGCCGGGTACGCCGTCTCCCGGCCCACTGGAATGTGCGTGTGCTCCGGGAGGTAGAGCCCGGCGAACCCCCGCTCCTCCAGCTCCCGCGCCAGACGCACCGGCGTGATCGTCTCGTCGGTCAGGAAGATCGTGGCCGAAACCCGCATACAAACTCCTCGGTCGGGAACCTGGTAGCCGCCTCACGCTACGGCGTACGGTTCCGAAAGCCGAGGGTCCGCAGGGCTCCGGTCCAGCCGGTCCGCATCCGGCCCACACGGGGAAAGGCGCCCCACCATGCGCATCAGCACCAGGACCACCACCACCTTCCTCCTCGCGGGCACCCTCTTCCTGGGCGCGCCCGCGCTCTCCCTCTCCACGGCCGCAGCCGCACCCCGCAGCACCACGGCGACGGTCTCCACCTCCCACGTCCCCTCCGCCACAGCGGTCGCCACGGGTGAGCAGGCGCAGACCGTGCACGCCGCCGAATCCCGGCCCAAGCCGAAGAAGAAAAAGAAGAGCACGAAGGGGAAGCTGGGCAAGCTCATCGGGATCGTCGTCGGCGTGGTCGTCGTGATCCTGATCGTGCTCGTCATCCTCTATCTGGTACGCCGCAACCGCCGCGCCACCTGAGCCGGGCACCCTCCTCACCCATGACGGAAACAGAGCCAAGGACCAGCCGCCGCGCGCTCTTCACCGCCGGTGCCGCAGCCGTCCTCACCCTCGCCCCCGTGAGCTTCGCGAGAGCGGCGGGAGAGGGTGGGGCTCCGGGGCCGCCAGGGCTGCTGGGGCCGTCGGGGGCGACGGGGGCGACGGAGGTGCTGACGCGGACCGTCACAGGGACGCTTCCGCCCGGTGCGCCCGACTTCGTGCATCTGCCCGTGCAAGTACCGCGTGGAATCAGGGAGTTGCGCGTCTCGTACGCGTACGAGCGGCCTGCCCCGCCCCCCGGCACGCCCGGCAACGCCCTCGACATCGGCATCTTCGACGAGCGCGGCACCGCCCTCGGCGGGCGGGGGTTCCGGGGGTGGTCGGGCGGGGCCCGTACGGAATTCTTCCTGCGGGGGGACGAAGCGACGCCCGGGTATCTTCCCGGGCCCGTCCGGCCCGGCACCTGGCACATCGCCCTCGCGCCGTACACCGTCGCGCCCCAGGGGCTGCCGTACAGCGTGACCATCACCCTCACCCCGGGGCCCACCGCACCCACCCCCCGCCCGGTCCATCCGCCCTCCCGGGCCGAGGGGCGCGGCCGGGCCTGGTACCGGGGGGACTGTCATCTGCACTCCGTCCACTCGGACGGACGCCGCACCCCCGCCGAGATCGCCGCTCTCGCACGTGCGGCCGGGCTGGACTTCATCACCACGACCGAGCACAACACACCGTCCTCGCACGCCCATTGGGGTGGGCTGTGGGGCGACGACCTGCTCATCCTCACCGGTGAGGAGGCCACCACCCGCAATGGTCACGTGCTGGCCCTGGGGACCGACCCGGGGACCCACACCGACTGGCGTTACCGGGCCCGCGACCAGCGCTTCCCGCGTTTCGCCCGCGAGATCCGCAAGGCGGGCGGGATCGTCGTACCCGCCCATCCGCACGCCAACTGCCTGGGGTGCGGCTGGCAGTTCGGGTTCGGTGACGCCGACGCGGTGGAGGTGTGGAACGGGCCGTACACCCCGGACGACGAAGTCTCCGTGCAGATGTGGGACAAGTCCCTCATGCACGGGGGGCGTTGGACTCCGGCCATGGGCAACAGCGACGCCCATCGCGACCCCGACCGGGTCGGGCATCCGCAGACCGTCGTCCTCGCCGACGACCTGTCCCGCGAGGCGCTGCTCGCCGGTATCCGGGCCGGGCGTTCGTACGTCGCCGAGTCCTCGGCGGTCTCCCTCGGGCTCACCGTCGCCGACTCCCGGGGGCGCACCGCCACCCTGGGCGGGCGGCTCACCGCCCCGGCCGCCTCCCCCGTCACCGTACGGCTGACGGTCACGGGCGCGGCCCCCGACTGCACCACCCATCTGGTCACCGACCAGGGGACCGTACGGACGGGGCCGTCCGGCGGCCTGGAGTGGGCGACCACGACCTCGTACGCCTCCTACGTGCGGGCGGAGGTCCGCCGCCCCCCGGCCGTCCCCGGGCTGCCCGGTGCGCTCGTCGCGCTCAGCAACCCGGTGTTCCTGCGGACGGCCGGATGAGGATTCCTCGTGCTCAGTCGGCGACGACCAGCGCCGGGGTGTCCTTCGTGAGGACCTCGCCCCGGAAGAAGGCCGGGCTGCGGCGCCGCATCAGCAGCATGAGCACGAAGCCGACGAGGAGCAGGCCGACGCCGATCACGAAGACCGAGCCGACGCCGAAGACGGACGAGCCGCTGCCGTAGGCGGGATCCCACATGTCGTAGAGGGTCTTGGCGAAGACGGCGGCGAGGAGCACGCCACCGAGGATCGGGAAGACGCCCTTGAAGAAGGCGTCGCGGAGGGAGCTGGTGAGGTCGCGCCGGAAGTACCAGGCGCAGGCGAAGGACGTCAGCGCGTAGTAGAAGCAGATCATGAGGCCGAGCGCGTAGATCGTGTCGACGAGGACGTGCTCGCTGACCAGCGTCATGACCGTATAGAAGACGCCGGTGGCGACGCCCGCGTGGACGGTCGCGCGGCCGGGGCTCTTGAAGCGCGGGTGGACGCGGGAGTACGAGGCGGGCAGGGCCTCGTACGCGGACATCGCGAGGACCGTACGGGCGACCGGGATGAAGGTCGTCTGGAGGCTCGCGGTGGCGGAGGCCAGGACCGCGACGAAGAGCAGGATGCCGAGGACCGGGCCCATCACGGGTCCGGCCAGGGCGGCGAAGACGTTGTCGGAGGTGTCCGGGTTTCCGAGGCCGAGGCCCTTGTCGCCGGAGCCGACGGCCAGCTGCGCGGCAACGGCGGTGGCCAGGTAGGAGCCGACCAGGACGACCATCGCGACGAGGGCGGCGCGGCCCGGCGTCTTCTCGCTGCCGGTGGTCTCCTCGTTCGCGGTCAGGCAGGCGTCCCAGCCCCAGTACATGAAGATCGACAGGGAGAGGCCCGCGGTGAAGGCGGCGAAGGAGCCGACCGAGAAGGGGTTGAACCACGACCACGAGAAGTCGAGGCCGCCCGCGAACTCGGGCAGGTCGCTGCCCGCCTTGCTGAACGCCATCACGACGAAGAGCACGAGGACCGCGAGCTGGAGGCCGACGAGGGCGTACTGGACGCCCTTCGTGGCGGTCATGCCCCGGTAGCTGACCAGCGTCGCGAAGGCGATGAGGGCGAGGCAGGTGAGGATGTGGACGGCTCTGTCGTCCTCCAGGGCGGCGATCTTCTCGCTGCCCGTGAGCTCGCCCGCGAGGAGCCAGAAGTACGAGGTGGCGACGCCCGCGAGGTTGGACAGGACGATGATCGTCGCCACGACCAGGCCCCAGCCGCACATCCAGCCGACGCGGGGGCCGAACGCCTTCACGGTCCAGGTGAAGGAGGTGCCGCAGTCGGGCATGACGCGGTTGAGCTCGCGGTACGCGAAGGCGACGAGGAGCATCGGCAGGAACCCGGCGAGGAAGATCGCGGGCATCTGGAGGCCGACCTCGCCGGCGGTGGAGCCGAGCGTGGAGGTCAGGCAGTAGACGGGGGCGACGGTGGAGATGCCGATGACGGCGCTGCCGAGCAGGCCGACGGAGTTCCCGCCGAGGCCCTTGTCGCGGACGCCGTCGGGGGTGCCGGTGCCGGTCTTGGTACCGGTGCCTGATGTGCGCGGGGGTGCCCCCTCGGGGACGCCCCTTACCGGGTCTCCGGCCTGCGGCTTCGATTCCACCTGTGTCATGGGAGGGACGTTAGATGCTGCGTTTTCCACATCCGGAAGGGAAAAGTCCGGTACTGCTTCCTTGAGTTGAAGGGGGTGATGCCCCCTTTTGGGGGATGGTTTGGCGGGTGTGGCGACCTCCGCGCCTTCGGAATGATGGGTTGGGGGCGTGCCACCGGAATGCGGAAACCGTAGGTCGGCCCGGTATGTCCGGTTTCAAAATTTCCCGTGGGGCGGGAGGGACACCGGGACGCGCTCCCCTCACCCCGGCCAGACCACCGCCTGCACCTCGCTGTAGGCGTGCAGGGCGTACGAGCCGACGTCGCGGCCCACGCCGCTCCGCTTGAAGCCGCCGAAGGGGGCCTCCATGTTGCGGCCGACGGTGTTGATGCCGACGCCGCCCGCGCGCAGCCGTCGGGCGACCCGGAAGGCGCGGGAGACGTCCCCCGACCAGACGTAGTCGATCAGCCCGTAGTCGCTGTCGTTGGCGAGGGCGATCCCCTCCTCCTCGTCGTCGAAGGGGACGACCACGACGACCGGACCGAAGATCTCCTCGCGGACGATCCGCATGTCGTTGGTGCAGTCGGCGAAGAGGGTCGGGGCGACGTAGAAACCCCGGTCCAGGGCCGGACGCTCGCCGCCCGCGACGAGCCTCGCGCCCTCCTTCTTCCCCAGTTCGACGTACGACTCGACGCGGTCGCGGTGGGCCGCCGAGATGACCGGTCCGACGACGGTCCCCGCAGCGGTCGGGTCGCCGACCTTCAGATACCCGACGTACGTCCGGAGCCTCTCCACCAGGGCCTCGTACACGCCCCGTTGGACCACCACCCGGGTCGGTGCCGTACAGATCTGCCCGCTGTAGAAGGAGAAGGTCGTACCGATCCCCGTCGCCGCCGAGTCGAGGTCCGCGTCCTCGAAGACGAGCGCGGCCCCCTTCCCGCCCAGCTCCATCAGCTGCCGCTTCATGCCGCGCCCGCAGACCTCCGCGATGCGCTGCCCGACCCCGGTGCTCCCGGTGAAGCTGACCATGTCGACGGAGGGCGAGTCGACGGCCGCCTCGCCGACACCGACCGCCGCCCCGTTGACGACGTTGACCACCCCCGGCGGAAGCCCCGCCTCCGTCAGCGCCTCCGCCATTCTGAAGACGGACAGCGGGTCCTGCGGGGCGGGCTTCACCAGCACGGTGTTGCCCATGGCGAGGGCGGGCGCGATCTTCCCCGACGGGTTGGCCCAGGGGTTGTTGTACGAGGTGATGCAGGTGACGACGCCGACCGGCTGCCGTACTTCGAGCGCACCGAAGACCCCTGCCTTGCCCATCGGCCCGGCCGCGTTGATCTGCGGTGCGATGGCCGTCTCGGTCGGCTCCAGCGCACCCTTCGCGTACCGCCGGAAGCGCGCCTCGCCGACCGCGACCTGCATGCCGCGTGCGGTGCCGGTAGTGGCACCGGTCTCGGCCTGCGCGAGCTGCGCGTACGCCTCCGACTCCCGCCGGACGATGTCCGCCGCCCGGTCGAGGACGGCCGCGCGCTCCTCCGGTTTCGTACGGGACCAGCTCCGGAATGCCTCGCGGGCGGCGTCGGCCGCTTCGTACACCTGCTGCCTGCTCGCCTCGGGGGCGAGGCCGACGACTTCCTCGGTGGCGGGGTTGATCACCTCGTAGTGTCCTGCGGCGGGCTCGACCCACTCGCCGCCGATCAACAGCCTTTGCTTGCGCGTCACTTGGTGCTCACCGTCCTCGTGTCGCGGCCCGAGCGCAGGACGGTCCCCGGGACCGCGCCGGTGACCTGGTCGTCGCGTATCGTCTCGACTCCGTTGACGCGGACGCTCACGATGCCGAGCGCCTTGGAGTCCAGGCGGGGGCTGTCGCCGGGCAGGTCGTGGACGAGCGTGGCGGGGCCCGCGTCGATGCGCTCGGGGTCGAAGAGGACGAGGTCCGCGTGGAAGCCCTCGGCGATGCGACCGCGTTCGCGCAGGCCGAAGAGCTGGGCGGGGTCGTCGGTGAGCATCTTGACGGCCTGTTCCAGGGGGAGGAGCCTGCGCCCGCGCAGGCAGTCGCCGAGGAAGCGGGTCGTGTACGGGGCTCCGCACATGCGGTCCAGGTGGGCGCCGGCGTCGGAGCCGCCCAGCATGACGTCCTCGTGGGTCCAGGTCGCGCGGCGCAGGGCCCAGGAGTCGGGGTCGTTGTCGGTGGGCATGGGCCACAGGACGGTGCGCAGGTCGTCGTTGCAGCAGATCTCGACGAGGCAGGCGAAGGGGTCCTGGCCGCGTTCGGCGGCGATGTCGTTGACGACGCGACCGCTGACGCCCTCGTTCTCCCTGCTGTACGTGTCCCCGATGACGTAGCGCCCGAAGTCGGCGAGGCGGCGGAAGACTCCGGCCTCCTTGGAGTCGGCGCGGCGGAGCATCTCCGCGCGTACGTCGGGGTCGCGGAGCCTGGCCATGCGCTCCGGCACGGGAAGGGACAGGATCTCGCCCCAGCCGGGGATGAGGTTGAGGGCGCAGAAGGTGCCCAGCGACATGTTCATGGGCGTGAGGATCGGCATGGTCAGCGCGACGATCCTGCCACCGGCCTTGCGGGCGCGCTCGCTGGGGACGAGCTGGCGGGGGACGCGTTCGGGGACGGCGGCGTCGATGGTGAGGACGTTCCAGTTGAGGGGCCGGCCCGCGGCGGCGCTCATCTCGACGAAGAGGTCGATCTCGTCGTCGTCGAACTGGTCGAGGCAGCCCGCGACGATGGCCTCGATCTGGGTGCCTTCGTGTTCGCCGACTGCCTTGCTGAGGGCGAGGAGTTCGGCGGGGCGGGCGTGGCGCGAGGCGACGGGTTTCCCGTCGCCGTCGGAGTGGGTGGAGGACTGGGTGGTGGAGAAGCCCCAGGCTCCGGCGTCCATGGCTTCGTGCAACAGCCTGACGATCTCGGTGAGTTCGGCCTTGGTGGGCTGGCGGTCGGTGACGGCGTCGGGGCCCATGACGTAACGCCGGAGCGCGCAATGTCCCACCATGAAGCCCGCGTTGACGGCTATCCGGCCTTCGAGGGCGTCGAGGTACTCGGCGAAGGACGACCAGGACCACTCGACGCCTTCTTCGAGTGCGGCGAGAGCCATCCCCTCGACCTTGGACATCATGCGGCGGGTGTAGTCGGCGTCCTCGGGGCGGTCGGGGTGGAGGGGCGCCAGGGTGAAGCCGCAGTTGCCGCCCGCGACGGTGGTGACGCCGTGGTTGAGGGAGGGGGTGGCGTACGGGTCCCAGAAGAGCTGGGCGTCGTAGTGGGTGTGGGGGTCGACGAAGCCGGGGGCGAGGACGAGTCCGGTGGCGTCCTCTTCGGTACGGGCCTCCTCCTCGATGCCGCCGGGCGCGGCGATCCTGGCTATCCGCCCGTCGCGGATGCCGAGGTCGGCGGGGCGCGAGGGGGCCCCGGTGCCGTCCACGAGGGTGGCGTTACGGATGAGGTGGTCGAGCATGGGCGTCCTTTCGGGGGAAGTGTCCTCTTCGGGGCGGGCTCCGTCTGCCCGCGCCCCCGACGATGCCCCGCAGGGGCATCTCAGGGGCGCGGGGAACTGCGCGACCAGCCACGACGCACCCGCACGTACACCGGGACAGCCGCGCGGCGAGCGCTTCAGGTGAAGGGTGGGATCTCCCTGCTCGAACGAAGTGGAGAGCTTGGGGAAGGGACAGGGGCACACCTCCCGCCGAAGCGGGCCGGGGGCCCGGGGGCGGAGCCCACGGCGGCAACCCCAGCCCCGCCCACCCCGCAGGGAAGCGAACTACCCCTGCCGCATCCGCGAGGTCCTGTGCACGGGATCCGTGTCGATCTTCGGAATCACGTTCTCCCCGATCAACCGGATCGTGTTCATCGTGTCCTCGGGCGACACCCCGATCGGCAGCCCGAAGGACAACTGGTCCGCCCCCGCCTGCTCCCACCGCTTGCACTGCTTCAGCACTTCGTCGGGATCCCCACAGATCATCAGCTCCTCCGCGATCAAGAGCTCGATGATCTCCTCGCTGTACTCCGGCAGAAGCTCCGGCCACTCCGGAATCCCCTCCGGCCGGGGAAACGTGTCGTGGTACCGGAAGAGAAGCGACTGAAGGTAGTTCAGCCCCCCGTCCACCGCCACCTGCACCGCCTTCTCGTGCGTCTCCGCACAGATGGCGGTCGACGTCACCATGACGTTGTCGTTGACGAACGCCCCCACCGGCTCCGCGTCCTTCACCGCCGTCTTGTACGACTCGACGACCCACTCCATGTCAGCGACCTTCTGGACGCTGAACCCCAGCACCCCCAGCCCCTTCTTCCCCGCCATCGCGTACGACGACGGAGACCCGGCCGCGTACCACATCGCCGGGTGCGCCTTCCCGTACGGCTTCGGGAGGATCTTCCTCGGCGGCAGCGACCAGTGCTTGCCCTGGAAGCCCTCGTACTCGTCCTGGAGCCACATCTTGGGGAACTCGGCGATCGTCTCCTCCCAGATCTCCTTCGTGTGGTTCATATCGGTGATCCCCGGCATGAACCCCAGGATCTCGTGCGACCCGGCCCCCCGCCCGCTCCCGAACTCGAACCGCCCCCCGCTCAGGTGGTCCAGCATGGCGACCTTCTCCGCCACCTTCACGGGGTGGTTCACCGGCGCCAGCGGATTGAAGATCCCCGACCCCAGGTGAATCCGCTCCGTCGCATGCGCCAGATACCCGAGGAAGACGTCGTTCGCCGACAGGTGCGAGTACTCCTCCAGGAAGTGGTGCTCGCTCGCCCACGCGTACTTGAACCCCGACTTGTCCGCCTGAATGACGTACTCGGTCTCCTCGATCAGAGCCTTGTGCTCCGCCTCGGGGTCGACCTTGGCACGCGCGGCAGGCACGTAACCCTGCACGAAGAGACCGAACTCCACTGAAGTCCACCGCCCTCAAAGTTATCTGACACACCGTCAGCATTTCTGCGACCGACTGTTCCACCGAGCCACCACACCGTCAATACTGACGACCCATCAGATAATGGAGACCCCCGCCAGCCATCCGCCGTCCACCACGAACGGCTGCCCGGTGATGTACGAGGAGTCCTCGGACGTCAGGAACAGCGCCAGCGCCGCGACCTCCTCCGGCCGCCCGATCCGCCCGAGCGGCACGAGCTTCTTGTAGAGCTCCGCCACCCCGGCCGCCGTCTCCTCGGGGTCGGCCGTCGGATCCAGCGCCGCCGGATTGGTCATCGCCGTGTCAACCGCCCCCGGACACACGGCATTCACCCGTATCCCCTTCGCCGCCAGCTCCATCGCCGCGACCCGGGTGAGCCCGAGGATCGCGTGCTTGGTCGCCGCGTACGCGCCCACGTACGCCATGCCCGTCATCGCCGTGTACGAGGCGGTGTTGACGATGGTGCCGCCCCCGGCCGCCTCGATCTCGGGCGCGACGCTGCGTATCCCGAGGAACGCACCCACCTGATTGACCTGGATGATCTGCTGGAACTCCTCCAGCGGCGTGTTCACCAGCTCGTTGAACCGCAGGATCCCCGCGTTGTTGACCAGCCCGTCGATCTTCCCGAAGGCGTCCTTGGCGGCGGCCACGGCCGCCGTCCAGTCCTCCTCCCGCCCCACGTCCAGATGGACGTACAGCGCCACGCCCTCCCCCAACTCCTTCGCCAGCGACTCCCCTTGTTCATCCAGTACGTCCCCGATCACGACCTTCGCCCCTTCCTTCGCGAAGAGCCGCGCCTCCTGCTCGCCCTGCCCGCGCGCCGCACCGGTGACGATGACGACGCGCCCGTCCAGCTTGCCCATGCCCTGCACACCCCTTCGGATTCCGCACGAGGCCCTCGCTACGGGAGCAGCGGAGCCACTTCCGCGGCGAACGCCGCCATCTGGTCCGTGAGTTCGTCCACGCCCCGGCTCCGGAACCGCACCTGGATCTGGTGCACGCCCATCGCCCGGTACGCCCGCAGCGACTCGGCGATGGCGTCCGGTTTGCCGGTCAGCGTCCGCCGCCCGACCTCCCAGCCCGCGTCGCCGACGTACAGCGGCTCGACGATGGCCCCGATCTCGATCGGCCGCTCGACCCCCGCCTCGGCCCGCAGCCGCTTCAGCTTCTCGATCTGGCCCGGCAGCCTGTCGCGCGGATCCCCCTGCGGAAGCCACCCGTCCCCCCGTACGGCGGCCCGCCGTACGGCAGCGGGCGAAGACCCGCCCACCCACACGGGCACCCGCTCCCGCGCGGGCCGAGGCTTCTGCCCGAGCCCGCTGAACGCGTACCGCTCCCCTGCGAACTCCGGGAACTCCTCGGGCCCGAGCGCCGCCCGCAGCGCGTCGATCGACTCGTCCAGCAAAGCGCCGCGCCCCGCGAAGTCGACCCCGAGCGCGTCGAACTCCTCCTCGACGTGCCCGGCGCCGACGCCGAGGATCAGCCGCCCCCCGCTCAGCCGGTCGAGGGTCGCGTACTGCTTCGCGGCGGCCAGTGGATGCCGGAGCCCCACCACGGCCACATGGCTCAGCAGTTGTACGCGCTCGGTGACGGCGGCGAGATGGGCGAGGGTCGCCACGGGGTCGTACCAGACCGTGCTCATCGCGTCGGCCAGCCGCCTCGGGATGGCGACGTGGTCGCACACGGCGATGTACGCGAAGCCGTTCCGGTCGGCGGCACGTGCCACGTCGACGAGCTCGGCCGGTCCCGCCTCGGCCTCCCACCCCTCCGCATAGATCACGCTCTGCGACTGGACGGGCAGCTGCATCCCGTACGACAGCCGTCCTTCGGGCAGGACCCGCACCATGAGAAGACCCCCTGATCTGACGGGTCGTCACAGACTCGACGACTGGCCCATCGTCATAGCTGACGCCCAGTCAGACAAGGGGTCGCGCACCGCCCTTTGCCGCACCACCGCTCTCACAACTCCCTTCTGCAACCGCAGACTTCGCCCGCTGCGTCCTCGTCGACGAACACTTCCCCCATGCCGCCCGACACACGTCGAGGAGTCCCCCGCATGACACAGCCAGGACAGCCCGCAGGGCCCACCCGCCGCACCGCCCGCTGGGAGCGGTACCGCGTCACCCACCCCTTCTCCGGCAAGGACCAGGCGGGCCTCTGGGGCTCGATCGTCGCCGTCTTCGCACTCGCGGTGCTGCTCGGCTGGGCCCTGGAGATGCAGGGCGGGGTGGTGATCGTCGCGGCGGTCCCGTTCATCATTTCCTGGTTCGAGGGCCGCCGGACGGCGTTCCAGTTCAACCCGGCGGGCGCGCAGGTCGGCGGCGTGACGCTCCCGTGGACGGAGATCACCCAGTTCGTGGTCGCCACCCCGCCGAACAGCCCCCAGGCCCTGCTCGGCGTGCGCCTGCGCCCCGGTGCCGCGCTCCCCGCGAACGCCGCCCTTCCGCCGCAGAACCCGGCGATGCCCGCCCCGCTGCACGTCGCCGTGGCGCGCGAGAAGTTCGACCTGACGAAGATGCTGGCGAAGGCCCGGAAGTACGCGCCGTCGCACGTCCAGATCGTGGTCGCGGAACCGACCGGCGAACGCATAGCCGCCTGACCCACACCGACCGGCGAACGCATCGCCGCCTGACCCGCACCGACCGGCGAACGCGCCGCCACCTGACCCGCACCGCACCGCACCGCGCCGCGCCCGCCGACATCACCGCTGCTGCCCCCGACCGGCACTCCGGCCGGGGGCACTCCCGAAACTCGTCCTACTTCACTGACCAGTCGGCCCGCTCGACCGGCACGGGCTCCCGCCGCTTGCGTCCCACGCCCGCCTTCTCGGCAGCCGCGTACAGCGACCGCAGCGCGATCAGCAGGATCCCGATGTCGTCCAACAACACCGGATCGGGCAGTAGGTCCACCGGGCTGACCAGATACGCCACGGCCCCCCAGAACAGCACCTTGTTCTCGACCGGAATCCCGGCCTCCGTCAACAGTTTCCGGGCCTGCACCATCTTGACCAGCAGGATCACGGCGACCACGATCATCGCCAGGACCGCGAGCCCCGCCAGCACCAGCAGGACGACCGTCCCGTCACTCATGCGCACTCCTCGTGGTTCTCCCCGTCGTTCGGCTCTCCCTCTCGTGTACCCGGACGAGGCCGATCCGCTCCCCGCCGCGCGAAGGTTCCCCCCTCCGCGCGGACCACCCACCTTTTAGTGCGTACTTGAGCGCGGGGACGCACGCCCCGAAGCTGGAAGCAGCCCACTCGGGCCCGCCTCACCCCCTTACGAAAGGCAGCTCCGCCATGTCCGCGTCCCCCGCCGCACCCTCCGCCACCAAGCCCCCCGTCACCGTCCTGGGCCTCGGCCTGATGGGTTACGCCCTCGCCGACGCGCTCCTCACGGCGGGCCACCGGGTCACCGTCTGGAACCGCACCGCCGCCAAGGCGGCTCCCCTGGTCGAACGCGGCGCGCTCCTGGCGCCTTCCGTCCGCGAGGCCCTGGAGGCCGGCCCCCTCACGATCGCCTGCCTGCTGGACTACGACACCCAGCGCGCCCTCCTGGAACCCGCCGCCGGCGCCCTCCACGGCCGTACGCTCGTCAGCCTCACCAACGGCTCCCCCGCCCAGGCCCGCGAGACGGAGTCCTGGGCCCTGGCTCTCGGCGCGCGGTACGTCGACGGCGGCATCATGGCGGTCCCCCACCAGATCGCCACCCCCGAGGCATTCCTCTTCTACAGCGGTGCCCAGGACCCCTTCGACGAGCACCGCACCACGCTCTCCGTCCTCGGCACCCCGCACTACCTGGGCCCGGAGGTCGACGTCGCGTCCCTCTACGACCTCGCCCTGCTGAGCGGCATGGACATGATGTTCGCGGGCTTCTTCCACGCGACGGCGGTGGCCACCTCGCACAAGGGCACCACCGCGTCGGACTTCGCCCCGCACCTGGTCACCTGGCTGACGAGCATGCTGGGCATGGTCCCGCTGATGGCGGCGGACATCGACTCCTCCGGCCCTCCCGCGTACTCCCAGACCCTCGACCTGGTACGGGCCGCCGCCCGGAACATGGGCGACGCGGCCCGCGAGGCGGGAGTCCGCGCGGACCACTTCGACCGTACGGTCGCGGAGCTGGACGGCCGGATCGCGGCGGGCGAGACGGAGTACACGGCGAGCACGGCGGTCGACCGCCTGCGGGTTCCGGCCCGGGGCTGACTCCCGTTCCGGGTCGTCACCGGGGAGGGCCACGGCGTGCCCGTCCCCGAGGCCGCCCTCCCTCTTGATGACAATCTGTCGGAATCCGCACCCATCCGGTGCAACTAGGGTGGCCGGTCAACACCCGCGCATCAGCAAGGAGTTGACCGCATGACCGACGACGTGATCCGCATCGGGTCCCGGGCGAGCAAGCTCGCGCGCACCCAGGTCTCCGAGTGGCTCGCGCCCCTCGCCGAACGGTTCCCCGGCGTGAGCTTCAAGCGGGAGGTCATCCTCGAAGGCGGCGACCAGGACCGCGTCACCCCGACCCTCGCCGAGGTCGCCAAGGCGTCCGGCGGTTCGGCCTTCTCCACCAACCAGGAGGCCGCCCTCGTCTCCGGCCGCGTCGACGTCGTCGTCCACTCCCTCAAGGACCTCCCGACCAGCGTGTCGCCCGGCACGGCCCTCCTCCTCACCCCGGGACCGCGCGAAGACGTACGGGACGTCCTGTGCGGCTCCACCCTCGACGGCCTCCGCGAAGGCGCCCGGGTCGGCACCGGCGCCCCGCGCCGGATCGCCCAGCTCCTCGCCCTGCGCCCGGACCTCGACGTCGTCCCGATCCGGGGCAACGTACCGGGCCGCCTCGCGAAGACCGGCGGCCGCGACGGACTCGACGCCGTGGTCCTGGCCGCCGCGGGCCTGAACCGGCTCGGTCTCCTCCCCGACACCCACGAGGTCCTGGACCCGCTGGCCTTCCCCCCGTCCCCCGGACAGGGCGCCCTCGGCATCCAGGTCCGGACCGGCTCCCCCGCCGCCCGCCTCCTCGCCGGGACGGGCGACCCCGGCGTCGACGCGTGCGTACGGGCCGAACGCGCACTGCTCGCCGAGCTCCACGGGGGCTGCTCGGTGCCGGTCGGCGCCTGGGGCCGCCTCACCGAGGACGGCCTGCTGCACCTGTCCGGCACGGTCACTTCCCTGGACGGAACACAGCAGGTCACCGCGTCCGCGTCAGGCCCGTCCGACGCCCCCGCGAAACTCGGCGCGTACGTCGCCGCAGACCTGCTGGAGCAGGGCGCGGCGGGCATCCTCGCGGCGATCAGGAGGCCCTGAGACGTCGGCCGACGGGCGATGTCTCTTCACGGCACCGCAGGAATACCAGAGACCATGGGAAAATTCGGCCATTCCGGCCGACACCCTCAAAGCACGAATTACCTGCGAGCCCATCCCCAGGACGCCATTCCAAAGAGCCCATTCCCAGGAACTCGGGAATGGGCGAAGTCTGCGACATTACGAGAGATTCAGGGAATGGGAAAAGGGCGGGAATTACCCCTGCTCCTCGGCCCGCGCGGTGGGTGTCAGCGCTCCGAAGGGACGATGTTCTCAGCCATCGGACCCTTCTGGCCGTGCAGGATGTCGAAGGTGACCTTCTGCCCCTCGACCAACAGCACATCAACGCCCTGACCAGCGATGTTCGAGTAGTGAGCGAACACGTCGGCACCGTCGGCGTCCTGCTCGATGAAGCCGAATCCCCTGGCCGCGTTGAACCACTTCACAGTGCCGGACGCCATATCAGGTCTCCCTTTGGGCAGTACGCCGAAACCCGCAATTCACGGATACCGGGTCGCGCGCTGACGCCTCACCCGGAGATATAGAGCCACGAGTGCAACTGGCATCGACAGTAGCATGCGGCAGTTGCCGCCTACCCTGCGATGGATTCCACGCGGTCCGGCGTACTCAATACGCTGCCTGCGCGCCGTATTGAACCCTCTTTCAGCGGCCGTAGAAATTGGCCCGCCCCGGGTGCAGAGTTCACACGTCGGGGCGGGGCGGCACCACTGCCGCACCGCCCCGCGCTCCGTACCTCTGCCGCCCGTCCACCGCTTCAGCCGGAGGGAGTCGACTTCTCCGCCTCGGCGGCACGCCGGAACTCGGCGTTGATCCGCTGGGCCTCTTCGAGCTGGTCTTCCAGGATGATGATGCGGCAGGCGGCCTCGATGGGGGTGCCCTGGTCGACGAGTTCCCGGGCGCGTGCGGCGATGCGCAACTGGTAGCGGGAGTAGCGGCGGTGGCCGCCCTCGGACCGGAGCGGGGTGATCAAACGGGCTTCGCCGATGGCACGCAGGAACCCCTGCGTGGTGCCGAGCAGCGCGGCGGCCCGGCCCATGGTGTAGGCGGGGTAATCATCGTCGTCAAGACGGCCGAACGAGTCGTCTACTGTCATTTGCACCTCTCTGGGCAACGCATGGAGGGGCCCTGGTGCCATTTGGCACCAGGGCCCCGAAGGAACTTGCTACACCATCTGTCGGCCTTGGTACTGCGCCGATCTCATTTTTCCACGTGCCCGACCTGACTGCTGTCGGGGCTGCGGGGATCGCGGTTGCTTGACCGGAGACCACCTCACTATCGCGATGTCCTGCGGTACCCGGGCGATCTCTCTCCCACCCGGGCGATCCTGATGGCGTCCAGCTCCTCCGTTCTCCCTCTTGGGACTTACTGCTTGTACTGCTGGGAACTGCGCACTGCGGGGGTACTGCGAACTGCGTGTACTGCTGTTACCGCTTGTACTGCTGTTACTGCTTTGTACTGCGAACTGCTCGGCGGCCTGTGACAGCACCGCCCTTCGGCAGCCAGCCCCGTCGCCCTTCCTGCATCCGCTCTGGCTTAGAACCCCACTGCCGAACCTCCCGGTGCGTGCGTCCGCAGCCAACGCCTTCACCGGGGTACCGCGTACTGCATTCACTGCTGCGTACCAACTACGGCAGCCCCTGATCACTGCGGGCCGCCCGGTCCGGTCGCCAGTCCCGTCGCCGTACTGCACACAACCTGGCTTCGAAACTCCGCCACCGCACCGTCCTGCGTACTGCTGGTACCGCTGCCCGGCAGTTCGTCCCTGCCGGGCCTTGCTTGATCTCGGCTACAAGAGAAACCATAACCACATCAACGGCGGATGTCTACTGCGGCCGCGATAGGTTTTCGTGCGTGCCGCCGGGAGGCAGTCGGCCCCGGGGTGCCGTCGGGCGAGCGGGTACGACTCAGACAGCCTCAGGGGCGCGGTACTTGGGGTTGCTCTTGCAGGCCGACATGATCTCGGTCCGGGTCTCCTTGTCGACCGGGCAGACGCCGACGACGAACTCGGCCCTGATCCCGCCGGGGAAGGCGACCTCGACCTGGTCGGCGTACTTGTGCGTGTCACCGATGGTCTTGTTGACGTCGATGCCGCCGGGCGCGTCGATGTAGTAGTTGAAGGCCCCGCCCTTCATCCACTTCACCCACTGCTTGAAGAGGTCGTGGTCGTACGTCGTGGAGACGAAGGGCGACGGCTGGTTCTTGAGGACGTACTTCTCGACGTCGTACTGCCCGTTCACGGCCTCCTTGGGCCGGAACCCCTCCACGAAGACGACGTCGGGCCCCCGCCCGTCGACCCGGTAGAGCGTCCCGCAGGTCTTCCGCACGAACGGCTTCGGAGTGATCCGCCCGAACTCCACGGTCTTGTCCACCGCCGCCGCCATCGGGTCGTAGACCTGCGGACAGGCGGGCGGGGCGGCGACGCGATAGGTCGCGGCGGCGGGTGCGGGAGCGGGAGCGGCGGCTGCCGACGGGGCGGCGAGCAGGGCGGTCAGGGCCAGTGCGGCGGACGGCAGGAAGGCGGTCCGGCGACGGGGATGAGTTGTGATCACGGAGCACACGATGGCGGCCCGGCGAGGAGGGGCCCGGCATCTCACTCGATGGTGAGCGTGTCTGGGCAAGAGGGTTGCCCAGACGTCGACTTGGGGCCCCTGCTCCCACCTGAGGGGCTCCCGGTACCTCCGTACCCGTGCCCGCTCCTAGAACAGGGAGATCAGGGAGCCCACCAGCGCCACCCCGCCCCACACCAGGCAGGTCAGGGCCAGCAGCAGTACCGCGGCGAACACCAGCCCGACCATGACCGCCCCCTTCGGAGGTGCCTCGTCCCCGGCGTCCCCAGGGCGCTTCCGCAGCGCCTCCCAGGAGAGCGGGCCGTCCGTCTCCTCCTCGGCCAGCGTGCGCAGGGCGAGGAGGCGGGCGGAGGCCGACGGGGTGGGCGCGTCCTGCTCGGGGAGGGGCCAGCGGAGGGCGCGGGCGCGTTCCAGGGCGGTGGGGAAGGCCCGCTCGAAGGCTGCCGTCTCGGTGGGGTCGGCGTCCGGGGAGAGGTAGTTCCAGCGGCCCGCCTGGGCGGGGTCGCCGAGCAGCCGGTGGGCGGCGGCGAGGCGTTCCCGTACCTCCAGGTCGGTGGGGTACGTGCCCAGGAGTCCCGTCAGGCGCTGACGGGCCGCGAGCGCGCTCGCGAGGTCGCCTGCGGCCAGTTCGGCGGCGGCGGTGCGGAGGGTGTTCTCTCTGGACATGGGCTCATGATGCGGGACGGGGAGGGGCGCGTCGCGCGAATTTCCGCTGGTGGGAGCGGTGCAGCCCCTCCCTGGTCGCACCCACTCCCCTGGTCGCGCCCCCACCTGGTCGCGCCCCCGCCCTCTGCCCGGCCGGGCGCCCTGCTTACTTACCCGGCCACAGGCCCTCGCCCGTCAGCCCCAGCAGCTCGATCGCGTTGCCCCGCACGATCCGTTCCACCACGTCCGCGTCCAGATGCCCCATCTGGGACTCCCCGACCTCCTTCGACTTCGGCCAGGTCGAGTCCGAGTGCGGGTAGTCCGTCTCGTACAGGACGTTGCCGACGCCGATCGAGTCGAGGTTCTTCAGGCCGAACGCGTCGTCGAAGAAGCAGCCGTAGACGTGCTCGGCGAAGAGCTCGGACGGGGGGCGGTGGACCTTGTCGGCGACTCCGCCCCAGCCCCGGTTCTCCTCCCAGACCACGTCCGCGCGTTCCAGGATGTACGGGATCCACCCGATCTGGCCCTCCGCGTACATGATCTTCAGGCCCGGGAACCGCTCGAACTTCCCGCTCATCAGCCAGTCCACCATCGAGAAGCAGCAGTTGGCGAAGGTGATGGTCGAACCGACGGCGGGCGGTGCGTCCGCCGAGGTGGAGGGCATCTTCGAGGAGGAGCCGATGTGCATCGCGATGACGGTGCCGGTCTCCGCGCAGGCGGCGAGGAAGGGGTCCCAGTCGTCCGTGTGGATGGAGGGGAGGCCGAGGTGCGGGGGTATCTCGGAGAAGGCGACCGCGCGGACGCCCCGGGCCGCGTTGCGGCGGACCTCGGCGGCGGCCAGTTCCGCGTCCCAGAGGGGGACGAGGGTGAGGGGGATGAGGCGGCCGTGGGCTTCGGGGCCGCACCACTCCTCCACCATCCAGTCGTTGTACGCCCGCACCCCGAGGAGGCCCAGCTCCCGGTCCGGCGCCTCCGTGAAGGTCTGGCCGCAGAAGCGGGGGAAGGTCGGGAAGCAGAGGGCGGACTGGACGTGGTTGACGTCCATGTCGGCGAGGCGGTCGGGGACGGAGAAGGATCCCGGGCGCATCTGCTCGTACGTGATGACTTCGAGCTTGATCTCGTCCCTGTCGTAGCCGACGGCCGTGTCGAGCCGGGTGAGCGGCCGGTGCAGGTCCTCGTACACCCACCAGTCACCTATCGGGCCCTCGTCGCCCTTCTCGCCCATGACCGGGGCGAACTTGCCGCCCAGGAAGGTCATTTCCTTCAGGGGCGCACGGACGATGCGCGGGCCGATGTCCCGGTACTTGGCGGGAAGGCGGTCCTGCCAGACGCCGGGGGGCTCCACCGTGTGGTCGTCCACCGAGATGATCTTCGGGAAGGTTGCCGTGTCGTCCATGTCTTCCATGTCGTACGTCTCCCTGTTCGTCACCGCACCGGGCTCCATCGATCGTCACGGTACCGTCGATCTGACGATCCGTCAGGTGGCTGGACGTACCGGGGCTACCGCACTTTCCGCCCGCATTCTTGAGGTTCCTCTGAGGTTTGCGTGCTGACGCGCTCGGCATGGACAGGGCAAACTGGCACTGTCAACAAGGGCTGCAACAAGGGCGCTACGGGAAGTACCGGCAGGAGGAGTGCGATGGACGGCATACCGGGCGGCGGCGTACCGGGCGAGGCCACTCCCCACACCACCCCCGACCTGCGCTTCAGCATCCTCGGCCCGGTCCGTTCGTGGCGCGGCGGCGAGCCCGTCCCGGCCGGTTCCCCGCAGCAGCGCGCCCTCCTCGCGCTGCTGCTGCTGCGTGAGGGCCGCACCGCCACCGCCGCCGAACTCATCGACGGGGTGTGGGGCGTGGAGCCGCCCTCGCAGGCACTCGCGGCGATCCGTACGTACGCCTCCCGCCTGCGCAAGGCGCTCGGTGCGGACGTGCTGGTCAGCGCGGCGGGCGGGTACGCGATCCGGCCCGCGCCCGGGGCGCTCGACCTGTCCGTGGTGCGGGAGCTGGCGGCCGACGCGGACAAGGCACGGGCGGGCGGCGACCGCTGCGAGGCGCGCGCCCTGCTCGCGAAGGCGCTCGGGCTGTGGGACGGCGAGGCGCTGGCCTCCGTACCCGGACCGTACGCGGACTCGCAGCGGGCGCGGCTGGAGGAGTGGCGGCTCCAGCTCACGGAGACCCGGCTCGACCTGGACCTGGAGGTCGGCTGCCACGCGGAGGCGGTGTCGGAGCTGACCGCGCTGACGGCCGCCCACCCGCTGCGGGAGCGCCTGCGCGAGCTGCTGATGCTGGCCCTGTACCGCTGCGGGCGGCAGGCCGAGGCGCTCGCCGTGTACGCGGACACCAGGAGGCTGCTGGCCGACGAACTCGGCGTCGACCCGCGCCCCGAGCTGTCCCGCCTCCAGCAGCGCATCCTGGAGGCCGACGAGGAACTCGCCCAGCCGGTCGAGAGCCCGACGGCAGCGGCCCCCGCCCTTGTCCGGCCCGCCCAACTCCCCGCCTCCGTACCGGACTTCACCGGCCGCACCTCCTTCGTACGCGAACTCGGCGAGCAGCTCGCACAGGCCGAGACCAGCGTGATGGCGGTCTCCGCCCTCGCCGGAATCGGCGGCGTGGGCAAGACGACCCTCGCCGTGCACGTCGCCCACGCCGCACGCCCGCACTTCCCGGACGGCCAGCTGTACATCGACCTCCAGGGCGCGGGCTCCCGCCCCGCCGAACCCGAAACCGTCCTCGGTGCCTTCCTCCGCGCGCTGGGCACCCCGGACACCGCCATCCCTGACTCCCTCGACGAACGCGCGGCCCTCTACCGCTCCACCCTCGACGGCCGCCGCGTCCTCGTCCTCCTCGACAACGCCCGCGACGCCTCGCAGGTCAGGCCCCTGCTCCCCGGCACGCCGGGCTGCGCGGCGCTCATCACGGCCCGTACGCGCATGGTCGACCTGGCGGGCGCGCACCTGGTGGACCTCGACGTGATGTCCCCCGAGGAAGCGCTCCAGCTCTTCACGCGCATCGTCGGCGAGGAGCGCGTCGCCGCCGAACGCGAGGCCGCGCTCGACGTGGTCGGCGCGTGCGGATTCCTCCCCCTCGCCATCCGCATCGCCGCCGCACGCCTCGCCTCGCGCCGCACGTGGACGGTCTCGGTCCTCGCCGCGAAGCTCGCGGACTCGCGGCGCAGGCTCGACGAGCTCCAGGCGGGCGACCTGGCCGTCAAGGCCACCTTCGAGCTGGGTTACGGCCAGCTCGAACCCGCCCAGGCCCGCGCCTTCCGCCTGCTGGGCCTGGCCGACGGCCCGGACATCTCCCTCGCGGCGGCCGCCGCCGTACTGGACCGGCCCCTTTACGACGCGGAGGACCTGCTGGAGGCCCTCGTCGACACGTCGTTGCTGGAATCGGCCTCCCCCGGCCGCTACCGCTTCCACGACCTCGTACGGCTCTACGCGCGTGCGTGCGCGGAGCGGGACGAGCAGCCGGAGGAGGAGCGGGGGGCGGCGCTGTCGCGGCTGCTGGACTTCTATCTGGCGACGGCGGCGGGGGTGTACGCACTGGAGCGGCCGGGGGATCGGTTGGTGGATCACCTGGAGCCGTCCGACCGCACCGGCCTGGTCTTCACCGACCGGCACGCGGCACAGGACTGGCTGTACCGGGAGGCGGGTCCGCTGCTGGCGTGCGTACGTCAGTCGACCGAGGCGGGGACGGTGCGGCGGGCGGTGGATCTGCTGTGGGCGGCGCTGGACCTGGGGGAGTCGGGGGCCAACGCGAGGGAGTACGAGTCGACGGCCCAGTCCTTGCGCACGGCGGCACGCGCACACTCCGACGGTCGTGCCGAGGGGCGGGCTCTGGTGGCCCTGGCCGATGTACACCACACCTCGGGGCGCTTTGCGCAGGCCGAGCAGGAGGCCGAACAGGCCATGCAGCTAGCCAGTGACGCCGGGGACCCGCTGCCCACCTGCTGGGCCCCCAACGCGCGCGGCATCATGGCGCTCTACCAGAACAGGCACCAGGACGGCGAGACCCATCTCACCGCTGCCATCGCCAACTTCCGCAGCATCGACGACCGCCCCGGCGAGGCCAGCGCGCTGTGCAACCTCTCGCGCATCCACCTGGCGACCGGCCGCACCAGCAGTGCCGTGTCGCTCGCACAGCAGGGGACTGACATCTATGACGGGATGGGGCATTCCTTGCGCGGGGCCAACGGCCGTTACGCGCTCGGTCTGGCACTCGCCCAGGACGGACAGCGCGCAGCAGCCCAGACTTGCCTTGTCGAGGCCCTCGAAGTATTCCGGAACAGCCGCCAACGGCTCTGGGAAGGCATGACCCTGTTCCGCCTTGCCGAGGTCGACCTGACCGAAGAGCAGCCCGCCCAGGCGGCGACAAAGGCAGAACAGGCTCTGAACGTCCTGCGTGGCATCGGCGGCGAGTGGCGGCGCGGCCAGGTGCTCACGACACTGGGCGACGCCCTCGACGAAGTGGGGCAGAGCGGCCGGGCCCAGGTGTGCTGGCGTGAGGCACTCGCCATTTTCGATACGGCGGATGCGCCGGAGGCCGATGCCGTGCGCAGGAAGCTGGTACTCGGGCCGAAGTCCAGGTCGGCCTGAAGGTCCGGACGGTTCCGGTCTCGCCCTGCCCCGGACCCGGGCGGACCCGGGCGTTCATCATTCGTTTATCGCCGTCCGGCATGCTCCTTTCCATCGGATCCGTCGCGTCGGGGGGCAGGCGGGACCGAGCCCGGGGGCCCTCACTATCGTGAACGTCCCTGATCAGGAGCCCGTCTTGCCGTCCACGGGGGAACGACCGGGCGGGCTCCGCCCACCTGCCAAGCACGGACACAACGGGAGCACCTCATGAGCGACGCCAAGAAGACCGAGGCCGACATCAAGCCGCTCGATATGCACGCCACGTCGGAGCCCGCCAAGACCGACGACATGCACGCCACGTCGGAACCGGTCGCGGCCAAGGACATGCACGCCACGTCGGAGCCCGCCAAGACCGACGACATGCACGCCACGTCGGAACCGGCCAACTAAGACCTTCCTGCACGGGGATCGGCCGCGGCGGCGCGGAGGGGGAGCCGCCGCGGCCGTCTGGTTTCCCGGGCCGGGCCCGCCTCGGCGTCGTATCCGCAGGTCAAATGGGTACGAAAGTGAGGCAACCCGCGCCCCCGTTCCGCCCTCCTCCCGTACGAGACTGCCTCGGAAGGACCGGAATGACCGCCCAGCGCCACCCTTCGCCCGCCTCGGAACCCCTCCTCCCCCGCCCGGACCGCACGACGGCCGCCCTGCGCGCGGCGGTGGCGCGGCTCATGCCCTCTCAGCTTCCCGAGATGGAACGCCAGATGGAGGAGGCCCTCTCCTCGGCCGCACGCACGGGCCGCCTGTCCCCGCTCACGTCGTTCCTGGACAGCTGGGCGGTGGCAGTGGAGACAGCCCGCATTCCGGAGGCGGCGAAGCGACTGCGGGACGCGGAACGCGCGGTACGGGCGGCCGGCCCGGGATCGGCGGAGTGGCGGTCGGCGATGGAGGAGATCGGTGCGGTGCAGGGCGAGGCACGGCGGGCACTGGCGGAGGACTGAGGGCTGGGGGCTCAGGGCTCAGGGCTCGGGTAGGACCCGCCCCCGCAGCTCCCCCTTCACCACCTTTCCGCTCGCGTTCCTCGGCAGCTCCGCCACGAATTCGACCTCCCTCGGGACCTTGTAGTTGGCCATTTCGCGGCGGGCCCACGCGATCACGTCGTCCGAGGTCAGCGTGGTGGCGGAGGGGCGGCGGACGACGTACGCCTTGCCGACCTCGCCCAGGCGGGGGTCCGGGATGCCGATGACCGCGACGTCCGCGACCGACGGGTGCAGGCCCAGGAGCTGTTCGATCTCGGCGGGGTAGGCGTTGAAGCCGCCGACGATGAACATGTCCTTGATGCGGTCCGTGATGCGGAGGTTTCCGGAGGGGTCCAGGACCCCGACGTCGCCCGTGCGGAGCCAGCCGTCCGGGGTGCGGGAGGCGGCCGTGGCGGACGGGTCCTCGAAGTAGCCGCTCATCACGTTGAAGCCTCTGACCAGCACTTCTCCCGGTTCACCTGGGGGGGCCTCGACCCGTACCTCGGTGCCGGGGATGGCCCGTCCGGAGGTCGTGGCGATGGTGGAAGGGGCGTCGCCCCGGCGGCACATCGTCACGATGCCGGACGCCTCCGAGAGGCCGTACGCGGTGAGGACCGTCGCGATGCGGAGTTCGGAACGGAGGCGTTCGACGAGTTGGAGGGGGACGACCGCCGCGCCGGTCACGACCAGGCGGAGGGCCGTGAGGTCGTGGGATCCGCGGGAGGGGTGGTCCAGGAGGGACTGGTGGAGGGTCGGGGGGCCGGGGAGGACGGAGATGCGTTCGGCGGCGATGTTGGCGAGGACCGTGTCCACGTTGAAGACGGGCTGCGGGATCATCGTCGCGCCCCGGGTGAGGCAGGCGATGATCCCCGCCTTGTAGCCGAAGGTGTGGAAGAAGGGGTTGACGATCAAGTAGCGGTCGCCTTCGCGGAGGCCCGCCAGGTCGGCCCAGATGTCGTAGGCGCGCAGGGTCTGGGTGTGGGTGATGACCGCGCCCTTGGGACGGCCCGTGGTGCCCGAGGTGTAGACGATGTCGGAGGGGGCCGACGCGGAGATCTCCGTCGCGCGGGCGCGGACTGCGGCGCCGCTCACCGATTCACCGCCTGCCAGGAAGTCCTTCCAGGTCAGGAAGGTGGAAGGGGCCGCGTCGTCGGAGAGGACGACGACGTCGGTGAGGTGCGGGAGGGCGGGGAGCGGACCGGTTGCCGGGCCCTCGGCGGTCGCGCGGCGGAGAGAGGCGACGTACGAGGTGCCGAGGAAGGTGCCCGTGATGAAGAGGAGCTTGGCGCGGGACTGGTCGAGGACGTAGGCCGCCTCGGCGCCCTTGAAGCGGGTGTTGAGGGGGACGAGGACCGCTCCGGCGGTCACCGCGCCGAGGGCGGAGACGATCCAGTCGAGCGTGTTCGGGGCCCAGATGGCCACCCGGTCGCCGCACTGGACGCCCCGGGCGAGGCAGGCCGCCGCCGCGCGTTCGACGCGCTCGCCGAGTTCGGCGTAGGAAATGCGAGTGCGGCCTTCGACGACCGCCTCCCGCTCGCCGTACCGCTCGGCGGCGTGCCGTACCAGTTCGGGGACCGTGCGCCAGGGCATCTCGGTGGTGCCGCCTCGGCCCTCGGCCCCTGCTGTCCCGTCGTCCTGTGCGTCGTCGAACTGCATCGGAAGCCCTCCCACACCACTAGCTGACTATCCGTCAGATTAGCTGTAGCCTGTCGCGCTGTCAGCAGTCAGGACGATCGCGGAGGGGGCCGGGAAGCATGCCAGCAGCACTCAAGGACGCGACTGCGATAGTCGGGATAGGGCAGACCGCATTTGCCAAACAACTCCCGCAGAGCGAGAAGGAGTTGGCCTGCCGGGCGATCCTCGCCGCACTCGACGACGCGGGAATCGACCCTGCCGAGGTCGACGGCTTCGCCTCGTACACCATGGAGGAGACGGACGAGGTCGAGGTCGCGAAGGCTGTCGGCACCGGGGACCTCACCTTCTTCTCCAAAGTGGGCTTCGGGGGCGGCGGTTCGTGCGCGACCGTCGGCCACCTCGCCTCCGCGATAGCGACCGGGCAGGCGAGCGTCGGGGTCGCCTGGCGTTCGCGGAAGCGCGGGAGCGGGCCAAGGCCCTGGAAGAATAAGGCGGTTCAGCTTCCCACCCCCGCCCAGTGGACCCGCCCCTTCGGCCTCCTGCGCCCCGCCGACGAGATCGGCATGCTCGCCCGCCGCTACCTGCACGAGTACGGCGCGACCCGCGACCACCTCTTCAACGTCGCCCTCGCCTGCCGCAACCGGGCGAACCAGAATCCCGCCGCCATGATGTACGAGCGCCCCCTGACCCGGGACATGTACATGAACGCCCGCTGGATCAGCGAACCCCTCTGCCTCTTCGACAACTGCCTGGAGACGGACGGCGCGTTGGCGTGCGTGATCGTCAGCGCGGAGCGGGCCCGTGACTGCCGAAGGAAGCCCGTGTACGTGCACTCCGTCGCCCAGGGCCTGCCCGCCCAGCACCACGGCATGGTCAACTACTGGAACGACGACCCGCTGACCGGGCCTGCCTGGACCGCCGCCCGACACCTGTGGAAACAGGCCGACTTCGGGCCGGACGACGTGGACGTGGCGCAGATATACGACGCGTTCACGCCTCTCATCCCGCTCTCCCTGGAGGGGTACGGCTTCTGCGGGCGCGGCGAAGGGGCCGCCTTCACGGAGGGCGGGGCGCTGGAGAGCGGCGGGAGGCTGCCCATCAACACGGGCGGCGGCGGCCTCAGCGAGGCGTACGTCCACGGCTTCAACCTCATCAACGAGGGCGTCAAGCAGCTCCGAGGCACCTCCACCGCCCAGGTCCCCGACGCCTCCACCTGCCTGGTCACGGCGGGCGAGGGCGTGCCGACTTCCGCACTGCTCCTGAGGAGTTGAGCCCCTTGCCGAACTCGACGGACTCCGCGACCGGCCTCCTCTCCCCCGCCGTCGACGCCGACGGGGCCCCCTTCTGGGAGTACGCCGCCCAGGGCGAGCTCCGCGTCCAGTCCTGCGCCGAGGCCGACTGCGGCGAGCTGCGCTTCCCGCCCCGCCCGTGCTGCCCGCACTGCCACTCCTTCGCCTCGACGTGGCGGCTGATGAGCGGGCGCGGCACGATCTGGTCGTACGTCGTGCCCCATCCGCCCCTCCTGCCCGCCTACGCGGCACAGGCCCCGTACAACGCGGTGATCGTGGAGCTGGCGGACGCCCCGCGCATCCGGCTCGTCGGCAACATCGTCGCCTCAGCGGACGCGGCGCTCGACTCGGTCGATCCGGGGCGGCTGCGGATCGGGGCGCGGGTGCGGGTGGCGTTCAGCGAACTGCCGGACGGGACGACGGTCCCGCGCTGGCTGCTGGAGCGGCCATGAGCGTGCGCAGCACAGAAAGCGCAGGAAGCGTACGAGTGGACCGCGACAAGGGCACCGGGGTCGCGGTCGTCACGCTGGACCGCGAGGCGAAGCTGAACGCGATCGATCTGCCGATGGCAGCTGAACTCGCCTCCACCTGGCGGGAGTTGCGCTTCGACGAGACCGTGCGGGCGGCCGTCCTGACCGGCGCGGGGGCGCGGGCCTTCTGCACCGGGATCGACCGCTCGGTGGACGTCCCGCAGCCCTCTTCCCCGTACTCCGTCGACGATCCGCTCCTCACCATCGGCCCGAAGGCGAACGACCTGTGGAAGCCGGTGATCGCGGCGGTGCGCGGGATGGCGTGCGGCGGGGCGTTCTACCTGCTGGGCGAGGCGGAGTTCGTGGTGGCGGGCGAGGGCGCGACCTTCTTCGATCCGCACACGACGTACGGCATGGTCAGCGCGCACGAGACCGCGCTGCTCGCGCAGCGGATGCCGTACGGGGAAGTGGCCAGGACGGCGCTGATGGGGACGGCCGAGCGGATGTCGGCACGGCGGGCCTACGAGGTGGGGTTCGTCTCGGAACTCACCCCTGACGGGGGCGAGTTGGAGGCGGCCGTGCGCTCGGCGGAGGTGATCGCCGGGTACCCGACGGAGGCCGTGCAGGGGACGGTCCGGGCGGTGTGGGCGACGAAGGAGGGGGCGCGGGCGCAGGCGTACGCGCAGGCGCCGCAGTTGATCGCGCTGGGGAATCTTCCGGCGGAGCGGCAGGCGGAGCTGTTCGGGAAGCGGGGGGCCGACTTCCGGATGCGCTGAGCTTCGATCGTTCGCCTGGGAGGCGGGCATGGCGGAGGGCGATCTGCTCGCGCTCGTACGGGCGAACCTGGCGGGCTGAAGCGTGCCGCCCGCTCCTGGGCGGACGGGCGAGGGGCCCGGCCGGGTGCGTGGTGCGCACCCGGCCGGGCCCCCGGTGGGACGTACGGCTCAGGAGCTGGTGCGGGTCGGGTACTTGACCTCGCAGCGGCCCGAGAGGGTCTCGGTGGACTTCTTCACGTACACGGTGGAGACGTCGACGGAGCGGGACTGGCCCGGGGCGACGGCGACGATGCTGGTGGTGCGGGAGCCCACGGTGGAGCCCTGGTTGGTGAAGCGCACCGTGAAGTTGTAGGTGTAGGTGCTCGACGAGCTGCTGTTCGTGGCGGTGATGGTGGCGAGCATGCCGCGCGACGGGTCGTACTTGCAGTCGGAGATGCGCAGGTCGCGGTTGGCCGCGTTGCTGCCGCCGCCGCTCACGCCGGGGACCGAGCCGCCGGTGCTGCTGGAGCTGGACGAGCTGGAGCTGTCCGAGCTGCCGCCCGTGGTGGAGGAGCTGGAGCTGCTGCCGTCGTAGCCACCCGTGGACGCCTGGTAGTCGCCGCCCGATGAGGAGCTGGAGCTGCTGGAGTCGCTGCCCCCGCTGCTGCTGGAGCTGCTGGACGAGCCGCCGTGGCTGGAGCCTCCGCCGCAGCTGCCACCGTGGGAGCCACGGGCTCCGGTGAGCGCGACGACGGCTATGCCGAATACGGCCACTGCGCGGACATGGCGGAGCTTCATGCTTCCAACCCCCGTTGATGTGAAGCGAGATGAGACGTCATGGGATGTACCGAAATCGGACGACTCTGGCAGGAGTCGCCATAAATAAAGATCCCGTAAGGGCGAGTGCATGACACCCTAGCAGCGCCTGTCACATGGCGTGTCCCGAACACCGGGCGTAGCGTCGAAGCTCCGCAGACCCTCACAAAACCCCTCGCAGAACTCGACACGAGGAGCCCGAGATGGTCAGAAACGCCCTCGGTGCGGTCCTTGCGCTCGCCGGCGCGACGGCCGCCGTATGGAGCCCCTTCCGGGCCTGGAACGACGGTCGGCACGGTCGTGACTACCGCATCGAAGACCTCTTCAACGGGATCACAGACGTCAAGGCGTCGCTCGTCGGTTCCCTGCTGCTGCCGTTCGTTTTCGCGGCCGTCGTGGTCCTGATCGCGGTGTTCCTGCGGTCCCGGTTCCTGGTGGCGCTGGCGGGGCTGGTCGTGCTCGGCTTCACCGTGCTGTGGATGGTCCGCCAGGGGCAGGCGGCGGACGGCATCGCCGTCAACGCGGACGGTTCCGGCCTCGGGATGGGGGTGGCGAGTGCGGCGGGCGGCGGCGTGCTGATGCTGCTGGCGGCGGTGGTCATGAACGGGCGCGGGCGGCGCCCCCGGCGTCCCCGCAAGGACGCTCCGGCTCCCTACGACCACGAGGGGGCCACCTACGAGCCTCCGCCGCAGGTCCCGACCATGGACGGGGAGCGTCCGGGCCAGTAGGTCTCGCCGGTCGCGGGGCTGGAGTCACTGCCTGGGGCTACGCCCCTCGCCCCCTGCACGGCTTCGCCGCGCGTCCTCAAGCGCCGGACGGGCTGAAGGTGCGTGACGGGCTGGGAGCCTTCACCGCGCCCGGCCCGTCGCCGTGCCCTTGACCGCGTCCAGGGCGTACACACAGCGGTCCTTGCTGCACGCGTACACGATTCCGCCCTCCGCGACCGGAGACCCCGTGATCTCTCCGCCCGTCTTCAGCTTCCAGCGCAGCTGACCGCCCACCGCGTCCACGGTGTAGAGGCAGTGGTCCGCCGACCCGAAGTGCACGCGCCCGTCGGCGACGACCGGAGCCCCCACCAGCTCGCCCCCCGCCGCGAACCGCCACTTCGGCGTACCCGTCACGGCGTCCAGCGTGTACAGCGCGCTTCCGCTGCCCACGTGCACGTGGCCGCCCGCCACCAGCACCGGCTCGATCGACTGCCGCGACTCGGTCGCGATCCGCCACCGGTCCTTGCCGGTCGACGCGTCCAGCGCGTAGACGGTGCCGAGGTAGTCGGCGAGGTAGACCCCGCCGCCCGTCACCGCGGGGCCCGGTGCGAAAGCGGGCGGGGACAGGAAGACCGCCGGTGCCTCGAAGTGCCACCGCACGTGTCCCGAATCCTGGTCGACCGCCAGCACCCGCGTCCCCGCGGACACGTACACATGGCCGTCCTCCGCGGAGGTCACCCGCACCGGCACGTTCCCGCACGAGGCGGCGTCCCCGATCGGATACGACCAACGCTCCACCCCGGACCGGGAGTCGAGCGCCCGGAGCCGCGCGTCCTGCCACACGTACACGGTGTCGCCGTGCACGTCAGGGCCTGCCTCCGGCGTCTCGAAGTCGGTCTGCGCGCCGGTGATCTCCCACAGCTTCTGCCCGTTGGACGCCTCCCACGCCTGGACCCCACCGCCCCGGGTCCCCGTCACGACGGTCCCCCGCGCGGCCTTCAGCGAGTACACCCACGCGTCCGTCTGGAGCCGCCACCGTTCCGTACCGTCCGCCGCGTCCAGCGCGTAGAGCGTCGGGCCGTCGGAGGCGTGGATGCGCCCACCGGAGACCGCCATCGCCCACGCCACGTCCCGCGTCTTGAACTGGCGGCGGCCCGACGCCACGTCCAGCGCGTGCACCTCGAACGAGGTGACGTAGACCAGGTCGCCCGCGACGGCCGGAGTTCCCCACACGTCGTTCGACATACGGAACCGCCACGGCCGCCACCCGGAGGGCGAAGGCCCCTCCGGCGGCTGCGGGGGTACGGAGGCGGGCACGGCCGGAGCGACCGGAGCGCCGTTCACCGCCACCCCGCCCGGCGGGCGTACCCAACCGGTCGCCGGACCCCCGGCCTCCGCCACGGCGGCAGCAGCTGCCGCGCCGAGCCCGTCGGCCACCCGGGGCCCGGGTCCGATCGGCACCTTCGCCCCGGCGAGCCGGATCGGTCCGTCCGCGTACGACGGCGGGGGCGGGGCGGCCTGGCCGGTACGCGGGTCGGCGTACCGGTCGCGCTGCGGCGGCGGGTAGGGCGGCGGGTTCTGCGGGCGCGGCGGCGGGGCCGGGTCGCGGCGCGGCTGGACGACGGGGGCGGGGGCGACCCGGCCACCGCCCCGGCGCTGCTCGATCATCGCGGTGGCCCGGCCGGGCAGCCACGCCGAAGCCGTGCCGGAGTCGTCGCCGCCCGAGGAGAAGAGGTGCGGGGCGAGCTGCGCCTGGAGGTCGGCGGGGCTGGGGCGCATGGCCGCCTCCATGCCCATGCAGGACTCGATCAGCGGACGCAGTTCGTCCGGGAGTCCTTCCAGGTCAGGGCCTTCGCGCAGCAGCATGAAGACGGTCTCGACCGGGTTCGCGCCGTGGAAGGGGGCGTGTCCGGTGGCCGCGAAGACGAGGGTGGAGCCGAGCGAGAAGATGTCGCTCGCCCCGGTCACGCTCCGCGAGTCGCGGGCCTGCTCGGGAGACATGTACGCCGGGGTGCCGACGGCGACGTTCGTCATGGTCAGGCGGGTGTTGGAGACGCCGGACGCGATGCCGAAGTCGATGACGCGGGGGCCGTCCTCCACCACCAGGACGTTGGATGGCTTGAGGTCGCGGTGGACCAGACCCGCCCCGTGGATGGACTGGAGGGCCTCGGCGATTCCGGCGGCCAGCCAGCGCACCGCGTTCGCGGGCATGGGCCCGCACTCATTCACTATTTCTTCGAGGGAGGGGGCCGGGACGTACGCCGTCGCCAGCCACGGCACCGCCGCCCTCGGGTCGGCGTCCACCACGGCCGCCGTGTAGAAGCCGGAGACCGCGCGCGCCGCCTCGACCTCCCGCGTGAAGCGGACCCGGAACAGCTGGTCCTCGGCGAGTTCCGTCCGTACGGTCTTGATCGCCACCCGGCGACCCGACGCGGACCGCGCCAGATAGACGAGCCCCATCCCGCCGGCCCCGAGCCGTCCCAGGACCTCGAACGGGCCGATCCGCCGCGGATCGTGCTGCGTCAGCTGCTCCACTTGCCTGCCACCTCCCCGTACCAGGCCGCGAAACACAGCCCCGAGGGGCATTCTTCCTGTCGGAGGCTGTGGTGGCTAACCCGGGGCCGGAATGGAATGTTTCCCCCCATTCCGCACACGTTTGGTGGAGATTCCGGTCGCAAGTGGAAGGGGATGCCCCTCCTTATGCGTCTGAGGGCCCGCCCTCAGGCTCCGCCAGCATCGCGAACACCGCGCCCTGGTCGTCGACCACGATGGCCATCCTCCCGTACGGAATGTCGAACGGCGGGTGGGTGACCCGGCCGCCGAGCCGCCGCACCTCCGCCGCCGCCCGGTCGCAGTCCTCCACCAGGAAGTACGAGAGGAAGTGCGGCGGCATCTCGGCCGGGAACGCGTCGTGGATGACGGTGCGTCCGCCGACCATCGAGTCCGGGCCCGGCTCGGCTCCGGCGGGCGACCAGCCCAGGTAGTCCACGCCGCCGCCGTCCTCGGAGAGGTCGGTGCCCCGGAAGCCGAAGACCTTCTCGTAGAAGGCGTCGACGCGGTCCCTGCCGGGTGCGCGCACGAACACCTCGGTCCAGCAGAAGGCACCGGGGGCCGCCGTCTGCTCGAAGCCGGGGTGGCTGCCGCCCTGCCAGACGCCGAAGACCGCGCCGCCGGGGTCGGCGATCTGCGCCATCGTGCCGTATGGGCCGACGGCCACGGCGTCCGTGACGATCTGTCCGCCCGCCTCCCTCGCGCGGGCGACGAGGGCGCGGGCGTCCGGGGTGGCGAAGTAGACGCCCCAGGCCGTGGGCATGCGGCCGTCGGCCTTGGCGGCGAGCCCGGCGACGTTCTTGCGGGCCTCGCCCTCGCCCACGTACGCCTGCGTGTAGTAGCCCTGGCTCTTCTCCGCGGGCTCGTCGAAGGTCCAGCCGAACAGTGCGCCGTAGAAGCGCCTGCCCGCCTCGATGTCGGGGAGGGAGACATCGATCCAGCAGGGCACGCCCTCCGCGAACGAGGGTCCTTCGGCGAATGCGGTCATGGACCGATCCTTCCCGCTTGGGGAAATCCCCGCTCGGAGATATCCACCGATGTTGTCCACAGGCTGTTGATAACACTATTGGGGGAGGCTGCCGGGTGCCCTGCCGCATACCGCCATTCGAAGTCCCCACCCTGCGGAAGCGCCACCGGAACACCGCCGGAGCCCAGCCGGAGCCCAGCGGGAGGCCAGTCAGAGCCCGGCGGGAGCCTCCCCGGCCCCTTTGCCCCCGCCCTTCACACCGCAACCGGCCCAAGATGCCTCAACTCTGGCCGGAAACCCATTTGCACTCGCCGAATCGCGCTCCGATCACCCCTCGGTAAGCTGACGGCATGACAGGACAAGTACGCACCGTCGACGGCCGCGTGGCCGGTCGACGCGGTCAGGCGACGCGGCAGAAGCTGCTCGACTGCCTCAGTGAAATGCTCAGCTCGTCCCCTTACCGGGACGTCAAAGTCATCGACGTGGCTCGCAAGGCCGGGACTTCGCCCGCGACCTTCTACCAGTACTTCCCCGACGTAGAGGGCGCCGTCCTCGAAATCGCGGAGGAAATGGCCAAGGAGGGCGCGGGGTTGACCGACCTCGTCGCCGGGCGCTCGTGGGTCGGCAAGGCCGGAGCGCAGACCGCCGAACAACTCGTCGACGGCTTCCTCGACTTCTGGCGGAAGAACGACGCGATCCTGCGTGTGGTCGACCTCGGCGCGGCGGAGGGCGACAAGCGGTTCTACAAGATCCGCATGAAGATCCTGAACTCCGTCACCAACTCCCTCACGGATTCGATGAAGGAGCTCCAGGCGAAGGGCAAGGTCGACAAGGACGTGTCCCCGGCGGCGATGGCGGGCTCGCTCGTCGCGATGCTCGCGGCCGTCGCCTCGCACCAGAAGGGCTTCACGACCTGGGGCGTCAAGCAGGCCGAACTCCGCCCGAACCTGGCGCAGTTGGTTCACTTGGGCATTACGGGTAAAAAGCCCGCCAAGTAGCAGTACCCGTACCGGACGAACCCCCACCAAGTCCTGTCACCCGATGGCGGATCACGCATGTGGTCCGCCATCGGCGTTCCCAAGGGACCTCGGGCAGGGCCACCGGACAAAGGGGTCACGAGGTCAAGGAGTCACGAAGCCAAGGGATCACGGGGTCTAGGGATCACCTGGCCGACGAACCGTCAGCGCCGTTCGATCCGGAACAGCCGGATCTCCCTCTCGATCCGCTTCTGGTACGTCGCGTACGGCGGCCAGAACCCCAGCACCGCCCGCCACGCCTCCGCCCGCTCCTCCCCCTTCAGCAGCCGCGCCCGCACCGGGATGTCCTGCCCCTCCCAGCTGACGGAGACCTCGGGGTGGGCCAGCAGGTTGCCGGTCCAGGCGGGATGCCCCGGACGGCCGAAGTTGGACCCGATCAGGATCCAGGTCCCCTTCTCCGGCTCCGGCATGCAGGCCAGCGGTGTCACCCGGGGCTGCCCGCTCTTCGCCCCCTTCGCGGTGAGGACCACCCCCGGCAGCATCCGCGTGCTCATCATCGTCCTGCCCCTGCTGAGCCGGTGGACGGCGCGGTCCATGGCCGGGATGACGTGCGGGGCGATCCTCGCGAACGTACGCGTGGAGGACACCTTCTGCATCAGCTTCACACCGCGCGCACCCGTCGTCGCCGCCATCACACGGCCTCCCTCTCGTCCGCCTTCTCGTCCGCCGACCCGTCCCCCGTGCCGCCGCCACCGGCCGGGCCGAACAGCCCCGACACCTCCACCGCCCACGCCCGCAGCCGCTCGACCGGGCCGAACAGCACCTCGTCGCGCGCCACCCGCGCGAAGCACGCCTGCGCGTCGCGCGTCTGCGCCTCGTGCGCATCGCCCTCGCCCCGCATCGCCTCGGTCGCCGCGGAACGGAGCGCCTCCAGGCCCTGCGCGAGGGCGAGCCCGCCGCCGCCCGCGTCCACCGGGTTCCACACGGTCCGGTACGCGGCCGAGCGCGCCGCCTCCACCGCCGCGTGCACCTCGGCGAGCCGACCCTCGCCACCCCTCCCCCGCGCCCGGGCGACGGTCCGCCCGAGCAGCCGTTCCGCGACCCCGACGGCCTCTGCCGCGAGGACGGCCGCAGCGGCCCGCCCCACCCCGGCGAGCGCTTCCGCCACCCCCTCCCCCGAGCCCAGCAACTCGCCCTCCACGTCCCGGAGTTGCAGCGTGGCCAGCGGCCGGACCTCGTCCGAGGCCGCCTGCCGTACGCGCGCCAGCCCGACCGCGTCCTTCGCCCGTACGAGAAAGAGCAGGACCCGCCCGCGCGCGAAGCCCCCGGCGTGCGCGGCGACGAGCAGCAGGTCGGCGCTGTGCCCGTCGAGCACTTGGTCCGCCTGCCCGTACAGCACCCAGCCCTTCTCGCCGCGCCGTGCCTGCACGCCGCCGGAACGGCCGCCGCCCGCCCAGTCCCCGGCGGCGTTGGAGCCGGTCAGGCCGAGCGCGACGGACAGCGCGCCCCCGGGCACGGCGAGCGCGGCACTGCTGCGACCTGCGGTGATGTCCGGCAGGAGGGTGTCCTTCTGCACCTGCGACCCGAGGGTGGCGATCAGCGGCGCGGCCAGTACGGACGTCGCGAGGAGCGGTGGCGAGAGCGGCGCACGTTCCAGTGCGTCGGCGAGCCGCCCCCAGAGTTCCCGGCGGCGCTCCCCCTCGGCCCTCGTGACGAACAGTTCGTGCAGAGCGTCGTGCAGAGCTTCGTGCAGAGTGCGGCGGATCGCGTCCTGCTCCGCGGTGAAGGCGGCATCCATCCGGTGTGCTCCTCCCCTGAATCTGACGGGGCGTCATGCTAGGCGGCGTCCGCACCAATTCCCATAGTCACGTGCACACGTGAACACCTGATGTACCGTCAGATTCATGACATCACCCTCGCGCAAGGCCCACCAGGTCCGCAAGGTCGCTGTCGCAGGTGTCGCGCTCGCCGACTGCGGCCGGGTGGACGAAGCCACCCCGTACGCGCTGCACGCCCAGGCCGCGCGCCGCGCGCTCGCCGATGCGGGCCTCGACCGCTCCGTCATCGACGGCTTCGCCTCCGCCGGGCTCGGCACGCTCGCCCCGATCGAGGTCGCCGAATATCTGGGCCTGCGCCCCCGCTGGGTGGACTCCACCTCGGTCGGCGGCGCCACCTGGGAGGTCATGGCCGCACACGCCGCCGACGCCATCGCCGCAGGTCACGCCAGTGCCGTACTCCTCGTGTACGGATCCACGGCACGTGCCGACATCAAGGCGGGCCGCCGCACGTCGAACCTCTCCTTCGGCTCGCGCGGCCCGCTCCAGTTCGAGGTTCCGTACGGGCACACGCTGGTCGCGAAGTACGCGATGGCCGCGCGCCGTCACATGCACGAGTACGGGACGACCCTGGAGCAGCTCGCCGAGGTGGCGGTGCAGGCGCGGGCGAACGCGGCGACGAACCCGGACGCGATGTTCCGCACCCCGCTCACGGTGGACGAGGTCCTGTCGGGCCCGATGATCGCCGACCCCTTCACCAAGCTGCACTGCTGCCTGCGCAGCGACGGGGGCTGCGCGGTGCTGCTGGTCGCCGAGGACTACGTACCGGACATGGCGAAGGAGCCGGTGTGGGTGCTGGGGACGGGGACGTCGGTGTCCCACACGACGATGTCGCAGTGGGACGACTTCACCGTCTCCCCGGCGGCGAGGAGCGGCCAACTCGCTTACGAACAAGCCGGATTGAGCCCGTCGGACGTGGACGTGGCAGAGATCTACGACGCCTTCACCTACATGACGCTGGTGACGCTCGAAGACCTGGGCTTCTGCGCGAAGGGGGAGGGCGGGGCGTTCGTGGAGAAGGGGCGGCTGCTGCGCGACGGGGAGCTGCCGGTGAACACCGACGGGGGCGGCCTGTCGGCCTGCCATCCGGGGATGCGGGGCCTGTTCCTGCTGGTGGAGGCGGTACGGCAGCTGCGGGGCGAGGCGGGGGCCGGGCAGGTCCGCAAGGCGGGCGGGCGGCTGCCGGAGGTGGCGGTCGCGTCGGGGACGGGCGGCTGGTTCTGCTCGTCGGGAACGGTGCTGCTGGGGCGGTGAACATCAGCGGAACGACCACCTCCAGATAGATCTATACAAGCGTCATAGACAAGCGTATAAAACGCTCGTACAGTCGAGTCATCGGCCGCCGCACCCACGCACCGGCCGACACGAACTCGCTGACGAGGAGCCCGACATGGGACACCACACGACCCCCGAGCCCATCCGCACCGCCCGCACGGTCCTGATCTCCGGCGCGAGCATCGCGGGCCCCGCCCTCGCCCTCTGGCTGCACCGGTACGGCTTCGTGCCGACCGTCGTGGAGCGCGCCCCCGAGCTGCGCTCCGGCGGCTACAAGGTCGACCTGCGCGGCACGGCCGTCGAGGTCTGCAAGCGGATGGGCATCATGGACGAGGTCCGCGCCCACTCCACCGACATGCAGACGGGTTCCTACGTCGACGCCGACAACAAGACCGTCGGCGAGCTCCCGGCCGAGATCTTCGGCGCCCGGACCGGCGAGGACGACGAGATCATGCGCGGCGACCTGGCCCGCATCCTCTACGACCGCACCCGCGACGACGTCGAGTACCTCTTCGACGACTCAATCGCCTCCCTCACAGAGGACGAGGACGGCGTCCTGGTCACCTTCGAGAACGCCCCGCCCCGCCGCTTCGACCTGGTCGTCGGCGCGGACGGCATGCACTCCCACACCCGCCGTCTCACCTTCGGCGACGAGCAGCAGTACAGGCGCCACCTGGGGGCGTACATCTCGATCTTCACGGCGCCGAACGACCTGAACCTCGACCGCCACGAGGCGTACCACGCGCTCCCGGACAAGCTGGTGTGCGCGTACAGCTCGCGCGGCCAGACGACGGCGAAGAACATGTTCGTCTTCGCCTCGCCGGAACTCTCCTACGACCACCGCGACACGGCCGCCCAGAAGCGACTGCTGACCGACGCCTTCGCGGCGGACCGGGGCTGGCAGATCCCGCGCCTGCTCACCAACGCGGCAGCGGCGGACGACTTCTACTTCGACTCGATGAGCCTGATCGAGCTGGACCGCTGGTCGAAGGGCCGCGTCGTCCTCCTCGGCGACGCCGCGCACTGCACCTCACCCGCCTCCGGCCAGGGCACGGGCCTCGCCCTGATCGGCGCGTACACCCTTGCCGGTGAACTCGCCGCCGCAGACGGTGACTTCGCCCGTGCCTTCGCCGCGTACGAGAGCCACCTGCGTCCGGGGGTCGAGCACACGCAGACCTTCGCGCGGAAGTTCGTCGGCGAGATGACGATGGACCGGAAGTGGAAGATCCAGCTGCGGCTGCTGATGGTGCGGATGCTGCCGAAGATGCCGTGGAAGGGGTTCATCGCCAAGAAGATCGCGGAGGACGTACAGAAGATGGCGCACGCGGTGCCGCTCAAGGAGTACGCGGGGGTCGTCGGCCACCGCGCGGCGTGACGGGCACAATCGCCCCATGACGTACGACGACGAAGCCCGTGACGAAGCCGGAGCCGCCCGCGACTTCCGCACGCTCCTCCACTCCCTCCGGGTCTGGGACGGCATCGACCTCCCGCACTTCGCCCCGGAGGCCGCCCCCGCCACCCCGCTCCCCCTCTTCCGCGCCTGGCTGCGCGAAGCGGCCGAGGCGGGCCAGCCGGAAGCCCACGTCATGACCCTCGCCACCGCCGACGCGGACGGCCGCCCCTCGACCCGGGTCCTCACCCTCCACGACGCGGACGAGGACGGCTGGCACTTCGGCACCCACAGCACGAGCCGCAAGGGCCGGGAGCTGGCCGCCCGCCCGGACGCGGCCCTCGGCTTCTACTGGCCGGTCCAGGCCCGCCAGGTCCGCGTCGAGGGGCAGGTACTCTCCGGCACGCCCGAGGCGGCGACGGCCGACCTGCACGCCCGCTCGACGGGAGCCCTGGCCGCCGCCCTCACCGGCCGCATGAGCGACGTACTCCCTTCCCAGGCGGAGTTGAGGGAGGCTTCCGAAGCCTCCTGGACGCGCGCGGAGGCCGACCCGACCCTCACCGCCCCCACCTGGACGCTGTACGCGCTCGCCCCGACGGCGGTCGAGTTCTTCCAGGGCGACGCCCGGCGTCAGCACGTACGACTGCGCTACCGGCGGGACGGCGAGCGCTGGGTGCGCGAGCTGCTCTGGCCGTAACGCCGCATCCTGTCGAGGACCTCAGACCAGGAGGACCTCAGACCAGCCGGAACACCGGCACCGCGTACCCCTCGCCCGCCCGGAAGACCACCTCCACCTCGGCCCCGATCCGCAGCGCGGCCTCCTCGCAGTCGACGACCTCGGTCATCATCCGGGGCCCTTCGGCGAGGTCGACGACGGCGGCCACGTACGGGACCCGTTCCCCGTACGGGGGCAGGTCGTTGCGGTGCACGACCGACCAGGTGTAGAGCGTCGCCCGCCCGCTCGCCCGCTCCCAACTCCCGTTCTCACTCCAGCAGTACGGGCAGAACTCGCGCGGATAGTGGTGTGCGCGCCCGCAATCGGCACACCGCCGCACCAGCAACCGCCCTTCGGCGGCGGCTTCCCAGTACGGCCGGGTGAAGGCATCGATGTCGGGGACGTCAGCAGCAGTCGTCGCCATCGTCAGAACCATCCGATCGCATGATCGAGGGACCAGGTCTGCCAGGACGTCTCGAACGGTCTGCACAGGAACAGCCCCTTCAAGCGCTTCTGACGGTACGTCAGTTCACCGGACGAGCCTCCAGTCCGCAAGGCCCCCGCACCAACCACCCACCACACCCCCACCCCGCGTGATCAATTCGCAACCCGATTCCCCTCTTGACCGAGACCTATCAACCGAGCACGCACGGTTACGCTCACGCCTCATGGCCTCCAGCGACCGCAACCCCGGCTCCCCCGGCATAGCCACCACCAACGACCGCCCGGTGTACGTCATCGGAGCGGGCCCCGGCGGTCTGGCAGCGGCGGCAGCCCTGCGCGCCCGGGGCGTCCGTGCCGTGGTCCTGGAGAAGTCCGACCAGGTCGGGGCGTCCTGGCGGGCCCACTACGACCGACTGCACCTGCACACCACCCGCGCTCTGTCGGGCCTCCCGGGCCTGAAGATGCCGCGCTCGTTCGGCCGCTGGGTCTCCCGGGACGACGTGGTCCGCTACCTGGAAAAGTACGTGGACCACCACGAGTTGGAGATCGTCACGGGCGTCGAGGTCTCCCGTGTCGACCGCACCCCGGACGGCTCCGCCTGGCTCCTCCACGCCAGCGGCGGCCGCGAGCTGACGGGCTCCGCCGTGGTCGTCGCCACCGGCCACAACCACACCCCGCACCTCCCGGCCTGGCCCCACTCGGCCTCGTACAAGGGCGAACTCCTCCACGCCGCCGACTACCGCAACCCAACTCCCTTCCAGGGCAAGGACGTCCTGGTCGTTGGCGTCGGCAACACGGGCGCGGAGATCGCCGCCGACCTCGCCTCGGGCGGTGCTTCCCGCGTACGCCTCGCCGTCCGCACACCCCCGTACATCCTGCGCCGCACCACGGCGGGCTGGCCCGCCCAGCGCACGGGCATCCTGGTGCGCCGCCTCCCGGTGGGCCTGGTGGACCGGGCGGGCGACGTGGTCTGCCGCCTCTCGGTCCCCGACCTCTCGGCCCAGGGCCTGCCCCGCCCCACTCGCGGGTTGTACTCGCGAGTGAACGAGGGCGCGATCCCCGTCCAGGACGTGGGCCTGATCGCCGCGATACGGGCGGGCGAGGTCGAGCCGGTCACCGCACTCGACTCCTTCGACGCCGCGACGGGCGAAGCCCTCCTCGCGGACGGCTCCCGCCTCGCCCCGGACGTGATCATCGCCGCCACGGGCTACCGCCGCTCCCTGGAGGGGCTGGTCGGCCACCTCGGCGTGCTGGACGCACAGGGCCGCCCCACCGTCCACGGACCCCGCACGTCCCCCCAGGCCCCCGCCCTGCACTTCACGGGCTTCACGAACCCGATCTCGGGAATGTTCCGCGAAATGGCCCTGGACGCGGAACGCATCGCGCGGGCGGTGGCACGCGCTCCCCGGCACCGCTGAATCCCCTTACGCCCGCGAGCTGGCCCACCACGTCCTCTGTCAGTCAGTGCCCGAAATCATCGGAATCCTCAAGGAGCCGGGCGGCGAGATCGTCGGCCCATTCCACGGCCCACACTCGGAGAGCGGAGATCGCGGCGTCGTTGAGGCCGTAGGCGGCGAAGGCTTCGTCGTCAGTCCACTCGGCTCCGGCAAGGTTTGCCTGCAGGTCTTCCTGTTCGAAGCGGCCACGGGCATGCCGACGGCCGAATTCCTCCAGGTCGGCAGCGCTCCAACGACGGGAGGCTGCGAACACGTCGATGAGATCGCGTGGCGCACCACGGTCGGCGAGGGCACGGACCTTGGTGCCGATGACATCCTCCTCAGCGAGAACGGGCCCGTACGGACTCCTGACGACTGGCCGCCAGAAGACTTCCTTGAGAATGTCGACTTCACACTCCTGCCCCGTATTCGGGTCAGCCACGGTGAAACGGGCGGAGAGCGGGGCGGTCTCAAGCGCCGCCACCCTCCAACCCCGACCTTCGAGCCCGGCACGGAGCGTGGCGGCGATGTCGGCCATGGGTGCCGGGTTTTCGGTGGCGACGTCGAGGTCCTGGCTGGGACGGTTCACCAGGCGGTGCGCCCGCACGGCGTATCCACCGGTGAGAACCAGCGGATACGGGGACCCGAGCGCGATCACATCCGCCAGGAGCCGTGTGTGCAGCTCCGGCATGTCCGTCACGCGGCTGCTCGGGCGCGAGATGCGAGCTGGGGAAAGGCTTCTTCCCATACGGTGCGCACGGTGCGGCCGACGAGGGTGCGCAGCACGGGCCACAACTCTTGGAGCAGGTTCTCGTTGAGGTAGCGCGGAAGGTCCTCGCGCAGGCCCTCGTGCAAAACCGTGCGGTACAGCCCCATGCGCTGGCGGGGCTTGCCCAGGTCGTACGAGGTCATTCCGGACCAGGCCAGGTGCAGCGGCAGCTCCACGATGCCCTGGCTCGGGCCGCGCAGCTCATCCAGGGAGTCCGGCAAACGGCGCAGGAACTTTTCCCGGTACAGCGCCAGGTCCTCGGTGGCCGCGCCCGAGAACCCCATCGTCGCAGGAGCGAGGTGCTGTGGTCTGGAGGACATCTCCCCATTATCCCCTCTGCCTCCTCCGCGGCGACTCCCCAGGCAGGGCCGCACGGCAAAAGATCCCCGGACACCACCCTGCTCGAAACGCCGCCCCTCCTCCGTCACCGGCTCGGCCTCCATCACGGCAGCCACCCCTCGAACCGGTACCCGCGCTCGAACCGCCCCAGCTCGAACCAGGTGGCCTTGCCCTCCCCAGGCCCGTGCGCGCACACGCCCCATGCGTCGGCCCCGCCCGAGACGAGCTGCATACCGCGCCCGCCCTCGGAATCCGGGGCCGGACTCTGGCACTGGGGCCGCCCCGGAGCCTCGTCGTGCACGAGGACGCGGAGGAGCTTGCCGAGGTCGGTCCACCCGGCGAAGAGGGTGATGGGCCCGGCGGTGCCGCTCAGGGTGCACGCGGCGATGGAGTTCGTGACCACCTCGGACGTCAACAGCACGGCAGCGTCGAGGAGTTCACCTCTCCCGGCGGCTTCGACGAGGGTCCGTACGGTCTCCCGGGCGTTACGGACCCAGGCGGGGTCGGGCGGAAAGACCAGGGATACGTCGGCGGTGAGGGCGGGTCGGTTCCGGTTCCGCATGCTTCCTCCTCGGCGTGCGCTGGCTCGTACGGTCACGTACGGGCAGGTCGCGGTGACCAGGTCCGCCCGTCAACTTCCGTGAGGGTGGGGGTACTTCCGCTCTTCGAAGGTAGGGAACCCGTTCCGAGAGTTGCAACCGTTTCCGAGGAATGTCACCGATGTGAGTGACGTACGAATAACCACGTGGCCCACGCCAGTTGGCCCCGGCACACTGCTTCGCAGGAGGTCAGACATGCCACCCAGGAGCAATCCCAGCGAACGACACCGCCGCCTCGGCCTAGAACTCCGCAAACTGCGGAACAGCGCGGGCCTGTCCGGCGACCGCGCCGGTGCCCTGCTCGACGCCGACCGCACGCGCATTAGCAACATTGAGGCGGGCCGCGTCGACGTGTCCCGGAACCGGCTCTACAAGCTGCTGCGCGAGTACGGCTGCCCACCGGGCCCGTACTTCGACGGGCTTATGGAGATGGCGCAGGCCACGGGGAAGGGGTGGTGGGACGAGTTCCGGGACACCGTCGCGCCCTCCGGCATCGACCTTGCGGAGCTTGAGTTCCGATCGAGCCGGATCAGAATCCACGAGCCGCTGTTCATCCCCGGCATGCTGCAAACCGCCGACTATGCCCGTGCCGTACTCGCAACCATGGAGGACGAGTCAACGCTCGACCGCTTCACCCGGTTCAGGATGGAACGGCAGCAGATCCTCGATGGCGAATCGCCCATGAGCTACCACGCGGTCATCCACGAATCGGCGCTGCGCGTCAGGGTGGGCGGAGCGCAAGCCATGCGCAAGCAACTGCTCCGCCTCATTGAGGTTGCACGACTCCCCAACGTCACGATCCAGATCTTCCCGTTCGAAGCGGGGGTCTACGCCGCATTCAGCCGTCCCTTCATCCTCTTCGGCGGCGCGACCCAGGAGCTTGACACCGTCTATCTGGAACACCCTTTGAACTCCGCCTTCTTGAGTGAGGTCGGGACATTGGACGAGTACGCGAGGATGTTTGACCGGCTGAGCGAACTCGCACTCGCACCGATCGACCCGGAAGCCAAGCCCGAGTCCCATGACACCCAGGACTCGATTAGCCTGATCCAGCACGTGATGTACAGCCTGTAAGAAGGAGCCTGATGCCTCAGCTCAGTTGGCAAAAGTCGTCGTTCAGCACAGGGGGCTCGCAAGAGTGCGTCGAGCTGGCGATCGACCCAACGGGCCGCATCCACCTCCGCGAGAGCGACGACCCCACCCACGTCACCACCGTTACGCCTAACGGCCTGACCGGACTGCTGCGTACCGTCAAAGCAGGAGCGTTCTCTAGCCCTACGAGCTGACCAGGAGCATCCCGTGATGGAACCCGACTGGCAGAAGTCCAGCTTCAGCGGCAGCAGCGGCCAGGGCGAATGCGTCGAGCTGTCCGCATCCGCAACGGGCCGCATCCACCTCCGCGAGAGCGACGAGCCGGGCCGGATCGTCACGCCCGCCCCCGCCGCCTTGGCCGCCCTCCTCGGCACCCTCAAGCGCCAGCACTGAGCACCAGACACCCAGCCCTGTCAGGGGAGGCCACCGAAACCGGTCTCCCCGTACCCGGCCCCCGCCGCCGGGAGCGGGGAAGCTCCACCCCGTGCCCCACTCCTCGCCAGGGTGACGCCAGCTACCCGCACCGTGCGGAACGGGCCCCACCCGGACCGGAGCCCGGACCAGCCGCACAGGATCGGCAACTGGGCCAATACGCGGCCTAGTTGGAGCCTAACCTCGTCCACAGCCGGGCAACATGACAGCCCCGGCACCGATCACCCGACGAGGAGCCGCATGACGATTCTGGTAACTGGTGCCACGGGAAACCTGGGCCGCCTCGTGGTCGAGCACCTCCACAGCACCGGGCACCCGGTCCGCGCCCTCACCCGCGACGCGAGCGCAGCCGGGGCCGGGGCCGCCCGCCTCCCCGACGGCGTCGAGATCGTCGAGGGTGACCTCACCAAGCCGGACACCCTCGCCGCAGCCCTCGACGGTGTCAGCGCCCTGCACCTCCTCGGAGCCACCGGGCACGACCACACCCCTCTCACCACGGGCCCGGAGATCCTGGCCCTCGCCACCGAAGCGGGCGTTCAACGCCTGACGGTCCTCGCGGTCGGCGACGACGAGAGCGGTCTGACCACGGCGGTCCGCACCAGCCCCCTGGAATGGACGTTCGTCTGGCCGATCGACCTCATGTCCAACACCCTCGGCTGGGCCGACACCATCCGCACCACGTCCGAGGTCCGCGAACCGTACGCCGCCCGCCGGACCGCCTCCGCCGACGAGCGGGACGTCGCCGAGGTCATCGCCGCCGTACTCACGAGCACGAACGGCAGCCACGCGGGACGCAGCCTCCACCTCACGGGCCCCGAAGCCCTCACCCCGGCCGCCAAGGTGGCGGCCATCGCGGCGGCGACAGGCCAGGAACTCCGCTTCACGGAACTGACCGACGACCAGGCCCGCGAACAGTGGCGTGCGGAGGGCTGGCCCGACGAGGGCATCGACTTCATGCTGCACATGTGGGCGACCGTGCCCGCGTCGGTGGCCGACACGACCTCGGCCGTCGAAGACGTCCTGGGCCGCCCGCCCCGCCCCTTCGCCGCCTGGGCCGCCGACCACGCCGCCGCCTTCCGCCCCTGACCCGCCCCACCCACGCACCGGCCTCGGTACCAGCCCCGGTACCGAGGCCGACGCACCCACACCCACCGGAGGGACCCGCATGCCCGACGCACCCGACGACCTCACCCTTGGCCTCTTCCGCCGCGTACGAAGGGAGTTGACCGCCGCCGTCGAGGGCCTGGACGACGACGCCCTCATCTGGCGGCCCTCCCCCGCCACCCACTCCATCGGTTGGCTCGCCTGGCGCATCACACGCGGCCAGGACCGGAACCTCTCCGAACTCATGGGCATCCCCCAACTCTGGCTTTCCGACGGCTGGGCCGACCACTTCCACCGCCCCGCCGACCCCTCCGACACCGGCCTCGGGCACACCCCGGAACAGGTGGCGGCCTTCCACGCCCCGGGAAGCAAGGACCTCCTCGCCTACCACGACGTCGTCCACACCCGCACCGAGCGCTATCTCACCGAGGCCCCGGACCACGACCCGGCCCTCACCGTCCCGAGCCCCACCCTCCCCTACAGCCCCGCCGCCCAGGAACGCCTCCAGGGCCTCCTTGCTGACTTCTTCACCCACCTCGGCCAGATCACCCTCCTCGTCAACCTCCTGCCCGACCACGCCCGGACCGCGAGCGGCACCGGGACCTGACCGGCATCGCCGGGCTGATCACTGACCCCCGCTCCGGCACCGGAATCCGAACAGGTCCCTTCCGCCCTGTTCCTGACGTACCGTCAATTCAGTAATCTGACAGAGCGTCAGTGAATTGCCATTCCGGTCTCCACAACGAGCAGGAGCGGGCTCAGCGATGCTTGGATCAACACACGGCACCCTCACCTCCGGCCTCCGCGCCCGCGTCGTCGCCTGCGGGGACGAAGCCCGGTCCGCCTCCGTCCACGGCACGACCGCCGCCGCGACCCGGGCCCCCGGCGCCCCGGGGACCACGACCGCCGACGCCGCCGCCTCCGGGGTCGGTACCGCGACCGCCGCCGACCTGGACGTCAGCGGGCGCCCGCTGTACGCCCCGGTGCCGGATCTGGACCGGTTCTTCCGGCCCGAGTCCGTCGCCGTCGTCGGCGCTTCCGATGCCGAGGGCCGCCCCAACACGGGGATCACCCGCCAGCTCATCGCCTGGGCCGAGCGTGTGGGGGCCCGCCTGCACCCCGTGCACCCGTCCCGGGAGTCCGTATTCGGGCTGCCGTGCGTGCCCTCCGTCTCCGATCTGCCCGAGCAGGTCGATCTCGCCGTGCTCCTCGTGAAGAACCCCCTCCCTCTCGTCCATCAACTGGCCGACGCCAAGGTCAGCTTCGCTGTCGCCTTCGCCTCCGGTTTCGCCGAGACCGGTGAGGACGGGGCCGCCGCCCAGGCCCACCTGGCCGCCGCCGTCGCCGCCACCGACTCCGGACTACGTCTCCTCGGTCCGAACACCAACCTCAACGCCTTCGAAGCCTTCCGGGACGATCTGGAAGGACCCGCCATCGCCCTCATCACCCAGTCCGGCCACCAAGGACGCCCTGTCTTCTCCCTCCAGCAGATCGGTGTGCGGCTCTCGCACTGGGCTCCCACCGGTAACGAGGCCGATCTGGAGACCGCGGACTTCATCTCGTACTTCTCCACGCGACCCGAGGTCGGCGCCATCGCCGCCTACATCGAGGGCCTCAAGGACGGCCGCTCCTTCCTCCTCGCCGCCGACCGCGCCGCCCGCAGCGGCGTGCCCGTCGTCGCCGTCAAGGTCGGGCGGACCGAGGCCGGAGCCCGTACCGCCGCCTCCCACACCGGGAAGCTGACCGGCGCGGACGACGTCGTCGATGCGGCGATGCGGCAGTTCGGTGTCATCCGGGTGGACGGTCTGGACGAACTCCAGGACACCGCCGCCCTGTTGGCCCGCGCCCGCAAGCCCCTGGCCGACGGTGTCGTCGTGTATTCGATCTCGGGCGGAACGGGCGCGCACTTCGCGGACCTGGCGACGGCGGCGGGTCTCGACCTTCCGGCGCTGGACGCCGCCAAGCAGGCGGAGCTGCACGAGTGGATACCGGAGTACCTGAACGTGGCCAACCCGGTCGACAACGGGGGTCACCCCGTCGGGGACTGGCGCGGCCGGAAGATCATCGACGCGATCCTCGCCGATCCGGCGGTGGGAGTGCTGATCTGCCCGATCACAGGCCCCTTCCCTCCCATGAGCGACAAACTGGCCCAGGACCTCGCGGACGCCGCCGAGGCGACGGACAAGCTGGTGTGCGTGGTGTGGGGGTCGCCCGTCGGCACCGAGGCCGCGTACCGCGAGACCCTGCTCGGCTCGTCCCGGCTGGCCACCTTCCGCACCTTCGGCAACTGCATCACCGCCGTCCGGGCCTACCTCGACCACCACCGCTTCACGGCCTCCTACCGCTCCCCCTTCGACGAGGCGCCGCGCACGCCTTCGCCCTCGTTCCGCAAGGCACAGGCACTGATGCGCCCGGGCCAGCAGCTCAGCGAGCACGCGGCGAAACAGTTGCTGCGGGCGTACGGCATTCGCGTACCGCGTGAGCAGCTGGTGACCAGTGCGGCGGCGGCCGTGCGCTCGGCCGCGCAGGTCGGCTACCCGCTCGTGATGAAAGCCTCCGGTCCGCAGCTCGCCCACAAGACCGAACTCGGGCTGGTGAAAGTCGGGTTGACCTCGGCCAGTCAGGTCCGGGACGCCTATCGCGAGCTGACCGACATCGCCGCGTACGAGAACATCACCCTGGACGGAATCCTCGTCTGCCAGATGGTCGCGCGGGGCGTGGAAATGGTCGTCGGCGCGGGCCGCGACGCGCTCTTCGGGCCCACCGTCACGGTCGGTCTGGGTGGCGTGCTGGTGGAGGTACTCGGGGACGCCGCCGTACGCGTACCGCCCTTCGGGGAGCCGGATGCCCGCGCGATGCTCGGCGAACTGCGCGGGCACGCCCTGCTGGAAGGCGTTCGGGGGGCGCCCCCGGCAGACGTGGACGCCCTCGTCGAGGTGATCCTGCGCGTCCAGCGGATGGCCCTGGAACTCGGCGACGACCTCTCCGAGCTGGACATCAACCCGCTCATGGTCCTGCCGCGCGGACAGGGCGCGGTGGCCCTGGACGCGCTGGCCGTCTGCCGTTGACACCGCCGCCCCCAACCTCGTCGAGATCGTCGACCACGCGCTTCTCCACCCGAACCGGAGCCGTACACCCATGACTTCCCCCACTTCCGCATCGCCGGACAGCTCGTCACTCTCCGTGCATTCATTGATACTCCACGCCACTGACAACGGGGTCTCCTGGATCACCCTCAACCGCCCCGAAGCCATGAACGCCGTCACCTGGGACCAGCGGGAACGCATCATTTCGCTGCTCGCCGAGGCTTCCGCCGACCCCGCGATCCGGGCCGTCGTGATCACCGCCACGGGCAAGGGCTTCTGCGCGGGCGCGGACCTGCGGAGCAACAACCCGGCCACCGCGGGTCGCGAGCGCGTCCCCGGCGACGTCGCCCGTACGATCCGGCTCGGCGCGCAGCGGCTGATCACCGCCGTACTCGACTGCGAGAAGCCGGTGATCGCCGCCGTGAACGGCACGGCGGCCGGTATCGGGGCGCACCTCGCCCTCGCCTGCGACCTCGTCATCGCTGCCGAGGAGGCGAAGTTCATCGAGGTTTTCGTACGGCGGGGCCTCGTCCCGGACGGCGGCGGGGCCTATCTCCTCCCCCGCCTGATCGGCCCGCAGCGCGCGAAGGAGCTGATGTTCTTCGGGGACGCGCTCCCGGCGGCGGAGGCGGAACGCCTGGGCCTGGTCAACCGGGTCGTCCCCGCCGACGACCTCGACAAGACCGCCCGCGCCTGGGCCGAACGCCTCGCCGCGGGTCCCACCCGGGCGCTCGCCCTCACCAAGCAGCTCGTCAACGCGTCCCTCGACTCGGACCGCAGCACGGCCCTGGCTGCCGAAGCCTCGGCCCAGGAGATCAACATGACCACCGCCGACGCCAACGAGGGCGTCGCCAGCTTCGTCGAACGCCGCACGCCGCGTTACCGGGGCCTGTAATCGCACTCCTGCCCACGCCCTCGCGCGTCTTCCTATCTGACGGGCCGTCAGCTTCAATGGAGAGGTGATGGGACACGCAGGGATGGCGGCCACCGCCGTCCGATACCTCAGGTCCGTCGGCGCCGCCACGGTCGCCGAGCCGCAGGCAGTGGAAGCTCTGCCGCGCCCCGACCTGCGGGCCGTCCGCCCGGACGAACGGCTTCCACTTGATCCCGTCGAATTCCGGCGCGTACTCGGGAACTTCGCGAGCGGCGTTACCGTTATCACGTCACCGGGCAGTACCGCACCGGTGACCACCGCACCGGGAGCGGCAGCCGCTACGGGACCGGACGACGAACCACCCGCCGGGTTCGCCTGCCAGTCCTTCGCGTCACTGTCGCTCGACCCGCCACTGGTCGTCTTCATGGTGGCCCGTACGTCGACGACCTGGCCCCGTATCGCCCGCGCCGGGGTCTTCTGCGTCAACGTCCTGGGCGCCCACCAGGGCGAGCTGTGCCGAGGCTTCGCCCGAAGCGGCACGGACAAGTTCGCGGGCGTCGAGTACGACGCCGCACCCGTGACGGGTTCGCCACGGCTGGCGGGCGTACCGGCCTGGATCGACTGCACGATCCAGACCGTGCACACGGGCGGCGACCACCTGATCGTGGTCGGCCGCGTCGAAGCCCTGAGCGCGACCGCCCCGGACGCCCCGGAGAGCTCCCCCCTGCTCTTCCACCGGGGCGCCTTCGGTGGCTTCAGCGGCTTCAGCGCCTAAGGGGACTGGTCGGACTCGGGCTGGCTGGGCTCAGGCTGGCTGGGCTCGGGCCGGTTGGGCTCGGGCCGGTTGGGCTGGGGCTAGCTGGACTTGGGGTTCGGTTTGAGGCCCCAGGTCAGCTCCACCGTTGTCTTCGCGCCGCCGAACAGGACCACGTGGCCCTTGTCGCCGTACTTCTTGCTGCGCCAGTCCGCGAACGTCTTCGCCTGGAACTCGCACTGCTCCTGGAACGGGCCGCAGCCGGAGGCGATGCGGGCCTCCATGACGTCGCTGTTCTCGGGCCTGCGGATCTTGACCATGCGGATTCCGCGGATGTCGTCGAGGACTTCGTCGTCCTTCGTGGAGGGCGTCGACTTGATGTACGCCGTGAACTCGGTCTTCATGCCGTACCAGCGGTGCGCGCCCACCGTGGGGACGCCGTTGACGCGGTGGGGCTCCTGGGAGGGGTCGTTCTTCCCGTAGTCGGGGCCCCAGCACTCGCTCGGCCCCTCGGGGAGGCCGTCGTCACCGGTGCCCGGGTCGGAGGTGAGGTCTTCGCCGGTGCCGCCCACGTCCTCCGACGTCAGATCCTCGCCGGTGCCCCCGACATCCTCCGAGGTCAGGTCCTCCCCCGTACCCCCCACATCCTCCGACGTCAGGTCCTCCCCCGTACCCCCCACGTCCTCCGACGTCAGGTCCTCACCCGTACCCCCCACGTCCTCCGACGTCAGGTCCTCGCCGCCCCCGCCCGTCATCGGGCCCGGTGTGCTGCCGTCCGGGCAGACGATTTCCTTGCCCGTCGCCGCCCCCGCGCCTGCGGCCCCCGCGTGTTGCGTGCCGCAGGACGTCAGCGTCGTGGCGCACAGCGCGGCGGTGGCTGCCGTGAGCAGCGCGCGGCGGGTGGCTTTGGATATGCGGGTCCTGGTCATGGTGTTCCCCCACTTTTGCCCTGGTCAGGGGCCTCGTCAGTGGGGCTATCCTGCCATTTCGGGTTTCCGCGTCGGCCGCTTTTGGATGATGAGGGCCATCAGCGCGGCCATCGCGCACAGGGCCCCCGACGCGTACCAGACGACGTCGTACGACCCGAAGACGTCGCGCGCCAACCCGCCCAAGAACGCCACCAGTGCCGCCCCCACCTGGTGCGAAGCCAGTACCCAGCCGAAGACGATCGCGCTGTCCTCGCCGAAGTACTCGCGGCACAGCGCGATCGTCGGCGGGACCGTGGCCACCCAGTCCAGGCCGTAGAAGACGATGAAGAGCACCATCGGGGGATGGACGGAAGGGGCGAGCAGGAGGGGGAGGAAGAGGAGGGAGATGCCCCGGAGCGCGTAGTAGACCGCCAGGAGGCGACGGGCCTCGAAGCGGTCGGTGAACCAGCCCGAGGCGATCGTGCCGATCACGTCGAAGACGCCGATGACGGCCAGGAGTCCTGCTGCCGCCTGCACCGGCATGTGCGCGTCGTGTGCGGCGGGCACGAAGTGCGTCTTGACCAGGCCGTTCGTGGAGGCTCCGCAGATCGCGAAGGTCCCGGCGAGCAGCCAGAAGGGGCCGGTGCGGGCCGCCGAGAAGAGGACCTTGACCGCGCGACGGGCCGCACCCTGGACGGGTGCGGGCTTCGGGACGAACGCGCTCGCACCGTACGGGGCCAGGCCGACGTCCGCCGGGTGGTCGCGCAGCAGCAGCCACACGAAGGGGACGACGGCCAGCGCGGCGAGCGCGACGGTGATCGATGCGGGTTCCCAGCCGTGGTTCTCCACCAGCCAGGACAGGAAGGGGAGGAAGACGAGCTGGCCGGAGGCACCGGCCGCCGTCAGGATGCCGGTGACCAGGCCCCGGCGGGCGACGAACCAGCGGTTGGTGACCGTCGCCGCGAAGGCCAGGGCCATCGAGCCGCTGCCCAGGCCCACCAACACCCCCCAGAAGAGGATGAGTTGCCAGGCCGCCGTCATGGTGACGGTGAGCGCCGAGCCGATGGCTATGACCGTCAGCGCGCAGGCGACGACCCGGCGGATGCCGAAGCGGTCCATCAGTGCGGCGGCGAAGGGTGCGGTGAGTCCGTACAGCGCGAGGTTGACCGAGACCGCGAAGCCGATCGTGCCGCGCGACCAGTCGAATTCGCGGTGCAGCGGCTCGATGAGCAGACCGGGGAGCGAGCTGAACGCGGCGGCGCCGATGATCGTCACGAAGCCGACGGCCGCGACGAACCAGGCGCGGTGGATGCGGGGTTGGCTGGGGGTCTGAGGTGCGGGAATCGGCTCGTCGACCGGCCGTACGGGGGGTGTCGTCTGGGTCACGGGATCAGCTTGCGGGAGTCGCCCACGGCGATCGAGTGGCCCGAGGGACAGCATTCGTTACGATCGGGCCATGAGTACTGACGATGGCACCTCGGCCGGGAACCTCCATCGCGTCGCCGTCCTCGCCCTCCCCGAGGTGATTCCCTTCGAGCTCGGGATCCCGCACCGGATCTTCGGGCGGGCATACGACGCGGAGGGGGCGCGGCTGTACGAGGTCGTGACCTTCGGGACCCGGGCCGGGCAACTGATCGACACTCAGGCCGACTTCAAGCTGTACGTCGAGCACGGGCCCGAGGTGCTGGCGGCGGCGGACACCGTGATCGTCCCGGCCGCGTACGAGCCCTCCGAGCTGTACGAGGAGGGGCGGCTGCCCGAGGAGATCGCCGATGTCCTACGGCTCGTACGGCCCGGGACCCGGCTCGCCTCCATCTGCACCGGCGGCTTCGTGCTCGCCGCCGCCGGGCTTCTCGACGGGCGGCCCGCCACCACGCACTGGCACTGGGCCGAGCGCTTCCAGCAGTTGTTCCCCGCGGTGCAGGTCGATCCCGAGGTGTTGTACGTCGATGACGGCGATGTCCTCACCTCGGCGGGGGTCGCGGCGGGCATCGACCTCTGCGTGCACATGGTGCGGCGGGACTTCGGGGCGGCCGTCGCCAACGACGTGGCGCGGCGGAGCGTGGTGCCGCCGCACCGGGACGGGGGTCAGGCGCAGTACATCCGACGGCCGGTGCCGGAACCGCAGTTGGCCACGACCATGGCGGCGCGGGCCTGGGCGCTGGGGCATCTGCACGAGCCGATCCAGTTGCGGGACATGGCGGAGCAGGAGTCGATGTCGGTACGGACCTTCACGCGGCGGTTCCGCGAGGAGGCCGGGGTGAGCCCGGGGCAGTGGCTGGCGCAGCAGCGGGTGGAGCGGGCGCGGCATCTGCTGGAGTCGAGTGATCTGGACATGGAGCAGGTGGCGAGGGAGGCGGGGTTCGGGACGGCGCAGTCCATGCGGGGGCATTTGCAGGGGGCTCTTGGGGTGTCGCCGATGGCGTATCGGCGGACGTTTCGGATGGGGCGGAGCGGTTGATCGGGGGGGTGGGTGCGGCTAGTTGCGGGCTGGCGTCACAGACTGGGGCTACGCCCCTCGCCCCCTGCACGGGCTTCGCCCGCGCGTCCTCAATCGCCGGACGGGCTGGAATGGGTGCCCCCGCCCGCCCTCGATCGTCGTACGGGCTGATTTGCCCCGCCGGGCGGTCAGAAGGTCAGTACACCCCGCGCCACCCTCCCCTGCTCCGCGTCCTGGGCCGCCTTCGCGAAGTCCTCCACCGGGTACGTCTCCGTCACCAGCTCGTCCAGCAGCAACCGCCCCTGCCGGTACAGCTCCGCGTACAGCGGGATGTCGCGCTGCGGGCGCGACGAGCCGTACCGGCAGCCCAGGATGGACTTGTCCAGGAACATCGCGGCGGGGATGAAGGTGGCCTCCTCGGCCGGGGCGGTCATGCCGAGCAGGATGGCCTGGCCGTGCCGGTCGAGGAGGTCAATTGCGGCACGAATCAAGGAGGTTCGGCCGACGCATTCGAAGACGTGGTCCGCGCCGGTCGGGAGCAGGTCCCGCACCGCGTCCGTCGACGTCAGGAAATCCGTCGCGCCGAAGAGGCGGGCCGACGCCTCCTTCGCCGGGTTGGTGTCGACGGCGACGATCCTGGACGCGCCCGCGATGCGCGCGCCCTGGATGACGTTCAGACCGATGCCGCCCGTGCCGATGACGACGACCGTCTCACCGAGGGCCACCCGCGCCCGGTTCAGTACCGCGCCGACCCCCGTCACCACGCCGCAGCCCATGAGTGCGGCCGACGTGAGCGGGATGTCGGAGGGGATCTTGACGGCCTGGACCGCCTTCACCAACGTCCGTTCCGAGAAAGCGGAGTTGGAGGCGAACTGGTAGAGCGGCGTGCCGCCGCGTGAGAACGGCTGGCCCGGCATTCCGATCGCCTTGCGGCACATCGTCGGCCGGCCTCGGTCGCACTCCGTGCACGCCCCGCAGCCGGCGAGGGTGGACAGGGCGACGTGGTCGCCGGGTGTGACGTGGGTGACCCCGGCGCCCACCGCCTCCACCACGCCCGCGCCCTCGTGGCCGAGCACCACCGGCACGGGGAAGGGGATCGTCCCGTTGGTGACCGAGATGTCGCTGTGGCACAGACCCGCCGCACGGATGCCCACCAGGACCTCCCCCGGGCCCGGGTCGCGTATCTCCAGGTCGTCGACGACCTCGACCTGCTTCCCGTCAAAGACGACCGCCCTCATCGCTCTCCCCCTTCAGTCCCCGTCGCGTTGGGCCGTTCCTTCTTCGCCGCCGCCTCGCGCATCGCCTCCAGCTGCGCCAGCATCGGCATCGGGTCCACGCCCACCGTGCCGGGCAGGAAGTCCGCGATCGATTCGGGCGTCCAGGAGCCGGAGGCCGCGTACCCCGCGCGCAGTTCGCGGGGCTGCGCCCACACCGCGATCTTGGGTCCGGCGATCGTGTAGACCTGGCCGGTGATCCCCTCGGCACGGGCCCTCTCGGAGAGGAGGTAGACGACGAGGGCGGCGACGTCCTCGGGCTCGCCGATCTCCTTCAGCTCCATGGGTACGTTCGCCGACATGCGCGTACGGGCCACGGGCGCGACCGCGTTCGCCGTCACACCGTACTTGTGCAGGCCGAGCGCGGCGCTCCGTACGAGGGAGATGATCCCGCCCTTGGCCGCGCTGTAGTTGGCCTGCGCCACGCTGCCCTGGTGGTTGCCGCTGGTGAAGCCGATGAGGGTGCCCGAACCCTGCTTGCGCATCACGGCGGAGGCCGCCCGGAAGAGGGTGAAGGTGCCCTTGAGGTGGGTGGCGACGACGGGGTCCCACTCCTCCTCGGACATGTTGAAGAGCATCCGTTCGCGGAGGATCCCGGCGACGCAGACGACTCCGTCGATACGCCCGTACTGGGCGAGGGCGACGTCAACCACCCGCTGGCCGCCCGCCATGGAGGAGATGTCGTCCGCGACGGCGACGGCCTCCCCGCCGTCCGCCTCGATCTCCTTGACCACCTCCATGGCGACCTCGCTGGTCGGCTCCGCGCCCTCCATCGAGACCCCGTAGTCATTGACGACCACACGCGCGCCCTCCGCCGCGCACGCCAGCGCCACCGCCCGCCCGATCCCACGACCCGCCCCGGTCACCGCTATGACCTTTCCGGTCAAGAAGTTCCCCATCACCACGCCTTCCCAAGGTTTCTGACGGACCGTTAGATTTTATGGCCCGAGCGTCGGTCCTGCACAAGACCCGAGACGCACCGGACCGGAGACGCACCAGACCTGGGAGGCCCGCACATGTCGCTGCCCGCCGAGTTCCACGACATCGCCAAGCGCGTGAACAACTGGGGGCGTTGGGGAGCGGACGACGAGATCGGCACCCTCAACCTGATCACCGACGACGTCGTACGGGCCGCCGCGCGGACCGTGCGCACCGGCCGGCGCATCCCGCTCGCGCTGCCCCTCCAGCAGGACGGCGTGCAGACCGGAGTCATCCCGGGGCGGGTCAACCCACTGCACTCCATGGTTCAGATCAACCAGGAACTGTTCGGCCCCGGAACCGTCGCCACCAGCGACGACGCCGTGACCATGGGCCTCCAGGCGGGCACCCACTGGGACGCCCTCACCCATGTCTCGCACTCGGGGAAGATCTACAACGGCCGCCCCGCCGACACCATCGCCCCGCACACCCGTGCCGCCTTCAGCGGCATCGACAAGGCCCGGCACGTCGTCTCGCGCGGCGTCCTGCTGGACGTGGCCCGCGCCCGGGGTGTGGAGCGGCTCGCCGGGGACCACGCCGTCACGCCCGAAGACCTGGAGGCGGCCGAGGAGTTGGCGGGCACGAAGGTGGGCGCGGGCGACATCGTGCTCGTACGGACGGGGCAGATCCAGGTGTACCTGGGCGGGGACAAGCACGGGTACGGGTATCCGTCGCCGGGGCTTTCGATCCGTACGCCCGAGTGGTTCCACGCCCGGGACGTCGCCGCCGTCGCGAACGACACCCTCACCTTCGAGATCTTCCCGCCGGAGATCGAGAACCTCTGGCTGCCGGTGCACGCCCTCGACCTGGTCGAGATGGGGATGCTCCAGGGACAGAACTGGAATCTCGAAGAGTTGTCCACAGCCTGTGCACAAGAGAAGCGGTACGCGTTCCTGCTGTCCGCGATGCCGGAGCCGTTCGTCGGCGGAACAGGCACACCGGTCGCCCCGGTCGCGATCCTCTAGCCGTACGCCCGCCCGTACCTCCACCCGTGCGTCCGGCCCCGCAGCCGTACGCGCGGCGCTTCCGGTCGTACGCACGAGCAGGCGACCGTACGTACGAGAAGGCCACCGCATTCCCGCCGCAGCGGAAGGCGGCCGTCCCCCAGGACGGCCGCCACCACGTTCCGACCCGCACTCGTCGAGGAGGGCGGTGCGGCCGCCTCGACGTCCCCTCGCTCACGAATCGCTCGTTCAAGCGTGATCAGGAGGCCGGGAGGCGTCAACAGCACCTCGACGAAACGCGCGCTATGTGCGATTTGTGACGGCGCACGACGGCTTGTACGAGGGCTCGAAGGGGGGCTCGAACGGCTTCTTGAAAGGCGACTCCGCCACCGGCTCGCGCCGCGCCTCCCGCGACGTGTCCCGAGGACCCTCCCAAGGGGTCTCCCGGGGCGTCTCCCGGCGAGCCTCGCGCGCGGCATCCCGTCCGGCGGACTCGGACCCGTTCGCCCCGGCCGCCCGGGGCGGCAGCACCTGCCGGTCCACCTCGCACCAGATCCGCTTGCCCGCACCCTCGGTCTGCCAGCCCCAGCGGTCGGCGAGACCGTCGACGAGCTCCAGACCGCGCCCGTTCGTGTCGTCGCCCTCCGCGTGCCGGGGCCTCGGCGGGCAGGCGCTGGAATCGGCGACCTCCACCCGCACCGTGCCGCCCGAAGCCGCCAGCACGCCCGCTGCGGTGCCCGAAGCGGAACCGGAGCCCGGCGTCCCGTTCAGGCACGTTTCCCCGGTAAGCCACTCACCGGGAGGCCCGTCGCCGGACGCCCCCTCCCCGGCGGTCCCCTCGCCGGGAACCCCGGGCAGCAGCATCCGCAGCACCGCCGGACAGCCCGTGTGCACGACGGCGTTGGTGACCAGCTCCGAAATGAGCAGGACCAACGTCTCGGCGACGGGTTCGTCGGCCTCTATGCCGCACCCGACGAGCCGGGAACGTGCCCACCTACGGGCTCGTCCCACCTCCGAGGGGTCGGCCCCGACCTCCAACTGCACCTGAAGCACCTGCACCGCTCACACCATCCGAACCGGCGGACACAACGCCTCGCGTCTCCACAGGGTCACGGAACGTGATTCCCTTGTGGGACAGCATGGTTGACGTACAGTCACCGCAACAAGCGCTTCAGGCATATTCCAGCGCGAAGGAGTACGCGTCCTGCATACTGTGCGACGCACGCTGCGGAGAGTCGAACGTGAGCGCTCGTGACGCCTTCGCCCGACGCGAGAAGTGGTTCGGACGAAGCGCGTCGCCCGGTCCGGAGCCGCCGTACAGGCCGCACCGGGAATCCCGCGCTCCACCACCACTCGCATCTGACGGAGCGTACCCGAGCGATGACCCGACTCCGGCCCGTGACGACTCCTGCAAAGGACACAACCCGATATCGACACAGGGTGACCCGTTCATGACTCCTTCTGGCAGCGGCCGTTCACGTCGTTTCGCCCAGAAGTACGGCCCCTCACACGCCGTCGGCCAGAAGTGCGGCCGCCAGTTCCTCTTCCGTCTCCGCCTTCGACGGGCCGCGCCCGGCCCGTACCCATGCTCGCTTCAGATGCAGATGTACGTCAGCCTCCCACGTGAAGCCCATGCCCCCGCACACCTGGAGGCAGTCGCGCGCGTTGCCCACGGCGGCCTCGTCGGCGAACAGTCCGGCCGCCGCTCCGTCGACGTCCGACCCCGTGACCGCCGCCGCGTACACGGCCGCACGGGCCGTCTCGACGCGCACCAGCATCTGCGCGCACAGGTGCTTCACCGCCTGGAAGGCCCCCACCGGCTGCCCGAACTGCTCGCGCTCGCACGCGTGTTGGACGGCGAGCTCAAGCGTGCGGGCGGCCGTCCCGAGCTGCTCGGCGGCGGTCAGGAGAACGGCTTCCCTCGGGTACGGGTGCGAGGTCGGCCCGTCGAGCCGGTGCAGCGGCGTCAGCGGATCGACCGAGCGCACCGGCTCGACGGCACCGCGCAGGTCCGCCGCACCCGCACCCGCCCCCCGTACGACGTCCGCGTCGGCGAGGTGCGCGACGAGCCGCCCGTACGGAGCCGTGACGACCGCCTCCCCCTCCGCCGCGCCCTTCACCTCGCCCGCCGCGAGGTGCGTCTCGACGAGGGGCCCCGGCAGCAGCACCCGGCCCGCCTCCTCGAAGAGCAGCACCGCCTCCGGCATCCCGAGGCCGACGCCGCCCTCGGACTCGGGGAGGCGCAGGGCGAAGAAGCCCGCCTCGCCGAGGGTGCGCCACAGGCCCCGGTCCAGCGCCCCACCGCTGCTCGACGAGGCGCGGTCGACCGCCGCACGCAGGGCCTCGCGGTCGAAGCGCCGCGCGAGAAGCTCCCGGACGCCGCGCTTCAACGCCCTCTGTTCATCGGTCAGTTGAAAGTCCATGCGACTCCCCTCACCGGCCCTTCGGGAGGCCGAGGATGCGCTCGGCGACGATGTTCCGCTGGATCTGGGAGGTACCGGCGGCGATGGTGTACGAGAGGGAGGAGAGCCGGTCGAGGGTCCAGTCGTGGCCGAGGTCGAAGGACCCGGCCCCCAGGACCTCGGCGGCCGTGTCGTACAGCTCCTGACGGGCGTGCGAGTAGCGGAGCTTGAAGACGGAGCCACCGGCTCCCGGAACGCCGCCCGTCTTCTGCGCCTCGCTCACGTTCCACTGGGTCAGCCGCCACAGCGTCATGAACTCAGCGTTGAGCCGCCCCAGTTGGCGCCTGATGACCGCATCGTCCCAGGTGCCGTTCGCGCGCGCCTCACGGGCGACCGCCGCCAGGGTGCGACGGCAGGCGACGACCTCGCCGACGAAGGCCGTACCCCGCTCGAAGGAGAGCGTGACCATGGTGACGCGCCAGCCGTCGTTCTCCGCGCCGACCCGGTTCGCGACCGGCACCCGCACCTCGTCGAGGAACACCTCCGCGAACTCGGTGGACCCGGCGAGGGTGCGCAGGGGCCGGACGGTGATGCCGGGCGCGTCCATCGGCATGGCGAGCCAGGTGATGCCCTTGTGCTTGGGGGTTTCGGGTGTGACGGGAGTGGTGCGGACGAGAAGCTCGCACCAGTCGGCCACCTCGGCGTGCGAGGTCCAGATCTTGGACCCCGAGACCACGTACTGATCCCCGTCCCGGACGGCCTTCGTCCGCAGCGACGCCAGGTCGGAGCCCGCGTCGGGCTCGCTGAAGCCCTGGCACCAGACCTCGTCGCCGCGCAGGATCGGCGGCAGCCAGCGCGCCCGCTGCTCCTCGGTGCCCTCGGCGGCGATGGTCGGCCCCGCGTGCAGCAGCCCGACGAAGTTCGCGCCGACGTACGGGGCCCCGGCGCGCTCGGTCTCCTCCAGGAAGATCAGGTGCTGGGTCGGAGTGGCCTCGCGCTGGAGGTCGGCGTACCCGGCGTCGTACAGCATCCGCTGCCAGGCGGTGTCGTACGCGCGCCTGCCGGGCCAGTCGAGGGGGTCGGGCCGCTCCGGCAACCCGGGCAGCACCTCCCCGAGCCACCTCCTCAACTCCTGCCGGAATCTCTCCTCTTGCTCCGTATACGTGAGGTCCATCAGCGCGCCCGCCGCTCCTGTCCAGGCCCATTCCGGGCATCCTGATCGCCTTGCCGCGCATCAGCCGGTGGATCATCCCGTCGTCGAGTCCCTCGACCGACGTGGCCGAGGGCGACCTCCTTGGTCTGACGACCCGTCAGAACCGAGGCTAGCCCGCACACCTCTGGACCGACAAGGCGTAGCGCCCTACGCTCACGGCCAGTTCTGACTATCCGTCAGTTGCCTACGGGAGCGTGAAGTGACTTCACCCATGCACACCGCCCGCGCACTCGACGGGGCCCCGACCCTGTGGGATCTCGTCTCCCGCCGCGCCGACCTCACCCCACACCGCCCGGCGCTGCTCCAGGAGGACCGCTCCGTCACCTTCGGCGAGCTCAGGGACCGCGCGGAACGGGTCGCGGCGGGGCTGCACGAGCTGGGGGTACGGGCCGGGAGCGTGGTCGCCTGGCAGCTCCCGACCCGCGTCGAAACGATCCTCTTCTCCCTCGCGCTGGCCCGCCTCGGCGCGGTCCAGTCACCCGTCATCCCCTTCTACCGGGACCGCGAAGTGGGCTTCGCGCTGCGGGAGTCACAGGCGGACTACTTCGCCGTGCCGGGCGAGTGGCGGGGCTTCGACCACGCCTCCATGGCGCACCGCCTCGCGCTGGAACTCCCGCGCCCCCTCCTCGTGCTCCAGGCGTACGACGACCTGCCCGACGCGGACCCGAACCTTCTCCCCCCGACCCCCTCCGACGGCACGTCGGTCCGCTGGATCTACTGGACATCGGGCACGACGTCCGCCCCGCGCGGGGTGCTGCACACGGACCGCTCCCTGATCGCGGGCGGCTCCTGCCTGGCGCACGCCCTGCACCTGTCACCGGACGACGTCGGCTCGATCGCCTTCCCGTACGCGCACATAGGCGGCCCTGACTATCTGGTGATGCTGCTCCTGTACGGCTTCCCGGCCGTCCTCTTCGAGCAGTTCGCGATGCCGGACGCTTTGGCTGAATACCGCCGCCACGGGGTGACGGTGGCTGGGGGCTCGACGGCGTTCTACTCGATGTTCCTCGCCGAACAGCGCAAGACCCCGTCCACACCGGTACTCCCGACGCTGCGGCTGCTCGCGGGCGGCGGCGCGCCGAAGCCGCCGGAGCTGTACCACGCGGTGGTGCGGGAGCTGGGCTGTCAGCTCACCCACGGATACGGGATGACGGAGGTGCCCATGATCACGATGGGCGCGCCGGACGACACCGCATCGAACCTCGCGACGACGGAGGGGCGGCCCCCGGAGGGCATGTCGATCCGGATCACCGACCCGGAGGGCAAGCCGGTCCCGGCGGGGGTCGACGGGGAGGTGCGGCTGCGCGGGGAGGCGGTGTGCCAGGGGTACTTGGGGGCGGCGGCGTCCTCCGGTGCCTTCGACCCGGACGGCTATCTGATCACCGGCGACCTGGGGCATCTGACGAGGTCAGGGCACCTAGTACTGACGGGGCGGCTCAAGGACGTGATCATCCGCAAGGGCGAGAACATCTCGGCCAAGGAGATCGAGGATCTGCTGCACGGGCATCCGGCGGTGGGGGATGTGGCGGTGATCGGGCTGCCGGACGCTGCGCGGGGGGAGCGGGTGTGTGCGGTCGTGGAACTGCGTTCGGCTGAGGTGGGGTTGACGCGGGAGGAGGTGGTCGCGTATTTGCGCGGGCAGGGGTTGGCCACGTACAAGCTGCCGGAGCAGGTGGAGGTGGTGGATGCGCTTCCTCGGAACGAGACTTTGCGGAAGGTCCTGAAGTACCGCTTGCGGGAACAGTTCGGCAACTGAGGGCCCCTTCGAGGGGCGCGGCTCTGCACCACGGCGCGGACGTGCCCCTTGAGGGGCGCGGGGCCGCATCACGCGCGCTCCCGGCTTCGCGGGGTCTGGGAGGGTGCGCCCCTTTAGGGGCGCGGGGAACTGCGCGGCCAGCCCCAACGCGCCCGCACGTACGCCCCCCAAGCCTCGCGAGTTTAGGTGAAGGGGCGGGGAGGGGCAGCCCGCCGCAGGCGCACCCGGGCGCGGCGCACCCATAAGGCGAGGTAACGGCGGGCAGCACCGGGGCGGGCCCGGAGCGAGGGGGGCCGCCCCCTTGCCCGCCCGTCCCGCCCCCGGGGGGCGGCCCCGCCGCCCAAGGGGGCTAGGCAGGGCGGAGCCCAAGGGCGCCTGGGCGGAGGCGGAAGGGGCTGGGTCCGCCGCCCAGGGAGGCTAGGCGGGAGCGGAGGGGCGGAAGCGGAGGGGGCTAGGCGGGAGCGGAGCCCGAAGGGGCGAGGCGGAGGGCGGCAGCGGGCGCAAGGGGGCGAGGCGAAGGCCCCGTCGCCCGAGGGGGTTAAGCAAGGCGGCGCCCAAGGAGGCGAGGCGGGGCGCCGCCCGAGGAGGTGAGGGAGGCGAAGGGAGGCCGCCGACCGAGGGGGTTATTGGGGGTCGGGGGTGTCGACTGTGTAGTAGGTGGCGAAAGCGGTCAGGGTTTCGTTCTCGGTGATGCGCCCATCGCCATCCGCATCCAGCGCCGCCGCAACCTGCCCCGCAACCCGCTCGTCCGCCCCGAGGACCCGGAGCAGCCGGGTCGCCGCCCCGACCGTGACGCCGTCCCCCTCCCCCTCCGACGCCGCCGCGATCTCGATGGCCGCGTGCAGGAAGGGCCTGGCGATCTCCGCGAACCGCTTCGGGTTGTCCCGCAGCCGCTTGACCGCACCCGTCACGAACTCGTCGCGGCTGACCCGCTGGTCGCCGTCCACGTCCGCGATTCCGGCCATCCCCTGCCAGAACGCCTCGGCCCCGCTGTAGAGGGCCTGGCCCTTGTCGCAACGGGCGGTGGTGTTGAACTCGGCAAGGATGGCGGCCGCCGCGGCACTGAAGTCCTCGCGGTCGATGTATCCGTTGCCGTCCTGGTCGAAGGAGGCGAAACGGGCCGCTGTCTTGCGCTCGTACTCTGCGCTGTCCATGCAGGCGAGCGTACGTGCTTGACGTGTGGAGGAAGCCGTTTCCGCAGGGAAATCATCCACCGGTGGGCCAGTTGGACATCAGGCCGACAGCAACTTCCTGGACATCAGGCCGACAGCGACTTCCCGTGCGTCAGGCCGACAGCGACTGCGCCGTATCGTCCACCGCGGTGTCCACATCGGGGAACACCTCGAAGAGGCGTCGCACACCAAGTGCCGCCAGCACCCTGTTCACATGGCTCCCGTCGATCGCCCCCCGCGCCGGCAGGATGAGCCGCAGACTCCCCTGGCACGACCGCATCAGCCGCCGCGCGGCGATCAGCACCCCCACCCCACTGGAGTCGCAGAACAGCACGTCCGACAGATCGAGCACCACTCTGTGGCGCCCGTCCGCGACGGCGTTGTGCACGTGCTGGCGCACAGCCGGTGAGGTCACCAGGTCCAGTTCGCCGGAGATGTGCAGCACGGCCCAGCTGCCGTGCTCTGCGCCTGTCACCTTCAGCGTCACGCGTCGGACCTCTCAGCTAACCGGAAGTAACCCTTCCTCATCGCGGCTTCCCTAGCCGCCTCCCCATGAAACACCGCCTGCCTGTGCGGCTCGTACACAGGAGGTACGTATTGACCGGATCACTACCATCCCGGACCGCGCGAGGGGCGCACTTGTCACAAAGGGGCGTGCGCCGACCGGTCATCGCACTACATTCGAAAGAGCTAGGGATTCGGCACGCGGCGGCACGGGATTCCGCAGCGGTACGGGGCTTGGGGGGATCGGATGCCGAAGGACGCACCGCCGCGCTGGGACCGCAGGATGCAGCAGCGGCTGGCGCGGGGCGAGGCGGCGGCGCTCGGCGAGCTCTACGACAGGTTCGCCTCCCTCGTGCACAGCCTGGCGCACCGGGTGCTGGACGACGAGGACGCGGCCGACCAGATCACCCGTGACGTCTTCGGGCACGTCTGGGAAAACCCTCAGTCGTACGATCCGAAGGACGGCTCCATGCGGGCCTGGATCGCCCGGCTCACCCACCGGCGTGCCGTGCACCGGCTCCGGCAGGACGAATCGGCCGCCCTCGCGGAAGGCGAGGGCACGGCGGAAGAACTGGAACTCAAGGTGCACCGGGCGGCCGCGGCGGCCCGCGCGGACTACATCGTGACATCGATGCCCGCGCCCCTGAGGGAGGCCCTGGAACTGGCGTACTTCCAGCGGCACGACTACCGGCAGACCGCGTCCCGGCTGAGCATCACCGAGGACGAGGCGCGCCGCAGACTCCGGCTGGGGCTGCAACTGCTGTCGACGGCGAACACCGTCCCGGGTACGGGCCCTGGCTCCGGCCTGGACACCGTCGCCGACACCAGCGCCGGCGCACAGGGCTTCGGGGGCAGGCTGTGAGCGAGACGTACGAGGCGGAGGCCGGGGGCGTGCCCCCGGGGGCGGACGGCACGGTCCTCTCGCACCGGGTCCTCAAGTCGCTGCTCGGGGCGTGGGCGCTGGCCGCCTGCTCCGCCGAGGAGACCCTCGTCGTGGAGGAGCACCTCACCGAGTGCGCCCCGTGCGCGGAGGAGGCGCTGCGGCTGCGGGACGCGGTCGGGCTGCTCCAGGCCGAGCGCGGGCTCGACCTGGACCCCATGCTGCGCTCCCGGGTCCTTGACACCTGCCTGGGCCGCCGCCCGGCGCGCATCCCGGTACCGGCGTGGGCGCAGCCGTACGACACGGAGACGGCCCGCCTCGACGCCCTCCTCGCGGACATCGACCCGGGCGAGTGGCACGCGCCCGTGCAGCTGCGCTGGTTCGAGGGGGAGCATCCGGTGCGGCGCAAGGCGACGGTCGCCGCGGTCATCGGACACCTGATGACCGTCGACGGCCTCGTCGCCGACGCGCTGGGCCTGGCCGACCCCCTCGCGCTCGACGGCGGCGGCGATCCCACCAGCCGTACGGAGGCGTACTGGCTGGGCTCCCGGCAGCCTCCCACCCGGGCCGTGCGCGTCCCGTGGCGCGAGCAGGGCCACACGCTGGTACGGACGGTGTCCTTCGCGGGCCGGGGCGCCGCCGAACTGGAGGTCTCGTACGGCGCCTTCTCCCTGCCCCTCAAGGACGCGCTCCTTGAGCGTGCCTTCGAGTGCTGGGTGCACGCCGACGACATCGCGCACGCCGTGGACTACCCGTACGAGCCGCCCTCGGGGGCGCATCTGCACGAGCTGATCGATCTGGCGGCCCGGCTGCTGCCCGGCACGCTGGCCGCCCGCCGCCGGGCCGGACTCGCGCCGCCCGCGCGGGGGCTCGTCGCGGCGGGCTCTCCGGGGCGCACGCTGCACCTCGAAGTGGAGGGCGCGGGCGGCGGGCACTGGTACATCCCGCTGGACTCCCCCGCCGCCGCTGCCTCTCCGGAGCACGAGGTGGCGCACATCGCGCTGGACGGCGTCGAGTTCTGCCAGCTCGCGGCCGGGCACGTGTCGCCGCAGGAGGCCGCGGCGGGGCAGGGCGGCGACAAGGGGGCGGTGCGGGACGTGCTGTTCGCGGCGGCGTCCCTGTCACGGCTGTGACGACGTACGTCGGCAGGACCGGCAGGACGACGCGCTGAAGGGTGCGCGCGTGCACCCGCAGGAGGGTGCACGCGCGAGCACCTCTCCTGGTGCCAGGCGCATCCTCGAACCAGGCTCTCCTGGTGCCAGGCGCATCCTCGGACCAGGCGACTCCTGGTGCTAGGCGAAGACGACCGTACGGTGCCCGTTGAGCAGCACCCGGTGTTCGCTGTGCCACTTCACCGCGCGCGCCAGCGCCTGGCACTCCACGTCGCGGCCGATCGCCACGAGCTGCTCCGGGGTGACCTCGTGGCCGACCCGCTCGACCTCCTGCTCGATGATCGGCCCCTCGTCGAGGTCGGCCGTCACGTAGTGGGCGGTCGCGCCGATCAGCTTCACGCCGCGCGCGTGCGCCTGGTGGTAGGGCTTGGCGCCCTTGAAGCTCGGCAGGAAGGAGTGGTGGATGTTGATGATCCGGCCGCTGAGCTGCTTGCACAGGTTGTCGGACAGCACCTGCATGTAGCGCGCGAGGACGACCAGCTCGACGTTCTCGGCGGCCACCAGGTCGAGCACCTGCTGCTCGGCGTCGGCCTTGGTGTCCTTCGTCACGGGGATGTGGTGGAAGGGGATGTCGTACGTGGAGACCAGCTCGCGGAAGTCCGGGTGGTTGGAGACGACGGCGGCGATCTCCACCGGCAACGCGCCGATCCTTGAGCGGAACAGCAGGTCGTTCAGACAGTGCCCGAACTTGCTGACCATCAGCACGATCCGCATCCGGTCCTCGGCCCGGTGGATCTGCCAGTCCATCCGGAAGGAGTCGCCGATGGCGGCGAAGCTGGCGCGCAGCTTCTCGACGGACACCGGAGCCTCGGCGGAGAAGGCGACCCGCATGAAGAACAGTCCCGTGTCGTGGTCGCCGAACTGCCTGCTGTCCTCGATGTTGCAGCCGGTCATGAACAGGTAGCTGGACACGGCGTGCACGATGCCCTGTTTGTCCGGGCAGGACAGGGTGAGGACGTAGTGGTCGGTTTCGGGCCGTTCTGCGGACTGGGGGGTGGGGTCGCTCATGACCCCAGAGGATCGCACACCGTACTGATTCAGGCAGACCTGGTCAGAATGCGGATGACCTCCAGGGAGCGCGGCGCGACGTCCGGGTCGTCGCCGTCGCTCTGCGCCATCCGTACGTGTGCGTCGCGGGCGGCACGCACGGCGTCGGGCCAGCCCGGGTTGGCCAGGTACGCCGACACGGGGGCGTCCGCGCCGACCTGGTGCATGATCCGCAGGACCCGGAGCACGGCCACGTCCACGAGGGCCGCCTCGTCCGGGTCCCTGAATATGGACCCGACGTACTTCTCGGCGGACCAGTTGTCGAGCCAGGTGTCCTCGACGAGGCGGTAGACGGCGTCGGTGATGTCCCCGTAGCCCTCCTGTCCCGCGAGCCAGCACTCCTGGTGGAAGACGGGGTCAGAGAGCATGTGCAGCGCGGAACGCACCTGAGTGCGCCAGCGCCACCACGGCATGTCATTCAGCGGCATGCCGCCCATGGTGGTGGAGCGACGGCCGCGACGGGAAGGGTTCGCTGAACTTTGCACGGTTGCCGATCGTACGGGCATGCGAATCCGGACCGGACAAAGCCCCCATGGCGCGACCGCGGCGACGTGCCTGCCGCGCCGCGCACACGGGACCCTCGTTACAGCTCGCTCGCCTGGTGCTTGGTCAGGCCGTACTTCCCGGCGATCGCGTTCCACGGGCTCACGGCCTGCTGCTTCTTCTGCGAGGCCGTACCGCTCTCCCGGTCGCCCGCGCGCCGCTCCTGGGTCGCCTTCGCCTTGCCGTCGCGGCAGAAGCGGTCCTTGTCGCCCGCCACCCTGTCCGCCCACTGCGCGTAGTGGTCGTCCGCCGCCGCCGACGCCTGCCAGGCACCGTTGAGCGCGGCGGTGAGCTCCGCGTGGCCGGTCAGTTTGTCGACCTTGAGGGCCTGCAACCGGGTCACCAGGCCGCGCCGCTGGGTGGCTGCGGCGCGCAGGTCGGTGGCGGCCTGGGACAGGTCGCCGCAGCTGCCGATGGCGGCGACCGCGTTGATCACCGAGGCCCGGCTGTCGTTGCTGTCGGCGAGCAGTTTGTCGAGCGCCTGTGCCTGCGCCTTCGCCGGGTCGGCCGCCGAGTCGGCGGTCTCCTGGTTGGGCAGCTTCGAACCGGCGGCGGTGTTCGTGGTGTCGTCCTTCGCGCCCTTGTCGTCGTTCTTGGAGCTCAGCAGCGCGCCGATGCCCAGACCGATCACCGAGCAGCCGACGACCACGGCGGCGACGAGCGGAATCGGCGAGATCTTGCGCTTGCGCGGGGCGGGACCGCCGTTCTGCGCAAGGGGCTGCTGGAACTGCTGGTAGCGCGCTTCCTCCTGCTCGGCCTCCTGCTGCCGGGGCGGCAGGAAGCGCGGCATCTGCTGGGTGGAGGCCGCCCCCTCGGGCTCCTGCGCACCGGCAGGGGGCTGCGTGCGGAAGAGGCTGTCGAACTCGGCGAGCGGCTGCCGCTCACCGGGGATGCCGGGGAGCACGGGCGCGCCACCGCCCTGCGTGCCGTACTGCGCCTGCTGAGGGCTCTGCGGCATCTGGTGCTGCTGTGGCATCTGGTGCTGTGGGTTCTGCTGCTGCGGGTTCTGCGCGTACGGAGCGTCCGCGGGCACCGGCGGGAGGTACTGCGTGGCGTCCGCGTCCGACCCGGCGGGCGGCTGGAGCGCCTGCTGCCCGAGGAACTGGGTCCCGTCCAGGTGACCGGGCGGGGCCGTCGGTGCGGACCCCACGGGGTTCTCCGGCGGCAGCGCACCCGGCCCGGACGGCCCGGACGGCACGGGCGGCATGAACTGCGTCGGCTCGGCGTCCCCGCCGGACACGACGGGCTCCGACGGCACGACCGGCATGTACTGGGTGGGCCCCGCATCCGGGCCTGGCGCGGCGGGCGCACCCCACACGGGCTGCTGAGGCACCTGCGCCTGCCCGGGCTGTTGCTGCGCCTGTTGCGCCTGCTGGGGTGTCTGCTGCTGCGCCCCCGGCCCCCACGGCTGGCTCCAGCTCTGCCCCTGCGGCGGTGTCGCCTGCCCTGGTGCCTGCCCTGGCGCGTGTCCTGGCACCTGTCCTGGTGCGTGACCCGGCATCGGGCCCGGCATCGGACCCGGTGCCCCGGTCCACTGCTGCTGTGCCGGGGGCAGCACTACGCCCTCGTGTGCGGGGCGCACAGCGGGATGCTGCGGCTCATCACCCTGCTCGCTCTGCGTCAACGGGGGCTCCTGCCATCGGTACTGGGCGGCCTCGCCGCAGGGGCGAGGGACGGAATCACCGGTTCACGCTACCGGGTGACACCGCCCCCGGGCCACGCACCCGCGATCCGTGCAGGCCAGCCCCGTACCCCTACAGCCTCCTCGTAACGAAAGGACGGGAGTTGACGCTGATGACGCGCCGCATTGACGCGTAGCACCGCGCCAGGAGCCGCGGCGCTACGCCGCCTGGATCTCCATCCGCGCCCCGAACTCCCGCACCGCGGGCTCGTCGCGGTACGGGGCGAGCCGCTGCTGGAAGTCCTCCAGGTACTCCGCACCCCGGTTCGACCGCAGGGTGCTCAGCAGCTCCACAGCGCGCGTGCCGGTGTGACACGCCTGCTCCACCTCCCGCTGCTGCACCTGTGCGGTCGCCAGGAGCACGAGGCCGATGGCGCGCCTGCGCACCCTGCTGTCGGGGTGCCCGGACAGGCTCTCGTTCGCCCTGCGCGCCGCCGCGTCCGCCTGCCCCAGGTCGCGGTGGCAGTGCGCCAACTCATCGGCCAGGTAAGCCTGGTCGAAGTGCGAGATCCACACCGGGTCGTCCCCGGAGTCCCCCGCGTCGTGCGCCCTCTCCATCGCGGACTGCGCCTTCGCCGACACGGAGCCGCAGGTGCGCTCGTCCCCCAGCAGGGCGTGCCCCCGCGCCTCCGCCGCGTAGAACATCGCCTCCGCACGCGGGGTGACCCTCCCCCGCGCGCCTTCCTGCGCCGCCCGCGCCAACTGCGCGATCTCGCGGGGGTTCCCGAGCTGCGCCGCCAGGTGACTCATGGAGGCGGCCAGCACGTAGCCGCCGTAGCCCCTGTCCCCCGCCGCCTGGGCGAGCCGCAGCGCCTGGATGTAGTACCGCTGCGCCAGCCCCGGTTGGCCGGTGTCGACCGCCATGTATCCGGCAAGCTCCGTCAACCGTGCGACGGCGGCGAAGAGTTCCCGCCCCACCGCCTCCCGGTACGAACCCGACAGCAGCCCGGACACCACACTGTTCAGGTAGTGCACGACGATCGGCCGCACGTGCCCGCTGCCGAACCTGTGGTCCAGCGCGGTCAGCGCCTCCGTCGTCGCCCGCACCGCCTCCACGTCGCTGGGCCCCACCCGCGACCCCGCCGTGCGCGCCACCTGGTGGTCCGCACCCGTGATCAGCCAGTCCCTGCTGGGCTCCACCAGGGCGGAGGCCGCCACCGACGACCCGGACAGGAAGTCGCGGCGCCCCACGTCGCTGCGCCACAGCTCGCAGACCTGCTCGATGGCCCCCAGTACGGTCGGCGAGAACTGGAGCCCGATGCCGGACGCCAGGTTCTTGCCGTTGGCCATGCCGATCTCGTCGATGGTGACGGTGCGCCCCAGCTTGCGGCCGAGGGCCTCGGCGATGATCCCGGGGGCCCGCCCACGGGGCTGCTGGCCGCGCAGCCACCGGGCCACTGAGGTCTTGTCGTAACGGAGATCGAGTCCGTGCTCCGCGCCGCACATGTTGACCCGTCGGGCCAGCCCTGCGTTGGAGCATCCGGCTTCCTGGATGAGCGCCTGGAGTCGTTCGTTCGGCTGGCGGGCGACGAGCGGCCTGGCTGCCATGTGTACCCCCTGGTGCGGGCGCTGATGAAGTCCTCGTGAATTCCTCTGAATTCGTGCGGAGATCACTGCCCGGTGTATATGCAAAGAATGCAGGTCATACGTGGAGATGCCGGAAGCCGGAGGTATTTCCGGTACCTCCTCGCCTCCACTTCTGTGGTTGCCCGCTCCCCGCACCGCAGCCACCTGCGCGCCCCCGCCCGTGCACCCATGCGCCCCGTATGCAGGATCGATGCTCCATCTCCCGGTCGCGCGCGCCCGTAACCACAGGTGGTGGCTGGAGTTGAGCTGTTCGTGGAAGAGACCATCGGAGTCACGGACGTCACGGACGCAGCCCAGATCCCCCAGCAGCGCGGCGATCAACTGCTCGACAGCGCCGTGCGGTACGCGGAAGAACGGCACTGGGACGTGGTCCCCGGCACCTGGCTGGAGGCCGAAGAGGGGGTGGAGCGCTGCACGTGCGGGGACGTGGCGTGCGCCGCCCCCGGTGCGCACGCGGCGAAGAACGACTGGGCGACACAGGCGACGGGCAGCGCCGTCGCCGCGCGCAGGATGTGGCAGAAGAACCCGAAGTCCTCGATCCTGCTGCCCACCGGGCGCACCTTCGACGCCATCGACGTGCCGGAGACGGCCGGTTTCCTGGCGCTCGCCCGCATGGAGCGCATGGAGCTCACCCTCGGTCCCGTCACCAACACCCCTGACCGGCGCCTGCTGTTCTTCGTGCTGCCGGGCGCGGGGGCCAAGATTCCCGATCTGGTACGGAAGTTGGGCTGGGCGCCCAGCGCGCTCGACCTGATCGCGCGCGGCGAGGGCGACTACGTGGCGGCCCCGCCGACCCGGATGGGCGCGATGGGCGCCGTGCAGTGGGCGCGCCGCCCCACTCCCGCGAACCGGTGGCTGCCGGACGCGGAAGAGCTGATCAGCCCTCTCGCGTACGCCTGCGGGCGTGAGGCAGCAGCTGCACGGGGGCGCGCTCGAACATAGGGTGGGCCCCGTATCACGGGGACCCACGAAAGGCAGACGACATGCCTGACCAGGCATTCGACAAGGCGGGCGGAGCGCGACCTGCGCCGCCCGCCGCTGTACGTGTTCAGGGATTGTGGAAGCGGTTCGGCGAGCAGATCGCCGTCGCCGGAATCGATCTGGAACTACCGGCCGGGAAGTTCATCGGCCTGGTCGGCCCGAACGGGGCGGGCAAGACCACCACGCTGTCGATGGTGACGGGGCTTCTGCGCCCCGACCAGGGCACCGTGCACATCGGCGGCCACGACGTGTGGGCCGACCCGGTGCAGGTGAAGTCGCGGATCGGCGTGCTGCCGGAGGGACTTCGCCTGTTCGAGCGCCTGTCCGGGCGCGAACTCCTGGCGTACAGCGGGCGGTTGCGGGGGCTGCCCGGTGACGAGGTCGACAAGCGCGCCACGCAGCTTCTTGAGGTGCTCGATCTGGCGGGCTCCCAGCACAAGCTGGTCGTCGACTACTCGACCGGCATGCGCAAGAAGATCGGTCTGGCGGCGGCTCTGCTGCACAACCCGGAAGTGTTGTTCCTCGACGAACCGTTCGAGGGCGTCGACCCGGTGTCCGCGCAGACCATCCGTGGAGTGCTGGAGCGGTACACCAGCTCCGGTGCCACGGTCGTCTTCTCCAGCCACGTCATGGAGCTGGTGGAGTCGCTGTGCGACTGGGTGGCCGTGATGGCCGCAGGACAGATCCGCGCCCAGGGCACCCTCGCGGAGGTGCGGGGCGACGCTCCGACGCTTCAGAACGCGTTCCTGGAGCTCGTGGGGGCCAACGGGCGGGACGCCGGTGAGAGCCTGGACTGGCTCGGCGGCGGAGCGGCGCGATGAGCGTCGTCGCGGGACACACCCCCGGGACCGCCACTCCGGCCTCGGTCTCGACGGGGCTGACGCCTCTGTTCGTACGGCTGAAGCTGTCGCTGCTGAAGAACGGGCTGCGGCAGTCCTCCGGGCGCAAGGCGGCGTTCATCACGAGCGCCGTACTGGTGCTGCTCTTCTCGGCGCTGCTGCTGGTGGGGCTGCTCGCACTGCGCGGGACGGACTACGCGTCGACGGTGACGCTGCTGCTGGCGCTCGTCGTCGCTGTCGCGTGGACGTTCATGCCGCTGTTCTTCCCGAGCGGGGACGAGACGATGGACCCGTCACGGCTGGTGATGCTGCCCCTGCGGCCCAGGCCGCTGGTGCGTGCGCTGCTCGCCGCTTCGCTGGTGGGCATAGGGCCGCTGTTCACGGTGTGCCTGGCGGTCGGGTCCGTGATCGCCGTCGCGCACGGCTTCGCGGCGGCACTGACCGCCGTCGTCGCCGCCGTCCTGCTGGTGCTCACGTGCGTGGCGCTGGCGCGGACCGTCGCGACGGCGAACGTACGGCTGCTGACCAGCCGTCGCGGACGCGACCTGGCCGTGCTGAGCGGCCTGATCATCGCGGTCGGCATCCAGTTCGTGAACTTCGGCTGGCAGCGGCTGGCCGCCACCGGTGGCATGTCGGTCCTGGACCCCGTCGCGGACGTCGTGCAGTGGGTTCCTCCGGCCTCCGCGGTCGGTGCGGTGCACTCGATGAGCGAGGGCGCGTACGGGCGGGGGGCGGTGCAGCTGCTGCTCGCCCTCGTGGTGCTCGCGGCGCTGCTGTGGTCGTGGGAGCGCGGGCTCGTCAAGCTGATGACCGCGCCGGACGGCTCGACGCTCCAGGCGTCGTCGGGGGCCTCCCGCAAGGAGTCCAAGGCGGGGCTGCTGGCCCGGCTGCTGCCGGACGGACGGTCGGCGGCGACCGCGCAGCGCGTGCTGCGGTACATCTGGCGCGACCCGAAGACGAAGGGCGCGTGGATCACCTCGCTGGCGATCGGTCTGATCGTCCCGGTGTTCAACGTCATCCAGGGCACCGGGTCGGTGTACTGGGCGTGCTTCGCCGCCGGGATGCTCGGGATGCAGACCTTCAACCAGTTCGGCACGGACACCTCCGCCTTCTGGATGGTCGCGACGACCATCTCGACGGTGCGGGACGCGTACGAGGAGCTGCGGTCGCGGCTGCTGGCGATGCTGGCCATCACCGTGCCGTACACGTTCCTGGTGACGGGGGTGACGACGGCGGTCGTGGGTGACTGGGCGGCGCTTCCGGAGGTGCTGGGGCTGGCGTTCGCGCTGCTGGGCGCGCTGCTGGCGGCGGGCCTCGTGGCGTCCGTGCTGTATCCGTACTCGATCCCGCAGGAGGGCGCGTACAAGAACGTGGCTCCGGGGCAGGGGTCACTGGCCTGGATGTCCCTGATGGTGGGGCTGGTCGCCTCCACTGTGGTGTGCGGGCCGCTGATCGCGCTGACCGTCTGGGTGCACGTGGCGGGGCTCGCGACGTGGTTCCTGCTGCCGCTGGGGATCGCGTACGGGGTCCTGGTGACCTGGCTCGGGCTGAAGCTGTCCGCTCCTCGGCTGGCGGCGCGGCTGCCGGAGATCCTGGCGGCGGTGAGCAAGGGGTAGCAGAGGGGGTGGGGCGGGCCGTGCGGCGGTCCTACCGGGCGGGGACGGACTTGCCGGCCGTTTCCTCCAGGAAGGGTTCGACGGCCGCCCGCCAGCCCTCCGGCTGGTCGTAGTGGACCAGGTGGCCCGCGTCCACCACCTCCGCGTACTGCCCCTGCGGCAGCACCCGCACCATCTCCTGGGCCTCGGCCCGGCCCAGCTCCCCGTCCAGGCCCCGCACGACCAGCGTGGGGCACTGGACCTGGGACAGCTCGTCCCAGTGCGCGTCGTAGACCCACGTCGCCCGGGACTCCAGCATCTGGCGGCGGGAGAAGACCGGGCGCCAGCCGTCCGCCCGCTCGGCCATCACCTCGGCGAAGAACTCGCCGCGTGCCGGGGAGGGGCGTTCCACCCAGGGGTCGTCCTCGCCGAACCACTTCCGTACGTCGGCGAGCGTCGCGAACGGCACCGGCCACGCCTTGAACCAGTCCTCCCACTCCCGCTGGGAGGCCGCTCCGAGCGCCGAGGCCCGCATGTCGCAGACGACCAGGGCGCGCACCAGGTCCGGGCGCTTGGCGGCGAGCTGCCAGGCGGTCAGGGCGCCCATGGAGTGGCCGATCAGGGTCACCGGGCCGAGGCCGAGCTGCTCCACCACGGCTTCCGCGTCGGCGACGTAGGCGTCACGGGTGAAGGGCCCGTCGGAGGGCTTCTCGCTGCGGCCGTGGCCGCGCTGGTCGAGGGCGACGGCCCGGTGCCGCTCGGACAGCCACCTGGCGGTCGCCGCCCAGTGCGAGGAGCGGCCCATCAGGCCGTGCAGCAGGAGGACGCCGGGAAGCGGCTCAAGGTCGCCTCCGCCCTTGGGAGGGTCGGTGAACTCCCAGGCGGCGAGGTGTGCGCCGTCGGCTCCGGTCACGTCGATGCGCCGCACCATATGGCCTGGCACCCCCTTCTCGTACGGATTCCGGGTATCCGGGTACTCGTCCCTCGCCTGCTTCCGGCTGGTGTCCACCCAAGCTATCGAACTCGTATTCGAACATCGGGATGCAGCGACCAAGAACCCTCTTTCGAGTGACAGCGCTCAAGGATTGGCGTTCGCTGCCGAGGGGAGATCTTCTTCGGGAGGCGGGCCGCTCGGGGAAGACGGTCCGCGGGGGTCGGCCTGAAGAGCTCGGGGCTCCAGGCCGACGCAGGGGAGGACAGGCCCCGGCGCCTCAGGGCGCCGGGGCCCTCCTCGTGCGGTTCGTACGACGGGCGCATCCCGCGCCTCCTCCCCGGCCGTGCGACGGGCCCGGTCGGCAGCCTCACTCACGACGTGTGCCCCGGTTTCCTGTTCCGCAGACACAGCGTGGCACGCGATCCGTCCGGCCGCTGGGATTCCGATACGAAAGTGGTCGGGGGAAGGAGACCTCAAATCCCCTTCCCCCGACCGGAGTTGACCTTCGCGGAGCGTTCGGCGCCCGGCTCAGCGCTTGGCGACGAAGACGTGCGACGCCGTCTCCGCGTCCAGCTCCGCCGCCTCGCCACTGCTGCCGACCAGCACCCCGCCGGGCGACTCGGTCACGCTGACCACCGAACCGGGCTGCACGCCCGCGCGGCGCAGCGTGTACATCAGCTGGGCGTCGGTCTGGATGGGCTCGCCGATGCGCCGTACGACGACCGTCTTGCCCTCCGGGCCCGGCGCGAGGTCGTTCAGGCTGACCATGCTGTCGTCCAGGAACGGGTCGGCCTCGGACTTCTCGCCGAGCTCCTCCAGACCCGGGATCGGGTTGCCGTACGGGGACTCGGTGGGGTGCCGGAGCAGTTCGAGGACGCGGCGCTCGACCGCCTCGCTCATCACGTGCTCCCAGCGGCACGCCTCCGCGTGCACCTGCTCCCACTCCAGGCCGATCACGTCGACGAGGAGGCACTCCGCGAGCCGGTGCTTGCGCATCACGCGCGTGGCCAGCCGACGGCCCTCCTCGGTGAATTCCAGGTGCCGGTCGCCCGCGACCGTCACCAGGCCGTCGCGCTCCATGCGGGCCACGGTCTGACTGACCGTCGGACCGCTCTGGTCAAGGCGCTCGGCGATGCGGGCGCGCATGGGGACGACGCCCTCCTCCTCAAGTTCGAGGATGGTGCGGAGATACATCTCCGTGGTGTCGATCAGTCCGGACATGTGTGCCCCTCGATGCTGTGACAGAAATCGTCGTGCGCTCGGTCTTCGTGCTCGGTTGTGCTCAGTCGTCCTGCGCCGGCCCTGTCCCAATTCTGACGCATCGCACTGACAACCGTGCCGGGGCGGGGCGCGGCCGTATTGACAGGTCGCGGCTCCAGACCGCAACGTGATCCGCGGCACGGACGCCGCCCCTGTTCGTAACCTTGGGTAACTGCCCCGCATTCCCGACACCCCGGACGAAATCGTCACTGGAAAGGCCCTCCGCGATGAGCGAGAACAAACTGGCCGGTCAGTTCTTCGACGCGGCGATCGGGCTGCTCCATCGCGTACGGGACGAGGAGGCCGACTCCGTCGCGGCGGCGGGCACCGCCATCGCCGACACCGTGGCCTCGGGCGGCAGGCTCTTCGCGTTCGGCGCGGGCCACTCCTCGCTCGCCGCGCAGGACGTCGTCTACCGCGCGGGCGGGCTCGCCCTGATGAACCTCCTCGCGGTGCCCGGCGTCGTCGGCATCGACGTCATGCCCGCCACCCTGGGCTCCGCCCTGGAGCGCGTGGACGGCCTCGCGGGCGCGGTGCTCGACAGCAGCCCCGCCAAGCCCGGCGACGTCCTCGTGGTGATCTCCCTGTCGGGGCGCAACGCGCTCCCCGTCGAGATGGCGATGAACGCGCGCGCCCTGGGGCTCAAGGTCATCGGCGTGACCTCAGTGGCTTACGCGGAGGGCACCAGGTCGCGCCACAAGTCGGGCAGCTTCCTGAAGGACCACTGCGACATCGTGCTGGACAGCAAGATCGCCGTCGGTGACGCGGAACTGACGAAGGACGGCATCGACGCACCCTTCGCCCCCGCCTCGACCGTGGTCACCACGGCACTGATGCAGGCCGTCATGGCGGCCGCGGCGGGCGAACTCGCCGACCGGGGCGTCGAGGTGCCGCTGTTGCGGTCGGGGAACGTCGACGGGGGCCACGAGTGGAACGGCCGCGTGATGACCGAGTACAGGGACCGGATCTTCTTCCGCCACTGATCCGTCACTGACCTGCCGCCGACCCGTTCACCGACCCGTCCCACCGACCCGTTCGCTGCCCCGTCGCCGTTGCCGCCCCTCGGGGTGTCACCCGCCCCTCAGTACCTGTGCCAGGTCCACCGAGGCGGCCACCCGTACGGCGATGCTCTCCGCGTACGTCGCGTCCGGGCGCTCGAAGGCGGGGCGGGTCGCACCGCGCAGGAAGGTGACCGTGCCCACCGTCCGGCCCCGGCTGCGCAGCACCGTGCACAGGGCGTGCACGGCGTCCCTGGGCCACTGCCGCTCCGTCGCCCACCCCTCCTGGTCCGTGCGCGGGCCCGCGCTCGCGCGCACCGCCCCGGTGCGGTCGAGCGCCTGGAGTGCCGGGTGGCCCTCCCCGTACCGCACCGGAATTCCCGCCTCCGCGTTGTCCCCGTTGCACGGTCCCGGCTCACCCTCCGGGGTGACCGCGACCCGCACCAGCCGCTCTCCGCGCAGTACGTCGATCAGGGCGTGGTCCGCGAACCCGGCGAGGCCGAAGTCCAGGTAGGCCGCGGCGGCCTCCATGGGGTCCTCGCACTCGGCGGCCGTACGGGCCGCCCGCTGCAACTGGTTGCCCCGGAACCGGAGCCTGGCGGCCTCCTGCTCGGCCGTCTTGGCCTCGGTGACGTCCTGGAACAGCCAGCCGACCCCCAGCGGCACCGGTTCCTCCGCAAGCGGCGAGGCGAGGCGCAGGAAGCCGCTGCGCCAGCAGCGCCGCCGCTCCCCCTCCGGGGTGCGCAGCGTCACCCACAGGTCGACGGGCGCGGGCGGGGTGCCCTCCGCCAGTACGTGCTGCAGGGCGCCCTCCAGCTCGTCGACGCCCTGCACGACGGTGTCGCCCAGCGGGCGCCCCAGGAGCGTCGTACGGCCGCCGCCGAGGGCCCGTGCGGCGTGCACGTTGACCACGGTGGGGCGCAGGTCGACGTCGACGAGGACGACGCCCCAGGAGGCGTCCTCGAAGAGCACCTCGCTCAGCGCGATGGCGCGCTCCAGGTCGATCTGGGCGTGCACCTCGCCGAACGCGCTGTAGACCCCGGCCGGTTTGCCGTCCGCGCCGGTGACCGCCGCCGACTGCGTCCGTACGAGGACCCGGCTGCCGTCCTTGCGCAGCAGGGCGAACTCGTGGACCTGCCGCCCTCCCCCGTGCATGGCCGCCATCAGCCGTGCCTGCACCTCGTCGGCGTCGGCGCTGCGCACCGCCCACCCGGCGAACCCCTGCCGTCCCACGGCGTCCTCGGCACTCCAGCCGAGGATGCGGGTCGCCTCGCGGTTCCAGTGCGTGACGACCCCTTCGGCGTCGAAGGCGCACAGGGCGGCGTCCATGCCGTCGAGGAGCGCGGCGAGGAGTTCCGCCCCCACTCCGGCCTCGGGCTCAGGCCCAGCGGTTCCGTTGCTCAGAGAAGCATTCACCCGGCACCCCCGCAGGTGTTCACCTGTGCTGCACATCGGATCATTCAACTCGAACGTGACGCAGAGCACACCGGCTTCGGTGAAATCGAAGTGCTCCGTTAATTCGGTTGAGGCCGCCCCGGAGGGCTCCTAATGTGTGGCCCACACTGAAAGGAGGTGATTCGGAAGATGTTCTCTTTCCGGACTCGTGAGGTGACTGCGGGCTAGTTGCCCGTCGTCGCACTCAGTGCGGTACCGGCGCAGCCGGTTCCAATCCAAGCAGTCACCGCCCCGCGGGCTCGCCGGTAAGTCCGGCCGGCCCCCTCCTCGGAGGGGACCAGAGCCCGCGGGGTTCTGCGTTTCCCGAGCGTCTTCCCGAGTGTCTTCCCGAGCGCTTTCCCGTGCGGCTACGGATTCAGGCGCTGCACCGACCAGTCGCCCGCGTCCGTCCTGGCGTAGCGCAGCCGGTCGTGCAGGCGGTTCTCGTGGCCCTGCCAGAACTCGACCTCCTGGGGCACCACCCGGAAGCCGCCCCAGTGCGGCGGCACCGGGACCTTCTCGCCCTCGGGGTAGCGGGCCGCCAAGTCGTCGTACGCGCTGGTCAGTTCCTCGCGGGAACCGATGGGCCGGGACTGGTTGCTCGCCCACGCGCCGAGCTGGGAGCCGTGCGGGCGGGTGCGGAAGTAGGCGGCGGTCTCGGCGCGGGAGACGCGGGCCGCGGTGCCGGTGACGATGACCTGGCGGGCGATGCGGTGCCAGGGGAAGAGCAGCGAGACGTACGGGTTCGCCGCGAGTTCCTCGCCCTTGCGGGACTGGTAGTTGGTGAAGAAGACGAAGCCTTCGCCGTCGTACGCCTTCAGGAGCACCGTACGGGTGCTGGGACGGCCGTCGGGGGTGGCGGTGGCGACGACCATGGCGTTGGGCTCGTCCAGGCCCGCGGTGACCGCCTGACGGAACCAGTGGGCGAACTGTTCCATGGGGGTGGCCGCCAGGGCCTTCTCGGCGAGCGGTTCGCTGCGGTACTGCTCGCGCATGACGGCGGGGTCGACGGTGGAACCCTCGGTCGAGGAGGGGTCGGATGCGGCGGGGGCTGTGTTCGGCACGGGGCCATCCTGCCGCAGGGGGTACGGCGCGTCCGCACAGAGGGTGCACGCACGTGCGGTGAGGTGCGGGCGCAGTCTTCCCGGACCCAACTGCCCTTAACCCTCTCGTCAGTGGGTCGTGCAGTGTGCCTGTTCTCACGCTTCCCCGCATCGGTGGAACCCGCCAAAATCCCCGGTGGAGCCACTGTCGCCTCCCCACAGCAGGGGTATCGTTCCTGCCTCCCGCCGCATGGCCTACACGCATAGAGGAGCCGCCTGATGTCCGACTTCGTACCCGGACTTGAGGGAGTCGTCGCGTTCGAAACGGAGATCGCCGAACCGGACAAGGAGGGCGGGTCGCTCCGCTACCGCGGCGTCGACATCGAGGATCTCGTCGGGCACGTGTCCTTCGGGAACGTGTGGGGTCTGCTGGTCGACGGGGCGTTCAACCCGGGACTGCCGCCCGCCGAGCCGTTCCCGATCCCGGTGCACTCCGGCGACATCCGCGTCGACGTGCAGTCGGCGCTGGCGATGCTCGCACCCGTGTGGGGCCTGAAACCCCTCCTCGACATCGACGAGGCCACCGCCCGCGACAACCTGGCGCGGGCCGCCGTGATGGCCCTGTCGTACGTCGCCCAGTCGGCGCGCGGCCAGGGGCTGCCGATGGTGCCGCAGAGCGAGATCGACAAGGCCGACTCCGTGGTCGAACGTTTCATGATCCGCTGGCGCGGCGAGCCCGACCCCAAGCACGTCAAGGCGGTCGACGCGTACTGGACGTCGGCGGCGGAGCACGGCATGAACGCCTCCACGTTCACCGCCCGCGTCATCGCCTCCACGGGTGCCGACGTGGCCGCCGCCCTGTCTGGTGCGGTGGGCGCGATGTCCGGCCCGCTGCACGGCGGTGCGCCCTCCCGCGTGCTCGGCATGATCGAGGAGATCGAGCGCACCGGTGACGCCCGTGCGTACGTCCGCCAGGCGCTCGACAAGGGCGAGCGGCTGATGGGCTTCGGCCACCGCGTGTACCGCGCGGAGGACCCGCGCGCACGCGTCCTGCGGCGTACGGCCAAGGAGCTGGCGGCCCCGCGCTTCGAGGTGGCGGAGGCCCTGGAGAAGGCCGCGCTGGAGGAGCTGCACGAGCGCCGCCCCGACCGGGTGCTGGCGACGAACGTGGAGTTCTGGGCGGCGATCATGCTGGACTTCGCGGAGGTCCCGGCGCACATGTTCACGTCGATGTTCACGTGCGCGCGCACGGCCGGCTGGTCGGCGCACATCCTGGAGCAGAAGCGCACCGGCCGTCTGGTGCGCCCGTCGGCGCGGTACGTGGGTCCCGGCGCGCGGAACCCGCGGGAGGTCGCCGGGTTCGAGGACATCGCGGGCTGAGGTCCGTACCTGCGGCACGGGTAAGGGGCGGCCTCCCGGAGGCCGCCCCTTACCCGTGTCCCCTACGGCTTCCGCAGTGCTTCCTCCAGCAGGTGCGCCCACTGGGCCACCACCCTGTCCCGGCGCGCGGTGTCGTCGGTGAGGAGGTTGGCGAGTCCGAGCCCGCGGGCCATGTCGAGGAAGCCCTGCACGATCTCCCGGACGCCGGGGCGGCTCTCGTCGGCGTGCAGGAGCTCCACCGCTGTGCGGTGGCTCTCGCGGCCGACCCTGGCCTCCAGCTCGGTGACCCGGGCGCGCAGCTGTTCCTCGTTGGAGGCGGCCACCCACAGGTGCAGGGCGGCCCGGAAGAGCGGCCCCGTGTACAGGTCGACGATGGCGCCGACGACGGCCGCTATGTGGTGTCCCGGCAGGGCGCGCAGTGCGGAGGAGCGTTCTTCGGCGACGTACTCGACGGCGGCGGTGAAGAGGTCCTCGCGGGTGGGGAAGTGGTGCTGGGCGGCCCCCCTGGACACGCCCGCCTTCTCGGCGACGACGGACACCGTGGAGCCCGCCCAGCCACGCTCGGCGAGACAGGCCACGGCGGCCTCCAGCAGGCGTCTGCGGGTGGCCCGGCTGCGGTCCTGCTTCGGAGCGGTCACAACAGCCACGCGGGGTCCCGTCGTTCGAGGTGTGCGGTGACGCCCTCGCGCGCCTCGGCGGACGCGAACAGCGCTGCCGAGCGTTGTACCAGGTCCTCCGCGTCCTGGTCGAAAGCGTCCCGCATGGCGGCCGTGAGCAGCCGCTTCGTCTCGGCGAGGCCCTGCGGCGACGCCCTGCGCAGTGCGTCCAGCACAGGTGCGACGGCGTCGTCCACATCCGGTGCCGTGGCGGTGAGCAGTCCGATCTCCCGGGCGCGCGGCCCGTCGAACACCTCCCCGGTGAGGAAGTACCGGGATGCCGCCCGGGGGTCGAGGCGCGGCAGCAGCGGGATCGAGATGACGGCGGGGGCCACCCCTATCCGTACCTCCGAGAACGCGAAGTCGGAGGTGTCGGAGGCGAACGCCATGTCGCACGCGCCGAGCAGCCCGAGGCCGCCCGCGCGCGCGTGCCCGTCGACGCGCGCGATGACGGGCTTGGGCAGTTCGGCGATCTGCCGCAGCAGGGCGACGAACGCGTAGGGGCTGGCGGGCGACTTGAGGTCGGCGCCGGCGCTGAAGGTGTTGCCGCTGTGCGCGAGCACCACCGCCCGCACCGAGGAGTCCTTGCCGTAGCGGTCGAGGGCCATCCCCAACTCGCCCACGAGGGAGGCCGAGAGGGCGTTGCGGTTCGCGGGCGAGTCCAGGGTGAGGGTGGTGATGCCTCGGTCGTGCGTGGTGGGGGCCAGGGCCTGCCGTGTCACTGGTGTCGTTCCCTTTCTCGGAGCTCCCGGCGCAGGATCTTGCCGGAGGCGGCACGGGGCACCGCGTCGGTGAATTCAACGCGGCGCACCTTCTTGTAGGGGGCGACGCGTTCGGCGACGTACGCGATCACGTCCTCCTCCGTGAGGTGTGCGGCGTGCGTCTGCCGTACGACGTACGCCTTGGGGATCTCGTTGTTGTCCGAGTCGTATACCCCGATCACGGCGGCATCCGCGATGCCGTCGTGGGTGAGCAGGAGCGCTTCGAGGTCGGCGGGGGCGACCTGGAAGCCCTTGTACTTGATGAGTTCCTTGACGCGGTCGACCACGAAGAGCCAGCCGTCGGCGTCGGTGCGGCCGATGTCTCCGGTGTGCACCCAGCCGTCGGCGTCGATCATCTCGGCGGTGGCGTCGGGACGCCCCAGGTAGCCCTTCATGCGCTGCGGGCCCCGGATGGCGATCTCGCCGTCCTCGCCGACGCCGAGGTCCTTCCCCGGCGTCTCCAGGGACAGGATGCGCATCTCGGTGCGCGGGAGGAGCTTGCCGACGGTGCCCGGGGGCGGGTTCTCGGCGTTCAGGGGCACCACGTGCGTCCCCGGGGACAGCTCGGTCATCCCGTACGCCTGGAGGACCGGCGGGAGCCCCAGACGGTCCGCACAAGCCTTCGCGAGGTTCGCGTCGAGCGGGGCGGCGGCGCTGACGACGTACTCCAGCGAGGAGAGGTCGTAGCTGTCGACGGCGGGGTGCTTGGCGAGGGCGAGGACGATCGGCGGGGCGACGAAGAGGGCGTTGATGCGCTGGTCCTGGATGGTCCGGAGGAACTGTTCGAGCTCGAAGCGCGGCAGGGTGACCACCGTCGCGCCGTGTGCGAGGGGGACGTTGACGAGGGCGGTCAGACCGTAGATGTGGAAGAACGGCAGGACCGCCAGAAGCCGGTCGCCGGGCTTCATCGGGATGAACGGTTCGAGCTGCGCCATGTTCGTGGCGATGGAATGGTGGGTGAGCATGACGCCCTTGGGGACGCCGGTGGTGCCCGAGGAGTAGGGCAGTGCGGCGACGTCCTCGCGGGGGTCGATGCCGATCTGCGGCTCGGGGTCGGTACTGGCGAGCAGGTCCAGTACGGAGCGGTGGCCGGGAGCACTGTCGCAGACGAGGATCTCCGCGATGCCGCCGGCGAGTTCGGCGGCCCGCTGGGCCGTCTCCAGGAGAGGCGACACGGTGACGATCCAGCGCGCCGAGGAGTCGCGGAGCTGTTTGGCGAACTCCTCCGCGGTGGCCAGTGGATGCACGGTGGTGACCGAGGCGCCTGCCCTGGTGGCGGCGAAGAACACCATTGGGTAGGCGACGGTGTTGGGACTGTGCAAGGCGAGCACGTCACCCTTGCGGAGGCCCGATGCGGCCAGTGCTGCGGCGATCCTGCGGTGGTAGGCGTCGAGCTGGGCGTACGTCAGGGTGGTGCCGTTCGTCCCGTCGATGAGCGCGGGGGTGTCTCCGTACTGTGCGGCGTGTCCGAGTACCGCCTCGTGCAGCGGCAGTTCGACGTCCGGCACATCGGCGTACTCACTGTGGAACACCATGCTGACGGTCCCCTTCGACACGATGGTGCGACGGTGTGCGCGACCGGTGCGACGGTCGTGCACGGAGTGTGGACGGACAGGATGCGTGCTGCCGGCACGACTTGGGGAGACCCCGGCTGAGGTCCGTCCGGGTCCGTCCGAGGCCCGTCCGGGGCCGTCCGGGGTCTCCGTGCGCCCGGTGCGGTTCAGTACGACTTCGGGAGCCCCAGGGACTGGTGGGAGACGAAGTTGAGGATCATCTCCCGGCTGACGGGGGCGATCCGGGCCACCCGGGAGGCGACGATCAGCGAGGCGAGCCCGTACTCGCGGGTGAGTCCGTTGCCGCCGAGGGTGTGGACGGCCTGGTCGACGGTCTTCACACAGGCTTCCGCCGCCGCGTACTTGGCCATGTTGGCGGCCTCCCCCGCGCCCATGTCGTCGCCCGCGTCGTAGAGGGTGGCGGCCTTGCGCATCATGAGGCGGGCCAGCTCGATCTCTATGTGCGCCTGCGCGAGGGGGTGCGCGATGGCCTGGTGGGCGCCGATGGGCGTCTTCCAGACCGTGCGCTCCTTGGCGTACCGGACGGCCCTGCCGAGGGCGTAGCGGGCCATGCCGACGGCGAACGCGGCGGTCATGATGCGCTCGGGGTTGAGCCCCGCGAAGAGCTGGAGGAGTCCGGCGTCCTCGTCGCCCACGAGGGCGTCGGCGGGCAGCCGTACGTCGTCCAGGACGAGCTCGAACTGCTTCTCCGGGGCCTGGAGTTCCATGTCGATCCGGGAGCGCTGGAAGCCGGGGGCCTCGCGCGGAACGATGAAGAGGCAGGGCTTGAGGCTGCCGGTCCGCGCGTCTTCCGTCCGCCCGACGACGAGCGTCGCGTCGGCGATGTCGACGCCCGACACGAACACCTTGCGGCCGGTGAGGACCCAGGTGTCGCCGTCGCGGCGGGCGGTGGTGGTGATGCGGTGGGAGTTGGACCCGGCGTCGGGCTCGGTGATGCCGAAGGCCATGGTGAGGCTGCCGTCGGCGAGGCCCGGCAGCCACTGGGTCTTCTGCGCCTCGGTGCCGAAGCGGGCGATGACGGTGGCGCAGATCGCGGGCGAGACGACCATCATGAGGAGCGGCGATCCGGCCGCCCCCAGCTCCTCCAGGACGATGGAGAGTTCGGTGATGCCGCCGCCGCCCCCTCCGTACGCCTCCGGGATGCTGACGCCGAGGTAGCCGAGCTTGGCGGCCTCGGCCCACAGCTCGTCGGGGTGGCCCTCTTCCGCGACGACCTTCGTCAGGTAGTCGCGTCCGTAGCGCTTGCCGAGGGCGGCGACGGCGGCGCGGAGCGCCTGCTGCTCCTCGGTCTCGATCACACTGTTCGCGGTGCTGCTCATGCTTCCTGGTCCTCCTGTGCACTGGTGTCCGTGACGACGGCGAGCAGGGTGCCCACCTCGACCTGGCGGCCGGGGGCGGCGTGGAGTGCGGTGAGCGTGCCGGAGGCGGGAGCGGTGACGCGGTGCTCCATCTTCATGGCCTCCAGCCACAGCAGGGGCTGTCCCGCTGCCACGTGAGCCCCTTCCACGAGCCCTTCGGCGACCCGTACGACCGTCCCGGGCATGGGGGCGAGGAGGGAGCCGGGGGCGGTGCGGGAGGTGGGGTCGGGGAAGCGCGGGACGGGGGTGAGGGTGTGCGAGCCGGTGGGGGTGTCGACGTAGACGGTGCTCGCGTGCACCTGTACGAGGTGACGGCGCCGCACCCCGTCGACGTCGAGGACGACCTCCTGGGGGGTGACGGACACGACCCGGTCGACGCCCTCCACCTGATAGCTGCCGTCGCGCTCGCGCCGGTAGCGGACTTCATGGCCGTTGTACGTCTTGCTCTGGGGCTGCGAAGGGACGTTGCGCCACCCCCCGCCGAAGCGGCTGCCCCGGCTGGCGGCGTCCGCGAGTGCGGCGGCGACGGCGGCGAGGTCTTCGCCGGGCTGCGGCGTGGTGAGGGCGTCGAGGTGACGGTCGTAGAAGCCGGTGTCGACCTGCCCGGTGCGGAAGTCGGGGTGGCGCAGGGAGCGCACCAGGAGGTCCCGGTTGGTGACGGGTCCGTGCACGCGGGTGCGGGCGAGGGCGTGCGCGAGGGCGCGGACGGCTTCGGCGCGGGTGGGCGCGTGGGCGACGACCTTGGCGAGCATGGGGTCGTAGTGCACGCCGACGGTGTCGCCGCTCTCGAAACCGGTGTCGAGGCGCAGTCCGGGCCCGGTGGGGACGTCCAGGGCGTGCAGGACGCCGGTCTGGGGCCGCCAGCCGTTGGCGGGGTCCTCGGCGTACAGGCGGGCCTCCACGGCGTGCCCCAGGGCTTCCGGGGGCGTCTGCGGGAGGGCGTGCCCCTCGGCGATGCGGATCTGAAGGGCGACGAGGTCGATGCCGAAGACCGCCTCGGTGACGGGGTGTTCGACCTGGAGGCGGGTGTTCATCTCCAGGAAGTAGGCCCTGCCGCTGTTGTCGACGAGGAACTCGACAGTGCCCGCGCCGACGTACCCGACAGCGCGCGCGGCGGCGGTGGCGGCGTCGTGCAGAGCACCGCGCCGCGTGTCGTCCAGCCCCGGTGCGGGGGCTTCCTCGATCACCTTCTGGTGCCTGCGCTGGAGGGAGCAGTCGCGGGTGCCGAGCGCCCATACGGTGCCGTGCGCGTCGGCGAGCACCTGCACCTCTATGTGGCGTCCGCGCTCGACGTACGGCTCGGCGAAGACCTCGCCGTCGCCGAAGGCGGAACGCGCTTCGGCGGAGGCGGCCTTCACCTCGGCTTCGAGCTGGGTGAGTTCCCGGACGATACGCATGCCGCGTCCGCCGCCCCCTGCCGCCGCCTTGAGGAGGAGGGGCAGATCGGCCTCGGTGGCGGTCGCCGGGTCGACGGGAGCGAGGAGCGGGACTCCGGCCTCCGCCATGAGGGCCTTGGCGCGGGTCTTGGACGCCATGGCCTCGATGGCGGGCGGGGGCGGCCCGATCCAGGTCAGCCCGGCGTCGGTCACCGCGCGGGCGAAGTCGGCGTTCTCGGAGAGGAACCCGTACCCGGGGTGCACGGCGTCCGCCCCGGCGGCGAGGGCGGCCTTCACGATGAGTTCGCCGCGCAGGTAGGTGTCGGAGGGCGCTGCCCCCGGGAGACGTACGGCCGCGTCCGCCGTACGGGTGTGGAGTGCGTCGGCGTCCGGGTCGGAGTGGACGGCGACGGTGTCGATGCCCAGTTCCGCGCAGGTGCGGAAGACGCGGCAGGCGATCTCGCCCCGGTTGGCGACGAGGAGGGTGCTGATCATCGGGGTCGGGTTCATGGGTGCTGCCTCACATCCGGAAGACGCCGAAGCCGCCGCGCACGCCCTCGACGGGGGCCGTGTGGATCGCGGACAGGCACAGGCCGAGGACGGTGCGGGTGTCGCGGGGGTCGATGACCCCGTCGTCGTACAGCCGCCCGGACAGGAACATCGGGAGGGACTCCGACTCGATCTGCTGCTCCACCATGGCGCGCAGTCCCGCGTCCGCCTCGTCGTCGTACGGCTGCCCCTTGGCGGCGGCCGAGGCCCGCGCGACGATCGAGAGCACCCCTGCGAGCTGCTGGGGGCCCATCACGGCGGACTTGGCGCTGGGCCAGGCGAAGAGGAAGCGGGGGTCGTAGGCGCGCCCGCACATGCCGTAGTGCCCGGCTCCGTACGAGGCTCCCATGAGGACCGAGAGGTGCGGGACCCTGGAGTTGGCGACGGCGTTGATCATCATCGCGCCGTGCTTGATGATGCCGCCCTGTTCGTACGCCTTGCCGACCATGTAGCCGGTGGTGTTGTGCAGGAAGAGCAGGGGGATGTCGCGCTGGTTGGCGAGCTGGATGAACTGGGCGGCCTTCTGCGACTCGGCGCTGAACAGCACTCCCTGGGCGTTGGCGAGGATGCCGATCGGATAGCCGTGGAGGGTGGCCCAGCCGGTCACCAGGCTGGTGCCGTACAGCGGCTTGAACTCGTCGAAGTCGGAGGCGTCGACGATGCGGGCGATCACTTCGCGGGGGTCGAAGGGGATCTTGAGGTCGTCGGGGACGATGCCGAGGAGTTCTTCCTGGTCGTAGCGGGGCTCGACGACCTGGGCGGGGTCCGGGTCGGGGTGCGCCTTGCGCCAGTTGAGGCGCGCGACGATACGGCGGGCCTGGCGCAGGGCGTCGCGCTCGTCGACGGCGTAGTGGTCGGCGAGACCGGAGGTGCGGGCGTGCATCTCGGCGCCGCCGAGGGACTCGTCGTCGCTCTCCTCGCCGGTGGCCATCTTGACGAGGGGCGGGCCGCCGAGGAACACCTTGGACTGTTTGCTGATCATGACGGTGTGGTCGGACATGCCCGGGACGTACGCGCCGCCTGCGGTGGAGTTGCCGAAGACGACGGCGATGGTGGGGATTCCCGCGGCGGACAGGCGCGTGATGTCGCGGAAGAGCGCCCCGCCGGGGATGAAGATCTCCTTCTGGGAGGGGAGGTCGGCGCCGCCCGACTCGACGAGGCTGATGCAGGGGAGGCGGTTCTCGTACGCGATCTGGTTGGCGCGGAGTGCCTTCTTGAGGGTCCAGGGGTTGGAGGCGCCGCCCCGGACGGTGGGGTCGTTGGCGGTGATGAGGCATTCGACGCCCTCGACGACGCCGATGCCGGTGACCATGGAGGCGCCGACGGGATAGTCGCTGCCCCAGGCTGCCAGGGGGGACAGCTCCAGGAAGGGGGTGTCGGGGTCGAGGAGGAGCTCGATGCGCTCCCGGGCGAGGAGTTTGCCGCGGGTGTGGTGGCGGGCGACGTACTTTTCGCCGCCGCCGGAGAGGGCCTTCTGGTGGGCCTCTTGGAGGGTGGCGATTGTGGCCGCGGTGGCGGTGCGGTGGGTGGTGTAGGCGGGGGTGGTGGGGTCGAGGGTGGTGGGGAGGGTGGTCATGGGGTGGCCTCTCCGGGGGCGGGGGGCTTGGCCCTGGCGGGCGGCTCGGGCACTGGCGGGTGGAGGGGTGGGGCTCCGTGCGGGTGGGTGGGAGCTGGCGTTCAGGCCGCTGCGCGGGGCGTTTTCTCCCCTCTCCGCCCCTTCCCTAAAGCGCTTGGCCGCGCGGCTGGTTCCGTTACGTGCGGGTGCTTTGTGGCTGGTCGCGCCCGCGCGGCGGAGCCGCACAGTGACACCGCCCCGCGCCCCTGGATGCCCTTCGGGCATCGCCAGGGGGCGAGTGGCGCAGCCGCAGGCGAACCGGTCACAGGAGGGCCTCCGGGACGTCCGTGTGGCGGGAGCGGAGCCATTCGCCCAGGGCCTTGGCCTGGGGGTCGAAGCGGGACTGGGAGGCGACGCCCTCGCCCAGGAGGCCCTCGATCGTGAAGTTCAGGGCGCGCAGCTGGGGGAGCACGGTGCGCGTCACCGTCAAGTCCGCCGTCTCCGGCAGGAGTTCCTGGAGGCGGGCCACCGTGAGGTGGTGGGCCAGCCAGCGCCACGCGTCGTCCGTGCGGACCCAGAGGCCCACGTTCGCGTCACCCCCCTTGTCCCCACTGCGGGCTCCCGCCACGAGCCCGAGGGGGGCCCGGCGCGTCGGCCCGGCGGGCAGCGGGCGCGGAAGGTCGGGCTCGGGGACGGGGGCGAGCGGCCGGGTCCTGGTCGGGGCGCGGACCTCCTGAGTGTCCCCGGACGGGAGGACCGCCACATGAGGCACCGTCGCCGCGTCGACGTACCGCGCCTCGAAGACCCCGTAGGGCGCCCCCTTCCCCGGCGGCGCGGTGACGTGGAAGCCGGGGTAACTGCCGAGGGCCAGCTCCACGGCCGCCCCGCTCACCGCCCGCCCGACCTTCTCCGCGTCCGGGTCGCGCACGACGAGCCGCAGCAGAGCGCTCGCGCGCTCCTCCGTGTCGGCGTCCTCGCGGTCTGTGCGGGCCAGTTCCCAACGCACCTCCGCCGGGCGCCCCTTGGCCCCGCCGAACGCCTCCTCGACCTGCCCCCGCACCAGCTCCGCCTTCTCCTCCACGTCGAGCCCGGTGAGCACGAAGACGACCTCGTTGCGCCAGCCCCCGACGCGGGTGAGCCCCGTCTTGAGGGTGGGCGGAGGCTCCTCGCCCCGTACGCCGGTGATGCGCACCCGGTCCTGGCCGTCCTGCGTCAGCGAGACCGTGTCCAGGCGGGCCGTGACATCGGGGCCCGCGTAGCGCGCGCCGCCCGTCTCGTAGAGGAGCTGGGCGGTGACCGTACCGGTGTCGACGACGCCGCCCGTGCCGGGGTGCTTGGTGATGACGGACGAGCCGTCGGCGCGGATCTCGGCGAGCGGGAAGCCGGGGCGGCGCACATCGTGCGCGCCGAAGAAGGAGTAGTTGCCGCCCGTGGCCTGGGTGCCGCATTCCAGTACGTGACCGGCGACGACCGCGCCCGCCAGCTCGTCGTACGCCTCGGGGCCCCAGCCGAACCAGTGCGCGGCGGGCCCGGTGACCAGGGCGGCGTCCGTGACGCGGCCCGTGACGACGACGTCCGCCCCCGCGTCGAGGCAGGCGGTGATTCCGGCGCCGCCGAGGTAGGCGTTGGCGGTGAGCACGCCCTCACCCCACTGACCGTTTCCGATCAGGTCGTCCCCCTGTACGTGACCGACCTTGACCGGTATCCCTAACCGTCCTGCCAACTCCCGTACCGCTGTCGCGAGTCCGGCGGGGTTGAGCCCTCCGGCGTTGGTGACGATCTTGACGCCCCGGTCGTGGGCGAGACCGAGGCCGGTCTCCAGTTGGCGCAGGAAGGTCTTGGCGTATCCCTGGGCGGGGTCCTTCAGACGGTCGCGGCCGAGGATCAGCAGGGTGAGTTCGGCGAGGTAGTCGCCGGTGAGGACGTCGAGTTCGCCGTCGGTGAGCATCTCGCGCACGGCGTCGAAGCGGTCGCCGTAGAAGCCGGAGGCGTTGCCGATGCGCAGGACCTCCAGCCGGGGCGAGGCCCCGGACCGGGTCACGAGCCCGACCCCTCGGCGGCGGCCCCCTTCGGCGCCCGCCCCTCCCCCGGCGGCCCCGCGAACGCCTGCGCGATGTCCAGCCACTGGTCCGCCTCCGCGCCTTCCGCACGCAGCGCCAGGTCCGCACGGTGGGCGCGCTGGGTGGCCAGGAGGCAGAAGTCGAGCGCCGGTCCTGTGACGCGCTGGGCGGCGTCCTCCGGGCCGTACGCCCACGACTCGCCCCCGGGACCCGTCAGTTCCACCCGGAAGTCCTCCTGCGGCGGCTTGAGGCCCCGCGCGACGTACGCGTAGTCGCGGGCCCGGACGCCGATCCTGGCGACCTGGCGCAGGCGCGGCGTCGGCGTGCGGTGCACGCCCAGCGCGTCGGCGACGTCCTGGCCGTGCGCCCAGGTCTCCATCAGGCGTCCGGTGGCCATGGAGGCGACGCCCATCGACGTCCCGTACCAGGGGAACCGGGTGCCCGAGGGGGCGTCGGCCAGGACGCCGTGCAGGCGCTCGCGGCCCGCGCGCCAGCGGGCGAGCAGTTCGGCGGGCGGCACGGACGCCCACGCGTCGGCGCTCTCGTCGACGAATCCGCCGGGGTCCGCCGCCGCCCGCCCGACCTCGGCCGCGAACGCGCCCGGATCCGTCGCGGACAGCAGCGCGACCGAGTCGGTCCAGGCGAGGTGGGCTATCTGATGGGCGACGGTCCAGCCGGGGGCCGGGGTCGACAGGCGCCACTGGGCGTCGGTCAAGTCCCTTACGTGAAGATCGAGTTCGGCGCTCTCGTCGCGCAAGTCGCTGATTACCGCATCGAGTTCGGACACGTGGCGCTCCCGTCGGGGCATGGCTGCGTGTCCCGGAGCATGGCAGCCCCCGCAGAAACAAGCAAGCGTGCTTGAATCTCGCGGGGGCTGCCGAAGGAGGCCGGAATGTCTATTTCTGGGGGAGTGCGCGGCGGGTCTGGCTGCGTACCGCGCCCACGCTCGCACCGATCACCAGCGCGATGGCCAGCGCGTCGACCAGCGACAACGCCTGGTGCAGGATGAGGAATCCGGCACCGGCGGCGATCGCGGGCTCCAGGCTCATGAGGACCGCGAAAGTCGGTGCGGGCATCCGGCGCAGGGCGATCAGTTCGAGGGTGTACGGCAGGACCGACGACATCAGCGCGACGGCCGCGCCGAGGCCGAGCGTCACCGGGTCGAGCAGCTTGCTCCCGGCTTCCATGACGCCGAGCGGGAGGCTGAGGAGCGCCGCGACCGCCATCGCGAGGGCGAGCCCGTCGACCTGCGGGAAGCGGCGTCCGGTCTTCGCGCTGAAGACGATGTACGCCGCCCAGCACGCACCCGCCGAGAGCGCGAAGGCCGCCCCGACTGGGTCGAGGCCGCCGAAGCCCGCCGCGCCGAGGAGGGCGACTCCGGCGAGCGCCAGGCCCGCCCACAGCACGCTCGACCACTGCCGGGAGCCGAAGACGGACAGTGCGAGGGGGCCGAGCACCTCCAGGGTGACGGCGGCGCCGAGCGGGATGCGGTCGCCCGCCTGGTAGAAGAGGCCGTTCATACCGGCCATGGCGACACCGAAGACGACGATCGTGCCCCAGTCCCGGCGGGTGTAGCCACGGACGCTGGGGCGGCACACCAGGAGCATCACGACGGCGGCGACGGCCAGGCGCAGGGTGACGACGCCGAGCGCACCGGTCCTGGGCATGATCAGCACGGCGAGCGCCGAACCGAACTGGACGCTCAGACCTCCGGCGACGACGAGCGCCACGGGGCCCAGGGCGGTGGCACGGCTGCGCCTCACGGAGGGAGCGGTGGCGACCGCGGCGGCGGCTTCCACGTCCAGGAGAGGGGCTGGGGCGCCCCGGGTGCCCTGGGCGCCTCGGGGCTCAGCGGCGTTCACTGTGGTGCACCTCGCGTTCAATGGGATGTACTCCCATGATGGCACGGGAGGTTGGGGCGTCCGTAGGGGATGCCGAGGGCGGGCGGAGGCTCCGGCGACCGGCGGCCGTTCACCCCAGCCCCTCCGCCAGCACCTCCGCCAGATGCCTCCCCCGTACCCCTCCCAGCTGCTCCGCCTGCGTCCGGCACGAGTAGCCGTCCGCCAGGACCGAGCCGCCCTCCGGCAGCCCCCGCATCCCCGGCAGCAGTTGTTCCTCCGCGCACGCGGCCGACACCTCGTAGTGGCCCTTCTCGAAGCCGAAGTTGCCCGCGAGGCCGCAGCAGCCGCCCGCCAGTTCCCCCACCAGGCCCGCCTTCTCCCGCAGTCGGCGGTCCGCGCCGTCGCCCAGTACCGCGTGCTGGTGGCAGTGTGTCTGGCCCGTCACGGGCCGGTCGACGCGCGGCGGCGTCCACTCCGGCGCGTACTCCTCCAGCGCCTGCGCGAACGTGCGTACGCGGGAGGCCAGCTCCGCGGCCCTCGGGTCGTCGCCGAGGAGCTCCGGCAGGTCGCTCTTGAGGGCCGCCGCACAGCTCGGTTCCAGGACCACCAGGGGAAGGTCCGCGGGTACGGCTGCCAGCGTCCGCCGCATGACCTCGCGGGCGCGGTCCAGCTGCCCCGTGGAGACGTACGTGAGGCCGCAGCACAGGCCCGCGCGGGGCAGCCGCACCCGCAGCCCCGCCGCTTCCAGCACCTGGACCGCCGCGATGCCCACAGAAGGCGAGAGGTGGTTGGTGAAGGTGTCCGGCCAGAGCGTGACGAGGGGGGCCGACGCCGGGGAGGGAGTGCGGGGGCGGTCGGCGGCCCAGCGGCGGAAGGTACGGGTGGCCAGGGGCGGGATCGGGCGCTCGGGGGTGATTCCGGCCGCCCTCCTGGCGAGGGAGGACAGGAGTCCGTTCCGCGAGGCCGCGTTGACCGCGCCCGCCAGGGGAGACGCCAGGCGGAGCCACTCCGGGAGGCGGCCCAGCGCGTAGTGGGAGGCGGGCCGCACCCGTCCCGCGTAGTGGTGGTGCAGGAACTCCGCCTTGTACGTCGCCATGTCGACGCCCACCGGACAGTCGCTCCTGCACCCCTTGCAGGACAGGCACAGGTCGAGTGCGTCACGCACCTCCTCCGAGCGCCAGCCGTCCTCGATCACCTCACCCGCCAGCATTTCGTGCAGCAGTCGCGCGCGCCCGCGCGTGGAGTGCTCCTCCTCTCCGGTGGCACGGAAGGAGGGGCACATGACGCCGCCTGCCGTGGTGGCCGTCGTACGGCACTTGGCGACGCCCACACAGCGGCGCACGGCGGCCGAGAAGTCACCGCCGTCGTGGGGATAGGCGAAGGCGACGTCGCGCACCGGGGCAGGCGGCAGCACGGCGAAGCGGAGGTTGTCGTCCAGGCGGGCGGGGCGGGCGAGCATCCCCGGGTTCATGCCGCCGACCGGGTCCCAGGCGTCCTTGAACTCCTCGAAGAGGGCGACCAGTTCACTCCCGTACATCCTCGGCAGGAGTTCGGCGCGGGCCTGGCCGTCGCCGTGTTCGCCGGAGAGGGAGCCGCCGTGGGCGGCCACCAGGTCGGCGAGCTCCTCCGAGAAGGCGCGGAAGCGGGCGACGCCCTCGCCGCTCAGCAGGTCGAAGTCGATGCGTACGTGGATGCAGCCGTCACCGAAGTGTCCGTACGGGGTCCCGCGCAGGCCGTGCGCGAGGAGGAGCGCGCGGAAGTCGCGCAGGTAGGCGCCCAGCCGGGCCGGGGGAACGGCGCAGTCCTCCCAGCCAGGCCATGCCTCCGAGCCGTCCGGCATGCGGGTGGCGGTGCCGCTGGCGTCCTCCCGGATGCGCCACAGGGCCCGCTGTCCGGCCGCGTCGGCCACGACCGTGCCGTCGACGGCGTCCGCGCCCCGGACGATCTCCCGGGCCCGCACACGGGCTTCTGCGGCGCTGTCGCCGCCCGTCTCGACGAACAGCCAGGCCGTCCCGCGCGGCAGCAGCCGCCGCTCCCGCTCCGGCACGAGGTCGGCGGCCATGCCCTCGACGGTCAGCGGGCCGTACGGCAGGAGGCCGGGCGCCGCCTCGGCGGCCGCGCTCTCGTCCGTGTATCCGAGTACGGCGAGGGCCCGCGCGCGGGGTGCGTCCACCAGGGAGACGACGGCCTCGGTGACCACCCCGAGGGTGCCCTCGCTGCCGCAGAAGGCGCGGGCGAGATCCACCCCCTTCTCGGGGAGGAGCGTGTCGAGGGCGTATCCGGAGATCCTGCGCGGCAGTTCGGGGAAGCCCGTGCGCAACAGTGCGAGGTTCTTGTCCACAAGGGTGCGCAGACCTGTGGACAGCAGTGCCTGTGGAGCGTGGTCCCAGCCGCCGCGCGACAGGTGCAGGCGGTCGCCCCCGTAGGTGAGGACCTTCAGCTCGCGCACCTGGTCCGCCGTGGTGCCCCAGGCCACCGAGTGCGATCCGCAGGAGTTGTTGCCGATCATGCCGCCGAGGGTGCAGCGGCTGTGCGTGGACGGGTCGGGGCCGAAGGTCAGTCCGTGCGGAGCGGCCGCGGCGCGCAGCTCGTCCAGTACGAGACCGGGCTGGACGACCGCCGTACGGGAGGCGGGATCCAGGTCGAGGAGGGCGCGCAGGTGGCGGGTGGTGTCCAGGACGACGCCCGTGCCGGTCGCCTGGCCCGCGATGGAGGTGCCGCCGCCGCGCGGGACCACCGGCACGCCGTGCGCCCGGCAGACGGCGAGCGCGGCGGCGATGTCGTCGCTGTCGCGCGGGGCGACGACTCCCAGCGGGACCCGTCGGTAGTTCGACGCGTCCATCGTCATGAGGGCCCGCGAGGCGGCGTCGAAGGACACCTCTCCGCGCACGGCCGACCTCAGGTCTGCTGCCAACTCGGTCGTCTCGCCCTGTCGTTCAGCCATGCGTCCAGCATGCACGGTGCTACGAATCGGGCGGAGTCGGTCGACTTGTCCCCCTGTTCAGCACGGGATCCGCTCATAGAAACAAACAAGAACTTTCCCAACTGATCATCAACTCTCCTATAGTGGGCACGCTTTAGACGGACATTCCGCTTCCGTTTCACCACCCCGGACATCCGGAACCACCCCGGAGACCCGGAGCCACCCCGAGCCACCCCGAGCCACTCCAAGAGGGCCCCTTCCATGTCGTTGCGCCGCACGTCCGCACTGGTCCTGTCGATCTCGGCGGCCGTCAGCGGCCTGCTGCTCCTGGGGGCGGTGCTCCTCGCCCCCGCAGAGGTGAAGACTCCGCTGGCCTGGGGCGGCGGGGCGGTGGCCCTGCTGCTGACCGCCGCCGTCACCGTCGCCACGCGCGCCACCGTGCGCGCACGCGCCCTCGCGGGGGTTCTCGCGCGCGGGCAGGCGGACGCCGACCGGTTCATCGGCGAGACCCTCCCGCAGCTCGTCACGCGGCTCCGGGCGGGCGACTCCGCGTCCACCGCGCTGAACGTCGCCACGCGGGGGCTGGGAGAGCTGGACAACGCGAACGCCCGGGCGCTGCTGAACATCCTCGCCACCGAGGTCGGACGCGGCGAGTCCGCCCGCGCGGCAGCCATGTCGGCGTGCGCGAACGCGGCAGGCCGCATGCAGGCGCTCGCGACGGGCATGCTCGCGGACCTCCGCGAGATGGAGCACCGGCACACCGACGAGGACGTGCTCGGCGACCTCCTGCACCTCGACCACCGCACCGCACAGGCCGGTCGCCTCGCGGACAGTATCGCCATCCTCACGGGTGCGCGTTCCGGTCGCAGATGGGCAAAACCGATCGTGATGGAGTCGGTTCTGCGCGGGGCGATGGGGCGTATCAACGGCTACCAGCGTGTTCGGCTGCACTCCACGAGCGAGGTCGCGGTCGCGGGTCACGCCGCCGAGGGCGTCATGCACGCCCTCGCCGAACTCCTCGACAACGCGGCGAACTTCTCGCCGCCGACGGCCGAGGTCCACGTCTACGTGGAGGAGGTCCCGGCCGGGGTCATCATCACGGTCGAGGACAGCGGCCTGGTCATGAGCGACGTACAGCTGCGGCGGGCGGAGCGCGCGGTGTGCACGAAGACGCCGCTGGACCTGACGGGGCTCTCGGGCACGCGGCTCGGGCTCGCGGTGGTGGGGTGCCTGGCGCGCAAGCACAACTTGACGGTGTCGTTCCGGCCGTCGGCGCGGGGTGGGACGGGGGCACTGATTCTGCTGCCGCAGGAGGTGCTGGCGCAGGTGGTTGCTCCGGCGCCCGTTCCTGCTCCTGCTCCTGCTTCTGCTCCCGCTCCCGCTCCCGCTCCAGTGCAGGTGTCCGCTCCGGCTCCGGCTCCGGCTCCGGCTCCGCTTCCGATTCCGGCACCGGCGCAGGTGCGCGCGCTGCCGCCAGTGCAGGTGCCCGTGCCTGGTGCCGACGTACGGGAGGAGCCGACGACGCTTCCCGTACGGCGGCGGGAGGTCGCGCCCGAGCGTGCCCGCGAGCACGTCCGTGCGGAGGAGCCCGGTCAGGGGTCCGACACCACTGGCGGGCTTCCCCAGTTCGGGGAGAGCGGGCTGCCGAAGCGGCGGCGGGGGCGCACGTTGGCCGCGGCGCATCCCGAGGGGCCGGAGGCGCCGGCCCGGCCTGCTCCTGAGGCGGCGGCGCGGCGGAATGCGGCGAATCGTTTCAGCACGTTTCGGCAGGCCGTGCAGGGTCAGGCCCTGCCTCCGGCGGCTCCGTCCCCGGGGCCCCGTTCCTCGGACGAGGGAGGGGCTGTGGACAGGCCGTCCAGTGGCTGAGGGCCCCCGGGGTGCGCCTGCGGCGGGCGCCCTTCCCCGCCCCTTCACCTCAACCCTGCGGGGCCGAGGTCCCGTTACGTGCGGGGACGTCGTGGCGGGTCGCGCCCGCGCGGCGGAGCCGCACATCGACACAGCCCCGCGCCCCTGAAGGCATGCTTCGCAGCCCCATCCCGCACAGCACCCCCACCACCCCCGAGAAACCCCCCGCACCCGGAAGGCAACGAGATCCGATGACCGCCACCACCGACGAAAAGCTCAACTGGCTGCTGGAGAGCCTCCTGGAGCGCACCCCCGGCGCCCGGCACGCCCTCGTCCTGTCCCGGGACGGCCTCAAGCTGTGCCGTACTCCCGAGCTCTCCGTCGATCAGGCAGATCAGCTCGCCGCCATCGCCGCGGGCATCCAGAGCCTCACGCATGGCGCCTCGATCGAGTTCGGCGACGGGACCGGTGGCGTACGTCAGGCGATGGCCGAGTTCTACGGCGGCATCCTGTTCATCGTCGAGGCCGGCGCGGGCGCCCACCTCGCGGTCGTCGCGGGCGAGGACTCCGACGTCGGCCTCATCGGCCACAACATGAACGAACTCGTCGAGCAGCTCGGCGAACACCTCAGTGCGGAACCCCGCGCCAGCAAGGACGCCGACAGCACCCTCTCCGCATGAGTACCGGGGGCAGCAGCAACACCCCCGGCCACCCGGCGCGCCGGACCACGCCCCGCCCCGGCCGCGACGACTCCCCGGACCGGCTGTACACCGTCACCGGTGGCCGCAGCCGTACGCACTCCGACGCGTTCGACCTGGTCACCCTGGTCGTCGCCGAGTGTGCCCCGGTGCCCGGCATGCAGTCCGAGCACGCGGCGATCCTGCGCATGTGCGACTACCCGGTCGCCGTCGTGGAGATCGCCGCCGAGCTGGGCCTGCCCGTGAGCATCACGCGCATCCTGCTGGCCGACCTGCTCGACACCGGCCGGATCAGCGCCCGCCACCCGCGCGCCGCCCCCGAATCCGCGCAACTCCCCGAACCCGAACTCCTGGAGCAGGTGCTCGTTGGCCTCCGCAACCTCTGAACAGGCGCAGCAGCAGGCGCTGCAACAGGCGCAGGAACAAGTGCAGCAGCAGGCGCTGCAACAGATCCCGCGCGCCCAGCGGCAGCTGTCCCGCACCGCCGACAACGGCCTCAAGATCGTCGTCGTCGGCGGCTTCGGCGTCGGCAAGACGACCCTCGTGCGCTCCGTCAGCGAGATCCGTCCCCTCAACACCGAGGAGACGATGACCCGGGCGGGCGAGAGCGTCGACGTCCTCGACGGCGTCTCCGCCAAGACCTCGACCACGGTCGCCTTCGACTTCGGCCGGATATCCGTCGACGCCCGCACGGTCCTCTACCTCTTCGGCGCGCCCGGCCAGGAACGCTTCTGGTTCCTCTGGGACCGCCTGTTCTCCGGCACCCTCGGCGCGGTCGTCCTCGTCGACACCCGCCGCCTCGCCGACTCCTGGTACGCCATCGACCGGCTGGAACACCACGGCACCCCGTTCGTCGTGGCCCGCAACGACTTCGGCGACGCCGCCCACCACACCGACGCCCAGGTGCGCGAGGCACTCGACCTGCCCGAGCACATACCGATGGTCACGTGCGACGCCCGCGACCGGGAGTCGTCGAAGAACGTGCTGATCACCCTCGTCGAGCACCTGTACACCCTGTCCACCGCGGCCCGCACGACGCCCACCGCGGAAGCCGCCGCAGCCCGAGGGAGCACCTCCCAGTGACCACACCGCCCCCGGGCTGCCCCGCGCACGCCGGCAGCACCGGAGAAGTCCGGGTCCCGCTCTCCGGCCCCCGCTTCCAGACCGACCCGGTCGCCCTCTACCGCGAGATGCGCCGCGCGCACGGCCCCGTCGTCCCGGTCGTCCTGCCCGGCGACGTACCGGCCTGGCTGGTCGTCGGCTACCGCGAGCTGCACCAGGTCACCTCCGACCCGGTGCTCTTCTCCCGCGACTCCGAGCTGTGGAACCAGTGGCCGCGCATTCCCGCCGACTGGCCGCTGCTGCCGATGATCGGCCGCAAGCAGCCGTCGATCCTCTACACGGTCGGCGAACGCCACACCCGCCGCGCCCGGCTGATCAGCGACGCGCTGGAGGCGGTGGACCCCTTCGAACTGCGGCGGATCGCGGAGCAGTTCGCGGACGGGCTCATCGACGCGTTCTGCACCAAGGGCGAGACCGACGTCATCAACCGGTACGCGATGCTGCTCCCGGTCCGCGTCCTGGCGAAGGTCTACGGCATCCCCGACGCCCAGGGCCCCGACCTCGTCGCCGCCCTGAACGACATGATCGACGGCCGGGAGCGGGCCCTCGCGGGCCAGCAGCACGTCGCGGCGACCTTCCAGGCGCTCATCGCCGAGCGGCAGGCCGCGCCCGCCCACGACGTGGCATCCGCCATGCTGGCGGCCGGTGCCGGGCCCGACGGCTTCAGCCCTGAGGAGATCCTCCAGGACCTGATGGTGATGATGGCCGCCGGCCACCAGCCGACCGCCGACTGGATCGGCAACACGCTGCGTCTGATGCTCACCGACGACCGGTTCACCGCCTCGCTCTCCGGTGGTCGGCACAGCGTCGCCGAGGCCATGAACGAGGTGCTCTGGGAGGACACCCCCACCCAGAACGTGGCGGGCCGCTGGGCCTCCCGCGACATGCGCCTGGGCGGCCGCGCGGTCGCCTCGGGCGACCTCCTCCTGCTCGGCCTGGCCGCCGCGAACGGCGACCCCCAGGTCCGTACCGACGCCTCCGTCCTGACCGGCGGCAACAACGCGTTCTTCTCCTTCGGGCACGGCGAGCACCGCTGCCCGTTCACCGCGCAGGAGACGGCGGAGGTCATCGCCCGTACGGCCGTGGAGGTCCTGCTCGACCGGCTGCCGGACATCGACCTGGCCGTGCCCGCCGCGTCCCTCACCCGTCGCCCCTCCCCCTGGCTGCGCGGACTGACCGCACTGCCGGTGACGTTCACGCCCACCCCCGCCCTCAGAGGCACCGCATGACCGAACTTGGAGGCACCGCATGACCGACACGACCGCAACCCCCGCCCCCCTGACCTGCCCCGTCACCGGGGCCGGGGCGGCAGCGGAGGCGATAGTCCTGGACCCACTGGTCAGTGACCTCGTCGGCGAGGGCGCGAGACTCCGCGCGGCGGGCCCGCTGGCCCGCGTCGTGCTTCCCGGCGGGGTGCCCTGCTACGCCGTGACCCACCACACCGAGGCCCGCGCCCTGCTCAACGACCCGCGCGTGGTCAAGGACATCGGCCACTGGAACGCCTGGCAGCGCGGCGAGATCGCCATGGACTGGCCCCTGATCGGCTTCGTCAACCCGGGCCCCTCCATGCTGACCGTGGACGGCCCTGAGCACCGCCGCCTGCGGCTGCTGGTCGCCCAGGCGCTGACCGTGCGCCGGGTGGAACACCTGCGCGGCAACATCGAGGCGATCACCGACGCCCTCCTGGAGAACCTCTCCTCGCACACCGCGAACGAGGTCGTCGACCTGAAGGCCCTGTTCGCGGCGCCGCTGCCGATGCAGGTCGTCACCGAGCTGATGGGTGTCGAGCAGGTCGTCAGCCCCCGTCTGACGGCGGTCTTCGACCGGTTCTTCTCCAGCGAGACCGAGCCGGGCGAGATGCCGAAGGTGATCGCCGAGATCGACGAGATCTTCACCGCCGTCATCGCGGAGAAGCGCGCCACCTCCTCGGACGACCTCACCAGCGCCCTGCTCAACGCCTCGGAGGAGGGCGACCGGCTCACCGAGGAGGAACTCCTCAACACCATCAAGGTCATGGTCATCGCCGGTCACGAGACGACGATCAGCCTGATCCTCCAGGCCGTCATCGGCCTGGAGACCCACCCCGACCAGCGCGCCAAGGTGATGGCGGGCGAGGTCTCCTGGGAGGCCGTCATCGAGGAGACGCTGCGCTGGTCCACGCCGACCTCGCACGTCCTCCTCCGGTACGCGACCGAGGACGTGCCCGTCGGCGACAGCGTGCTGCCCAAGGGCGAGGGCCTGGTGATCTCGTTCGGCGCGCTCGGCCGTGACGAACTGGTCCACGGCGACACGGCGGAGGACTTCGACATCACCCGCGAGAGCGGCGTGAAGCACATCTCCTTCGGGTACGGCCCCCACGTCTGCCCCGGCGCGGCGCTGGCCCGCCTGGAGGCGGCCGTCGCCCTGCCCGCCCTGTACGCGCGCTTCCCCGACCTCACCCTCGCGGTGCCCGCCTCCGACCTCCGCAACAAGGCCGTCGTCACCCAGAACGACCTCGTCGAGGTGCCCGTACGCCTGGGCAAGCGGACCTGACCTGCGTCTTCCCGTACAGGGATCTCGTACGAACCGACGACACGAGCCGGAGTGTCCGTCGTCTCATCCGCCGGACGGATGTAACGACCGCCCCCCACAAGGGGCTACGCTCCGGCTCGTGGCTGAGATCCAGATTCCCGCTGACATCAAGCCCGCCGACGGCCGTTTCGGCGCGGGCCCCTCCAAGGTACGGACGGAGGCGCTCGACGCGCTTGCCGCCACCGGCACTTCCCTCATGGGCACGTCCCACCGCCAAGCCCCGGTCAAGAACCTGGTCGGCTCGGTCCGGGACGGCGTGCGCGACCTCTTCTCCCTCCCCGAGGGCTACGAGGTGATCCTGGGCAACGGCGGTTCCACCGCCTTCTGGGACGTCGCGACGCACGGCCTGATTGACAACAAGTCCCAGCACCTGTCCTTCGGCGAGTTCTCGTCGAAGTTCGCGAAGGCGGCCAAGCTCGCCCCGTGGCTGGCCGACCCGACCGTGATCGCCTCGGACCCGGGCACGCACCCGGACCCGAAGGCGGAGGCGGGCGTCGACGTCTACGCGTACACCCACAACGAGACCTCCACCGGTGTCGCGGCCCCGATCAAGCGGGTCGCGGGCGCGGACTCCGGGTCCCTCGTCCTGGTGGACGCCACGTCCGGTGCGGGCGGCCTGCCGGTCGACATCACCGAGACCGACGTCTACTACTTCGCCCCGCAGAAGTCCTTCGCGGCGGACGGCGGCCTGTGGCTGGCGGCGTTCTCCCCGGCCGCCCTGGAGCGCGCGGCGCGCATCCACGCGTCGGGCCGTCACGTCCCGGAGTTCTTCTCGCTCCCGACGGCGATCGACAACTCGCTGAAGAACCAGACGTACAACACCCCGGCTCTCTCCACGCTGTTCCTGCTCAACGAGCAGCTGACCTGGCTGAACAAGCAGGGCGGCCTGGACTGGGCGGTGAAGCGCACGGGCGCCTCGTCGAACGCGCTCTACTCCTGGGCGGAGACGTCGAAGCACGCGACGCCCTTCGTCACCGACCCGGCGAAGCGCTCGCAGGTCATCGGCACGATCGACTTCGCGGACGGCATCGACGCGGCGGCCGTCGCGAAGGCCCTGCGTGCCAACGGGATCGTCGACACGGAGCCGTACCGCAAGCTGGGCCGCAACCAGCTGCGGGTGGCGATGTTCCCGGCGGTCGACCCGGCGGACGTGCAGGCGCTGACGGCGTGCATCGACTACGTCATCGACCAGCTCTGACGCGTTTTCCGTACGGAGTGGAGGGCCCCGGCGCACCCAACGTGCGCACCGGGGCCCTTCGCGTTCACCCGAAGGCCATTGTCGAGGCGAACATCCCCGGCATCAGGAACTCCTTGTAGTCCCCTCCGCCCGGCACCACCATCGCCGCCCCGAAGACGAATCCGTACAGCAGTACGGAGACGATCGGGAAGCCCAACTGCCAGACGATGAGGGAGGGTTGACGCTGGTAGGCGGTCAGACTGCGGCGGGCGACGTTCCATCCGTCGGATACCGCCCAGCCCAGTCGCCCGACAGGGCCCGGGTCCTGCACCTTCAGTTCCACCGCGCTCATGCCGCGACCTCCTCGGCCCGCTCGTTCTCCGAGATCTCCGTACGGTGCCCGGTCAGGCTCAGGAACACGTCGTCCAGGCTCGGCCTGCGCAGCCCGATGTCCTCGACCGCGACCCCCTGGTCCTGCAAGGTCCGCGCCACCTCGGTCAGCGCGGCCACCCGGTCGGCGACCCGCGCATGCACCTTGCGCTCCAACCCCACGCATTCCGGCGACACTTCGGACACTCCCGCGACCACCTTCAGCACCACCGGCAGGTCGGCCGCCTGCTCCACGACGACCTCGATACGGTCCCCGCCGACCTGGCTCTTCAGCCCGTCCGGGGTGTCGTCGGCGATGGCCCGCCCCCGGTCGATGACCGTGATCCGGGAGGCCAGCCGGTCGGCCTCCTCCAGGCACTGGGTGGTCAGCAGTACGGTCGTGCCGCGTTCCACCAACTCCCGGAGGGATGACCAGACTTCGAGGCGCCCGCGCGGGTCGAGCCCGGTCGTCGGCTCGTCCAGGAACAGGACCTCCGGGGCCAGGATCATCGACGCGGCGAGGTCGAGCCGCCGCCGCATGCCTCCGCTGTACGAGCCCGCGTTCTCGTCGGCGGCCTCGACGAGGCCGAACTGTTCGAGAAGCTCCCCGGCCCGCGCCCTGGCCCGGCGCGATCCGAGGTGGAACAGCCGCCCGAACATCTCCAGATTCTGACGCCCGCTCAGGATCTCGTCCACGGCGGCGTACTGCCCGGTCCGCCCGATCCTCGTCCGCACTTGCCTGGCCTGCCGCGCCACGTCGAGCCCGGCGACCTCGGCCCGGCCCCCGTCCAGCGACAGCAGTGTCGCCAGGGCGCGGACCGCCGTGGTCTTCCCCGCTCCGTTCGGCCCGAGCAGGCCGTGCACGGTGCCGCGCCGGACGGTCATGTCGAAGCCGTCGAGGGCCTTCTTCTCGCCGTAGACCTTACGCAGCCCTTCCGCGCGGACCGCGCAGTCGCCTTAACCTTGGTCGATGTCGCTCATGGAACGCCCCTTCCCATCGAACTGGGTACACCGTACTCTAATTCGGGTACGTCGTACCCAGTTTCCGAGAAATAGGGTGACCCCCATGAGCGACACGGACAGCACGAACGGAACGAAGGACCTGGACGAGGGCTTGAGCGAGGGCCCGAACGAGGACCTGGAAGAGATCACGGAAGCCCGCGTCGGCGCGCTGCGCCCCAGCCTCGAACTCCTCTGGGGCACCGACGAGCGCCCCGCCCGAGGCCCCAAGCGGGGCCTCTCCCTGGAGGCGGTCGTCGACGCGGCGGTCCGCCTCGCCGACGCGGAGGGCCTCGACACCCTCTCCATGCGCCGCCTCGCGAGCGAGCTCGGCACCGGGACGATGTCGCTCTACCGGTACGTCCCCGGAAAGACGGAGCTGCTCGACCTGATGCTGGACCGGGTCCAGAGCGATCTGATCGAGGCCCACAACCCCGCCGAGGCAACGGACTGGCAGGGGGCCGTGTCGGCGATCGCGCACGGCACGCTCGAACTGCACCGCAGGCACCCGTGGCTGCTCAAGGTCAACCAGAGCCGCGCCCTGCTGGGCCCGCGCTCGCTGAACACGCTGGAGGCGTCACTGAAGGGCCTGCGCGCCATGACCGGCTTCACCGACCCCGAACTGCTCTCGGTCATCCTCGCGGTGAACAGCTTCGCGGCCGGAACCGCCCGCATGGAGATCGAGGCGACGGAAGCCGTGGACGAGACCGGCCTCGACCACGACTCCTTCTGGGCGGGCCAGCAGCCCTACCTGGAGAGGGCGATGCTGAGCGGGGACTACCCGGCGATGGCCGCCCTCTCCGAGGACACCTTCGACCCCTCCTTCGACCACTTCGCCTTCGGCCTGGAGCGGCTGATCGACGGGTTCGCGGTGCTGGTGGAGCGGCGCGCGGGCAGCTGATCCGGCGCGGGTACGGGCGCGGGTACGGAGCCGCCGCCGTGCGGACCGACGACTGCGTGCCGGTCCGCACGGCGGCGGGGGTGGGGCGGGGTGGGGCTGTTGGCCCCGCACGTTCCTAGCTGTACGAAGAGCAGTAGGCGTACGGGGTGATCTGGAAGGTGGTCGCCGAGGAGTTCATCTGCTGCCAGGAGACCTTCCACGAGTTGGTCGGCAGGTCGGCCTTGCTCTGCCAGAACCAGTTGTCGAGGTTCCCGTCGCTCTGGGTCCGGGCACCGTGCAAGAAGCCGCCGCCCGTCACCTGCGAGCCTGCGGGGCACACGGCGGTGGCCGTGACGTTCTGGCCCCGAGTGGTGGGCAGCATGACCGGAGGGCCCGCCACCTCGGTCACCTTGGGAAGCTTGTTGGGCCCGGGGTCGCCCTTCTCACCCTTGGCTCCGTCAGCCCCGGCAGGACCGGTGGGCCCGGCGGCACCGGTGGGCCCGGCAGGACCGGTGGGTCCAGCAGGACCGGTGGGCCCGGCGGCACCGGTCTCGCCCTTCGCACCGTCCGCACCGGCCGGACCCGTGGCGCCAGCCACGCCGGTGTCACCCTTCTCGCCCTTCTCGCCCTTCACACCGTCCGCACCAGCCGGGCCCGTGGGACCAGCGGCACCGGTGTCACCCTTCGCACCAGCGGGGCCAGCAGGGCCAGCAGGGCCAGCAGGGCCAGCAGGGCCAGCAGCACCGTCCGCGCCCGCAGGCCCGACCGGCCCGGTCTCACCCTTCACACCGTCCGCACCAGCAGGCCCAACCACACCGGTGTCACCCTTCGCACCGGCAGGACCAGCAGGGCCGGTCTCGCCTTTCACACCGTCCGCACCAGCAGGGCCGACGGGGCCAGCGCGGCCATCCGCGCCCGCAGGCCCGGCCGCGCCGGTGTCACCCTTCTCGCCAGCGGCACCCGTCTCACCCTTCGCACCAGCAGGGCCAGCAGCACCCGCAGGCCCGACCGGTCCGGTCTCACCCTTCACACCGTCCGCACCAGCAGGACCCGTCGGACCAGCCGCGCCGGTGTCACCCTTCTCGCCAGCGGGGCCAGCGGGGCCGTCCGCACCCACAGGCCCGGCCGGGCCCGCCGGGCCTGCGGGGCCGCTCGCACCGTCGGCTCCGGTGTCACCCTTCTCGCCCTTCGGGCCCGCCGCACCAGCGGCCCCCTCCGCACCCTGGGGGCCAGCCGGACCGGCCGGACCCGCAGGACCCTCGGGGCCCACGTCACCCTTCCGAGCGGAAGCACCGGGCTCTCCCCGCTCACCCTTGTCGCCCTTCGGGCCGACCGGGCCGACCGGGCCGACCGGGCCGGTGTCCCCCCTCGGGCCCACGGGTCCCGGCTCGCCCCTGTCCCCCTTGTCGCCCTTCTGGCCCTTGCCCCCCTCGTCGTCCTTCGGGCACCACGGCACGTACGCCAGGTTCGTCACGTACCGCGCGCTCATCCACCCGGTCCTGTCGTACAGCCGGTACCAGATCGAGTTGCCCGCGACGTTCTGACCACGCACCTTGCACTTCAGGTTCACGCGCGCACCCGGCCGGTACTCGCCGATGCGCGGCGGTACCGCAGCCGGTTTCGTCCGGACGAACTGGCCGATCCGGGAAGTGACCTTGCCCGGCACGGGCCGCGCCGCCGCGGCGGGCTCCGGGGAAGTGGCGGCGAGATCCGCGAGAGTCGTGGCCTGCGCGACGCCGGGGGCCACCAGCGCCGCAGAGACGCCGAGTGTCACCACCCCGGCACCCAGGCGGCGGGCGGCGTCCGACCGGAAAGTTGACGATGCTGACACTGGCGTCCCTTTTCTGATGTTGCGTCAGATGGCAGGGCCAGTGTGGAGTGACCGATCTTCGGACAATCATCCGGCGCGCTGGCATGCACCCAAGTGGCCGATCACCCACAGTCCGCCACGAACCGGCACCCGCGCTGACCGGAGCCACCAGGCCGAAGGCCCGCTCTCCGCGTCCTCGCCTCCCGCCACCGCCTACCTCTTCCGGCGGAACCCCAGCCACGCCAGCACCGCCACCCCCGCAAGCCCCAGCACCAGCACGCCCTTCCCCGACAGCCCCGTGTCCTCCGGTGAACCGGACCCACCGGACCCACCGGAGCCGGAGCCCGAGCCCGAGCCCGACGGGGACTCGGAGGTCCCGCCTCCGGGAGTGGCCCCCTCGCCCTCCTCCACCGCCAGCGCGAACACCTCGCTCTGCTCCCCCTCCGCCCCGAACAGCATCGTCCTCCCGTCCGGCGTGAACGTCACCGACTCCGCCTGCCCCCGGTAGCCGATGCCGAGCCCCTTCCCCTCCCCCATCTGGGGCCACGCGAAGCTCTCCGCCCCCAGATACGACCGCAGCACCAGCCGCTTCCCGTCCGGCGAGAACGCCCCGTCCGTCACCCACGGAATCCCGTGCACCTTCCGGAACACGTTCGTCCGCCCGGAGTCCAGCTTCGAAGGCCCCTCGTAGAGCCCCGCCCCGTCCTCCTCCTTGGACCCGATGTACACCCGCCCCGTCTTCGGATGGACCATCATCGCCTCCGCGTTCCGCGCCCCGTCCGCGTACTTCACGTCGTACTGAGTGGCCCGTACGGTCTGGTCCTTCAGCTCCTTCGGCTCGGGAAACCGGTAGATCCACACGTGGTCCCACGACCCGCCCAGGTTGTCCCCGATGTCCCCCACGTACACGTCACCGTCCGGGCCGACCGAGATCGCCTCCATGTCACGGGGCTTCCCGACCCCCTTCATCGTGATCCGCGCGACGGTCTCCCCGGTCCTGGAATCCACCGCGTACACGTACGGCCCGTCCTGGTCGTTGTGCGTCCAGTACACGCCGGGGTGCGCGCGGCTGGCCGCGAGCCCGCTCGACTCCGTGATCCGGGGGTCCTTGATCGTGAACCCCCCGTCGTCCGCGACGGCCACCGCCGGGGACACGAGGGCCAGCCCCAGAGCGGCGACCGCGACTACACACGTACGAGAAGAGCGCATGCACCCAAGTGTTCAGCATCACGATGCAGCCCCCGCGTCCCATCCCCGAAGATGATCGGATGCACAGCTTCCTCTTCGTCGGTGACTCCATGACCATCGGCTGTCCCGGCGACTACACCTGGCGCTACCGCATGTGGCAGCACCTGGAAGCGACGACGCCCGGGGAGTACGAGATCGTCGGCCCCCGCACCACCCTGTACGACCCGGCCACGGCCGCCCCCACCTCGCACGCGTACGCCGCCGAGGACTTCACCGCCCGCCGCCACCTCGCGGGCTGGGGCGAGGGCTGGCTGCACATGGCCCCGGCGATCCGCTCCACGGTCCTGGAGACCGGCGCGGACACCCTCCTGGTCTCCCTCGGCCTGATCGACCTCGGCTTCTACACGAACGCCGAACAGACCGCCGCCAACCTCGACCTCTTCCTCACCGAGGCCCGCGCCGCGAACCCCCGCATCCGCGTCGCCGTCCACCCGGTCATCCCCAACGTCCGCGCCGAGCGCGACGCCCCCTTCGCCGCCCAGTGCGCCCGCTTCAACGAACTCCTCGCCACGACGGTCGCCGACCGGGGCTCCGCCGCCTCACCCCTCCTGCTGGCCACGCCCCATCCCACGTACGACATCCACACAGACACGTACGACGGCACGCACCCGGGCCCGACCGGCGAACACAAGCTCGCCGCGGCCTTCGCCGACGCGATGCACCAGGCGTGGGGCGTCGGTGCCGCATACTCCCTGAATCATGAATTCGCGTAAGCCGCAGAAGGCCACGGGCTCCTCGGGGCCCACCCCCGCCCCACCCGAGATCACGTACACCAACTGCCGCCGCTGCGGCACGGAGATAGCGGGCCTCGACGGCCGTTACGCGTGCGGCGTCTGCGGCTGGACGAACCACTACTCGGAGGGGTACCACACCCTGCCCACCGCCCAGGACGACCCGGACTGGACCGGGCCCAACTGCCGCTGATCCAGGCGCTGTTCGCTGCGCCTGCGCGTGGGCATGCGCGTGGGCATGCGTGCGCCGGGGCGGGGAAGCCGAACTCCCCGCCCCGGACGCCGCTCAGCGCCTCACGGCCCTCAGTTGTAGTGCGGCAGGATCTCCGCCGAGCCGCCCGAGCCGCCCGACAGCCCCGGCCGCGTCGTCATGCCGCCACCCGACTCCGGGGGCACCCCCGCCGACTCGCGCGGGTCCGGCCGTGCGGGCACACCGCTCGTCACGGGAGCCGAGGGAGGGGCCGCACTGCTGGTCTCCGGCGCGGGAGGCGGTGCCGCACTGCTCGACACGGGTGCCGAGGGCTGCGGCTTCCCGGACTCGGGCGGCGATCCCGGCACACTGCTCGACGCGGGCGCGGAGGGACGCGTCGTACTGCTCTCCGAGTGCGTCGGCAGCGCCGACGACGGAGCGGACCCAGGGGTCGACGGGGCCCCTGAAGGACACAGCCACGAGCCGTCCCCGTCACCCTCTGCCGCAGCCTGACCCGCCGCGCGGGCCCGGTCCCCAGCGGGTTCCGAAGGTACGTCCGTCGCGCCGCCGGAATCCGGCACGGGCGGAGGCGTCGTCCCACCCTCCGACTCCGGGGGCTCGGGGGCACTGCTCGACGCAGGAGGCTCGGGCGCACTGCTCGAAGCAGGAGGCTCCGGCGGACTGCTCGACGCAGGGGGCTCGGGGGCACTGCTCGACGCAGGGGGCTCGGGGGCACTGCTCGATGCCGGAGGCTCGGGCGGGCTGCTCGACACCGGCGGCTCCGGTGCACTGCTCGACACCGGCGCGGACGGCGGCGTCGACGACGGCTCCGCCCCAGGAGCCGACGGCGGCGCCGATGACGACGGCCCGCCGGGGCCGCACAACCCCAGATAGGTGCCCACGCCCTCCGAAGCGGACGCGTTGACGACCACCACCCCCGCCGACCCGGCGGCCAACACAACGGCTAACGCCGTGGTGACGATTCTTGCCTTCATGGAGCCCTCTTCCGTGCTTCGCCCGAAACGGGTTCAAGATCGCATCAGCCCCATATTGGCGAACCCCGCTAACACTCCACTAACGCCCAACACACCCACCCCACACGCCACTTCACATCCACCCGCCAGCCACTTTCCCCCCACCTCTCCTCACTTCACCTCAGCCGCCCCGCCAACCACGGCGAGAGCAGATTCGACGGCACCATCTCCTTGTACGTCTCGTCCCCCGGCAGCGGTACGACGAGGAAGTAACCGGGCGGGAGGAGGCGGCCCTTCACATACGCCAGCCCCCCGTACACCGACCGCAGGAACGCGGGCACCGAGTCGCGCGGCACGTCCGGCACGTCCACCCCGTCGACCACGAACCTCGCGTCCCCGTCCGCGTACAACTGCACGGCCACCACGGGCGACCCGCTCAGCTCGACGAACGCGTCGTGCGGCAGCGCGCCGCCCGCGTCCGTCACCGCGAAGACACCCGCGCCGGTGCGCCGCGTCACCTGGTCGGTCCCGATGTCGTCCGTCACCTTCACCTCCCGCCCGTACTGGCGCGCGACCTCACGGATCGCGGCGACGGCGGATTCGGTCGACGGCAGCTTTTCCTGTCCCATCCCTTGATCATCGCGCAGGGCCGTCCGGGTGGCACCCCGGGCCCCGGCCCGTGTGCGGCATGACCTGCGGCCCTCACCGCCCTGCCACCACCAAGGCCCTCGCGTCCCACGCGCCGGGGACGATCGCGCCCCGCGTCCGCACCCCACGTCTACGCACTGACCTGCACATTCATGGCCCGGTTGGCAGCCCGCACCCCCCAGGTGTCAGGATTGCCCCCATGACGATCCAGACGTACTTCGACATCACGATCAACGACGAGCCCGCGGGCCGCATCACCTTCAACCTCTTCGAGGACGTCGTCCCGAAGACGGCCGAGAACTTCCGCGCCCTCTGCACGGGCGAGCAGGGCTTCGGCTACGCCGGATCCTCCTTCCACCGCGTGATCCCGGAGTTCATGCTCCAGGGCGGCGACTTCACGCGCGGTGACGGCACCGGCGGCAAGTCGATCTACGGCGAGAAGTTCGCGGACGAGAACTTCCAGCTGAAGCACACCAAGCCGGGTCTGCTCTCGATGGCCAACGCGGGCAAGAACACGAACGGCTCGCAGTTCTTCATCACCACGATCGTGACCGGCTGGCTCGACGGCAAGCACGTCGTGTTCGGTGAGGTCGCGGACGAGGAGAGCATGAAGCTCGTCAAGAAGATCGAGTCGCTCGGCTCGCAGTCGGGTCGCACCTCGGCGAAGATCACGATCGCCTCTTCCGGCCAGCTCTGACCGGCGGCCGCCTCGGCGGCCTCCGCACGGGTTCCCCGACGGCCCGGCGTCTCCCCGACGCCGGGCCGTCGCCCCCTCCCCGGAAGCCCCGGAAGCCCCGGAAGCAGGGAGCAAGTCCGCTACCCCACAAGGCGGTTGGCGAAGGTGGACAGGGTGTACGTACCGATCCCGAGGACGACTTCGAGGGCGTTGCGCCGCGTGTACCCGTGCGCGTAAAACGCTTCGAGCCGGGCGTCGTCGACCTCCCCGCGCCCGTCCAGCACGGCACACGTGAAGACGCGTACGGCTTCCAACTCGGCGGATTCCAAAGGGCGTTGCTCCGCGAGCGCCGCGACGAGCGACTTCCCCGCCCCCAACTTCTCCAGTTTCCCCGCATGCATTCGCACGCACAGCCCGCACTCGTTGCGCGCGGCGACCGTCATGATGACGACCTCCCGCGCCACCGGCTCCAGCGTCACGCTCTCGAACAGCGCGCTCATCCGCAGGAACCCGTTCAGCAGCTCGGGCGACTCGGCCTGCTTCGCGGCCGGGGGCGGCACGGAGCCGAGGTTCTTGGCGATGCCCTCAAGGGCCCGGACGGAACCGGCGGGGGCCGTCTCGACGGTGTGCTCGGCGAAGGGTTCGGTGAAGGGCACGGGCGACTCCTCAGTCGTACGTCGCAGAACCTAGAATGGACAACATGGTTGACGACAAGAAGGTAAACCAGGTTGTCGAACAGGGCAAGGGGATCCCGCACGCCGAAGGGGCCGACACCCCCGGCTGGGAGCTGCCCTTCCTCCTCCTCGCCGGTTTCCGCTCCCTGATCGACCGCCTGCACACCGAACTCGCCGCCCAGGGCCACCCCGACGCCCGCCCCGCCCACGGCTTCGCCATGCAGGCGATCGGCCAGGACGGGGCCACCGCCAGCGAACTCGGGCGTCGGCTCGGCATCTCCAAGCAGGCCGCGGGCAAGACCGCCGACCGCCTCACCGCCCTCGGTTACGTCAGTACCGCCCCCGACCCCACCGACGCCCGCCGCAAGCTCCTGCGCCTCACGCCGCACGGCCTCGACGCCCTGAACCGTTCGGCGGCGATCTTCGAGTCGCTGCGCGCCGAGTGGGCGGAGTCCGTCGGGCCCGGCCGCGTACATGATCTGGAGGCCGCGCTCCGTACGGTCGTCCCCGCGTCGGACCGGTACCGGCTGGACGCGGCGGGGTGGCTGGGCGGGTAGACCGGTACGGGACCCCGCACACCGGCGGCCTGGTCCCCGGGGGCCATTGGCCCTAGTCCCCAGGTCCCCTTGCGTCGAGTGCGCTCGAAGGCGTTGGCTTGGGCGGCATGAAGTACACACAGCTCGGACGCACCGGACTCAAGGTCAGCCGTCTCGTCCTCGGCACGATGAACTTCGGACCGCAGACCGACGAGGCCGACAGCCACACGATCATGGACGCCGCCCTCGGCGCGGGCGTCAACTTCTTCGACACCGCGAACGCGTACGGGTGGGGGAACAACAAGGGCCGCACCGAGGAGATCATCGGGTCCTGGTTCGCCCAGGGCGGCGGGCGGCGCGACAAGGTCGTCCTCGGGACGAAGGTGTACGCCAACATGGCGGGCGACGGCGAGGCCCCGTGGCCCAACCACGACAAGCTCTCGGCGGTCAACATCCGCCGCTCCGTCGAGGCCAGCCTGCGGCGGCTGGGGACGGACTACATCGACGTCTACCAGTTCCACCACATCGACCGGTCGACCCCCTTCGAGGAGATCTGGCAGGCCGTGGACGTGCTCGTGCGGCAGGGGAAGATCCTGTACGCCGGGTCGTCGAACTTCGCGGGCTGGCACATCGCGCAGGCGAACGAGACCGCGCGGCGGCTCGGGTCGTACGGTCTGGTGAGTGAGCAGTGCCTGTACAACCTCGCCGAACGGCGTGCCGAGATGGAGGTCGTCCCGGCGGCCCGGCAGTACGGGCTCGGGGTCATCCCTTGGTCCCCGCTGCACGGCGGGCTGCTCGGCGGCGCGCTGCGCAAGGAGCGCGAAGGCGGAGGCTCGCGCACCGCTTCGGGGCGGGCCGCGGAGGAGCTGGCGAAGCCGGAGGTGCGGGCGCGCGTCCAGGCGTACGAGGACCTGCTCGGCAAGCACGGCATCGAGCCCGGCGAGGCGGCGCTGGCCTGGCTGCTGACGCGGCCCGGCGTCACCGGACCGATCGTCGGCCCGCGCACCGCCGACCAGCTCGCGTCCGCGCTGCGGGCGGTCGAGCTGGAGCTTTCGGGGGAGGTGCTGGGGTCCCTGGACGAGATCTTCCCGGGGCCGGGGGCCTCGCCGGAGGCGTTCGCCTGGTGAGAGCTGTCTCGGGCCTGTCCGGCGGACAGGCCCTAGTTCCCGACGACGGACGCCGCCGCGATGACGACGAACAGGAGGACCAGGACACCGGCCATGATCTGGTTGCGGATTTTGGGATTCACGTATCGAGCGTAACCGGCGGGGCGGGTGGGGACGCTCACCGCCCCAGGGGCCACGCGTCGACGGTCTCGTAGCGCGGGCTCGTGTGCGGGTTGCTGCGTACGAGGGTGAGCTCGGACACCGTCCAGGGCGTGCCGGTGAAGGGGGCGAGGGCGGCGAGGTACGGGCCGAGGTCCGGATCTCCCGCCCTCGCCTCCTCGCGTCGGCTCCGGGTACGGGCGAGGGTCAGGTGCGGGCGGAACGGCAGACCGGTGTCGGGCTCGACCCCGGCCTCCCGGGCGGCGTCCCCGGCGGCCCGGGCCAGGCGGTGCAGCTTCGCCGTCTCCCCGGCGGCTCCGGCCCACAGGGCGCGGCCCGAGAAGTGGCCGCCGCCCCGGAGGGCGAGGGAGAAGGGCGCGGAGTCCTGGGCGGCGTACGCGAGGGCGCGGCCCAGCGGGGGGATCAGGTCCTCCTCGACCTCGCCGAGGAAGGCGAGGGTGAGGTGCCAGCCGGGACGGCCGGTCCAGTGGAGGGCCCCGCCCCCCGGCAGCTCTGCCAACCGGTCGACGGCCGCGCCGAGTTGGGCGAGGGCTTCGGGCGGCGGGAGGACGGCGGCGAAGAGTCTCATACGGCCATTCTGACCGGCCGTGGTGGAGGGGTGGGCCGCACAGGGCTTGGCTGCGGGTGCCCTCCGCGTGCCCTCTACCGCTCCCCGGCCGCGCTCTCGATCGCCGCGAGCATGAGGTCCAGGGCGCCCTCGAACGCCGAGCCCGCCATCACCGGCAGGTACTCCCGTACCGCGTGGAGATGCGGGTACTCCTCCCGCGAGACCTCCGCGTACGCCGACTTCCACGCCCCCGCGTCCGCCTCCTGCTGTTCCGGCCGCAGGCCCTGGGAGGCCGCGTCCAGGGCCGCATGGCCCAGCACCGTGTCCACGAACGCGTGGTAGTACCGCACCGCCCTCTCCTCGTCGAAGCCCGCCGCGAGCAGCAGGCCGACGCCCGTGTCGATGGCGCGCTGCTCGTTGGGGAGGCGGGTGACGCGGAAGCCGGACAGCAGGGCCGCGCGCGGGTGGCGCTGGGCCGAGTGGTACGCCCGTATGCCGAACTCCCGCAGTGAGGCACGCCAGTTGGCGGGGTCCGGGTCGGTGCTCAGGCCCGACATCGTCTCGCCGATCAGGCGGTCGCCGAGCGCCAGGTGCAGGTCCTCCATCGAGCGGAAGTACCGGTAGACCGCGCTCGGGTCGGCGCCCAGCGCCCGGCCCAGTCTGCGCATGGTGAGCGCTTCGGCCCCATGCTCCTCGACCAGCGCGAGCGCCTTCTCGACGATCGACTCCGCGGACAGCACCGCCCCGGACCGCGTCGGCCTGCGCCGCTTGCGCTCGGCGGGGATGCGCGTTGTGCCGTCGCCGTCGCTCGTCGCCACCACCGGGGCCACCCCTCCCTCGCCGTACACCTTCTCGCCGTACACCTTCTCGCCGTACATCCTGCGCGCGCCAGTTAACCATCGCGTTACGACAACACCATTGACATAACTCTGACGGCGGCTGTTTCATCGGCGCACACCACCCATACGCCCCGTACCCGCAGGAGTGTGCGCCGTGCCCCCGAACACGCAGCAGCCACCATCCACGCAGCCGTCGGCCCCCGCGCTGCGCCGCTCCCTCGGCGTCAAGGACGGCATGGCCATCGCCGCCTCCAGCACCGCCGCCACCACCAGCATCGGCATCGGGATGGGGTCGCTGGCCGCGTACGCGGGCCGTCAGACGCCGATCCTCCTGCTCCTCGCCTTCCTGCCGATCGTCGGCATCGCCCTCGCCTACGCCCGCCTCAACCGCACCGAGCCCAACTGCGGCTCCGGCTACACCTGGGTGGGACGGACCATCGGGCCCTGGTCCGGGTTCCTGACGGGGTGGGTCGTCCTCGTCGGCACCATGATCTTCATGGCGTACACCGGGGCGGTGACCGGCTCGGTCATCCTCCAGTTCCTCAACAAGCTGGGGATCGACTCCGCCTTCGGCATCGCGCTCGACCCGTCCGCCACCGGCATCAGCACGGTGGTGGGGCTGATCGCCCTGGTCGTGGTCACCATCACCGCCATCACGGGCGTACGGGGCGCCACGCGCCTCCAACTCGGCCTGCTGGTCTTCGAGTACGCGGTACTGATCGTCTTCTGCGGGTGGGCGATCCTGGTCGGCGACCAGCCCTTCTCCTTCTCCTGGCTGAACCCCTTCGAGATCTCCTCCGGGCAGGCGCTCGCGCAGGGCCTCGTGCTCGCCGTCTTCATCTTCTGGGGCTGGGACGCGGCGTTCAGCGTGAACGAGGAGAGCAAGGACCCGCGCGACGCGGCCCGGGGCGGCTTCATCGCCCTCTTCACCATGCTCGGGCTCTTCCTCTTCGCCTCGATCGCCTTCCAACGGGTCATGGACACCAACGAGTTGATGGAGAACGGTCCGGCCGCCCTCACCTTCCTCGGTTCCTCCCTCGCCTCCGAACCGTGGGCCTCGCTCCCCCTCGCCGCCCTGATGTGTTCGGCCTTCGCCTCGCTCCAGTCGAGCGTCATCCCGACCGCGCGCGGCAACCTCGCCATGAGCCGCGACCGTACGCTGGGCAAGATGTGGTCCCGGTTGCACCCGCGCTTCGGCACCCCGGCGATCGGCACGCTCGTCCTGATGGCGATCGCCGCCGGGATCTCCGTCCTCGCGGTCGGCATCCCCAAGCTCAACGACATGATCCTCACCGCCGTGAACTCCATCGGCCTGACGGTGTCCCTCTACTACGGCCTCACCGCCATCGCCTGCGCGGTCCGCTTCCGGGCCAACCTGCGGGCGGGTGCCCGCGAGGCCATCGCCTCGGTGATCGTCCCGGCGGTGAGCGGGCTGGCGCTCTTCGGGCTCGGCGGGTACCTGGCGTACACCTACGCCACGATGAGCGACCACTTCGAGGCCAGTCCCGACAACGGCTGGTTCATGCTGACCATTCCGGTGCTGGTCATCGCCTCCGGCCTGGTGGCGGCGGCCGTCGCCAAGTGGGTCCGCAAATCCCCGTACTTCACCCCGGAGGGCCGGGGCCGGGGCACCGACCCGGACGCGGTCGTCCTGCCCATGGACACAGCGGCCACCCCTCTCTGAACCTCTCCGACCACCCCCTTCTTCCGCAAGGAGCACCACCCATGCCGACGTTCGACCAGCCCGCCGACCTCGTCTTCACCGGCGGCCCCGTGCACACCGTCGACGCCGCCCGGTCCCGGGCGACCACCGTCGCGGTGCGCGGCGGGCGCATCGTCGCCGTCGGGCACGACGAGGTGCGCGACCTGATCGGACGCGGCACCCACGTCGTCGACCTCGCCGGGAAGCTGCTGCTCCCCGGCTTCCAGGACGCGCACGTCCACCCGGTCGGCGGCGGCGTCGAGATGGGCCAGTGCGACCTGACCGGCGGGCGGAACGCGGCGGAGTACCGCGAGATCATCCGTGCGTACGCCGACGCCCACCCCGAAGCGGAGTGGATCACCGGCGGCGGCTGGTCGATGGACGCCTTCCCCGGCGGCACCCCCGAGCGCGGTTTCCTCGACGAGGTCGTACGGGACCGCCCCGTCTACCTGGTCAACTGCGACCACCACGGCGGGCTCGCCAACTCCCTTGCCCTGGAGCTGTGTTCTGTCACCCGGGACACCCCGGACCCGGCCGACGGCCGACTGGAGCGGGACCCGGACGGCGTACCCACCGGGATGCTCCAGGAGGGTGCGATGGCCCTGGTCTCGGCCCACGTCCCCGCCCCCGGCCAGGACGAGATCCTCGCCGGGCTCCTGCGCGCCCAGCGTCTCCTGCACTCGCACGGCATCACCGCCTGGCAGGACGCCATGGTCGGCACGCACGCGGGCATGACCGACCCGTCCCCGGCCTACGCGAAGGCCGCCCGGGAGGGCCTGCTGACCGCCAGGGTGAACGGCGCCCTGTGGTGGGACCGCGCCAGGGGCGAGGAACAGATCCCCGAACTCATCGCGGCGCGCGCCGAGTTGGAGATCGGCGACCGGCTCCGCGCGTCCACCGTAAAAATCATGCAGGACGGCGTCGCCGAGAACCACACGGCCGCGATGCTCGACCCCTACCTCACCTCCTGCGGCTGCCCCTCCGACAACTCGGGCATCTCCTTCATCGACCCCACGTCCCTCTGCTCGTACGTCACTTCACTCGACGCGGCGGGCTTCCAGGTGCACTTCCACGCGCTGGGCGACCGAGCCGTACGGGAGGCGCTGGACGCGGTCGAGGCGGCCCGTACCGCGAACGGCTGGGCCGACACGCGCCCGCACCTGGCCCACCTCCAGGTGGTCCACCCGTCCGACGTCCCCCGCTTCCGCGCCCTCGGCGCTTCGGCCAACATCCAGGCCCTGTGGGCGGCCCACGAACCCCAGATGGACGAGCTGACCATCCCCTTCCTCGGCCCCGAGCGTGCCGCCCACCAGTACCCCTTCGGCGACCTGCTCCGCTCCGGCGCGACCCTCTGCGCGGGCAGCGACTGGCCGGTCAGCAGCCCGGACCCGCTGGCCGCCCTCCAGGTCGCGGTGACCCGCCGCGAGCCCGGGGCCTCGGCGGACGTCCCCGCCTTCTTCCCGGAACAGCGCATCGACCTGGGCGCGGCGGTGGCCGCCTACACCGCAGGCACCGCCTACGTGAACCACCTCGACGAAACGGGCTCCATCCGCCCGGGAATGCTCGCCGACCTCGCCGTCCTGGACCGCGACATCTTCGCGGGGGCGGCGGAGGAGATCGCGGAGGCGCGGGTGGTGGGGACGTACGTGGGCGGCGAGGCGGTCTACGGGGCGTAGGCCGGGGACCGGCCGGAAGGCGCCGGGGCCGGGAGTGCGCCGGTGCGCTGAGGGGCCGCCCCTTGGGGCGGCCCCTCCACCCACGGGGGCTACGCCACCGCCACCAGGTCCTTGTTGCGGCGGCCCGCCCTCGCACTCGGCACCAGCCGGAAGTGCTCGTGCCCCCGGCGCAGATCCACCTTCGGCCGCAGCCCGCCGACGCGAAGGAGCAGCGCGCCGACCCCCAGCGCCGCCACCGCCGAGATGACCCCGCCCGCCGCGAAGCCGATCCGGGCCCCGTACGTGTCGGTGATCCAGCCCAGCAGCGGCGCCCCCAGCGGCGTACCGCCGGTGAACACCATCATGAACAGGGCCATCACCCGCCCCCGCATCGCGGGATCGGTCGCCATCTGCACGCTCGAATTCGCGGTGACGTTCACCGTGAGTCCGAACATCCCGATCGGCACCATCATCGCCGCGAACATCCAGAACGACGGCGCGAACGCGGTCACCGCCTCCAGCACGCCGAACAGCAGCGCGGCCCCCACCAGCAGCCGCAGCCGCGACGTCCCGCGCCGGGCCGCCAGCAGCGCACCCGCCAGCGAGCCCGCCGCCATCAGCGTGTTCAGGAGCCCGTACGTTCCGGCGCCCTCGTGGAAGACGTCGTCCGTGAAAGCACTCAGCCAGATCGGGAAGTTGAACCCGAACGTCCCGATGAAGCCCACCAGCACGATCGGCCAGATCAGCTCCGGGCGGCCCGCGACGTACCGCAGCCCCTCCCTCAACTGGCCCTTCCCGCGCGGCGTCCGCTCCACCTTGTGGAGTTCCGACATCCGCATCATCAGCAGTCCGGCGATCGGCGCCAGGAAGGAAAGCCCGTTCAGCAGAAAGGCGTACCCACTTCCCACCGCCGTGATGAGCACGCCCGCCACGGCGGGCCCCACCAGCCGCGCCGACTGGAAGTTCGCGGAGTTCAGGCTGACGGCGTTGCGCAGGTCCTTCGGCCCGACCATCTCGGCCACGAACGTCTGGCGCGCCGGATTGTCGACCACGGTGACGAGCCCGCCCACGAAGGCGGTCGCGTACACGTGCCAGACCTCCACGTTGCCGCTCAGCGTCAGGGCGGCCAGCGCCAGGCCCGTGAGCCCCATCGCCGACTGGGTCACCAGCAGCAGGGGCCGCTTGGGCAGCCGGTCGGCCAGCACGCCTCCGTACAGCCCGAAGAGCAGCATCGGCAGGAACTGCAACGCGATGGTGAAGCCCACCGAGGAGGCGGACCCGGTGAGCGAGAGCACCAGCCAGTCCTGGGCGATGCGCTGCATCCAGGTGCCGGTGTTGGAAACGACTTGCCCGCTTGCGAAGAGCCGGTAGTTCCGGTTCCTGAGCGAGCTGAACATGGATTGCTTGGGGGTGGTCGGTGCGGGGGCGGAGTCTGCTCCGGATCCCGTACTCAAAGTGGGTTCGCCTCCTCGACGGCGCGCGGGGTTGTTGTCGGCAGGGCCCACCCTGAACGGTTCCTACAAGTGGGCGAGTTTCTCCAGGACCGGGGCGGCAGCGCGCAGCTTCGCCCAGTCGTCCTCGTCCAGACCGTCGGCGAGGTGTGCCAGCCAGACGTTCCGCTTGCGGCGGCTCTCTTCGAGCATCGCCTCGGCGGTCTCGGTCTGGCTGACCACCTTCTGGCGGCGGTCCTCGGGGTGCGGCTCCAGCCGGACCAGTCCCTTGGCTTCGAGCAGTGCCACGATGCGCGTCATGGACGGCGGCTGTACGTGCTCCTTGCGAGCCAGCTCGCCCGGGGTGGCGCTGCCACAGCGGGCCAGGGTGCCGAGCACCGACATCTCGGTGGGGCTCAGCGACTCGTCTACTCGTTGGTGCTTCAGACGCCTGCCCAGCAGCATGACTGCGGAGCGGAGGGCGTTCACGGCGGCGGCGTTGTCGCCGTGGGACAGGTCAGGCATGTTTGTTAGCGTAACTCATTACCCACGCTAAAGACCACCTGAATCACAGGCGTACGGGCAGCGGTGGCGGATGTCACCGCACATGTCACCCGTACGAGTGAGCCGCGACCGGAAAGTGACACACCCGGCCGACCCCCGGCCCGACTCTGGGCAGATGGATTCGTCAGTGCTCAGCCTGCGGATAGACGGCGACCTCCTCGACCGCCTCCGGGACCGTGCCGCAAAACGCGGAATGAGCGTCCAGGACTATGTGACCCGGACGCTCATTCGCGACGACTTCGACGAGCGCTTCAAGACGGCGGTCGACGAGACGGAGAAGTTCTACGGGCTGACGTGACAGCCCGTTCCGGCGGACCTACGTGAGACCCCGTACCGGCGGACCTACGTGAGACCCAGCGCCGGCATCAGGTAGTAGAAGGCGAACACCGCCGACACGGCGTACATCGCCACCGGCACCTCGCGCCCTCGGCCCGCCGCGAGCCGCAGCACGCAGAAGCTCACGAAGCCGATGCCGATGCCGTTCGTGATCGAGTACGTGAACGGCATCATCAGCATCGTCAGGAACGCCGGGATCGCGATCGTGTAGTCGCTCCAGTCGATCGCCCTGACCGAGCCCGCCAGGATCATGAAGCCGACCGCGAGCAGCGCGGGCGTCGCCGCCTGCGACGGGACCATCGTGACGATCGGCGTCAGGAACAGGCCGACCGCGAAGAGCCCGCCCGTCACCATGTTGGCGAGACCCGTGCGCGCGCCCTCACCGACACCCGCCGTGGACTCCACGAAGCAGGTGGTGGCGGAGGACGAGGTGCCGCCGCCCGCGGCGACCGCGAGCCCGTCCACCAGAAGGACCTTGTTGACGCCCGGCAGGTTGCCCTTCTCGTCCGTCAGCCTGGCCTCGTCGCCGACCGCGAGGATCGTGCCCATCGCGTCGAAGAAGCAGGACAGCAGCACCGAGAAGACGAACAGGACGCCGGTCAGGATCCCGACCTTCTCGAACCCGCCGAACAGGCTCACCTTGCCGACGAGCCCGAAGTCGGGCAGAGCGACCGGGTTGCCGGGCCACTGGGGCGTCGTCAGGCCCCAGCTCTTCGCGTCCAGGCCCGCGACCTGGTGAATGACCATCGCGACCGCCGTCATGACGACCATCGAGATCAGGATCGCGCCCGGCACCTTGCGGGTCATCAGGGCGAGCGTCAGCAGCACGCCCAGGACGAAGACGAGCACCGGCCAGCCGGTGAGGTGGCCGCCCGTGCCGAGCTGGAGCGGGACGGTGGTGTGCGCGGCGTCCGGCATGCGCGTGACGAAGCCGGAGTCGACGAGGCCGATCAGCATGATGAACAGGCCGATACCGATGGCGATGCCCTTGCGCAGGCCCAGCGGCACCGCGTTCATCACGCGCTCCCGGAGCCCCGTGGCCACCATCAGCATCACGATGACACCGGCGAGGACGACCATGCCCATCGCGTCGGGCCAGCTCATCTGCGGCGCGAGCTGGAGGGCGACGACGGTGTTGACGCCGAGGCCCGCGGCGAGCGCGATCGGTACGTTGCCGATGACCCCCATCAGCAGAGTCGACAGGGCGGCGGTGAGCACGGTCGCCGTGACCAGCTGACCGTTGTCGAGCTGGTTCCCGTACATGTCCTTGGCGCTGCCGAGGATGATCGGGTTGAGCACGATGATGTACGCCATCGCGAAGAAGGTGGCGAGACCGCCGCGCAGTTCGCGGCCGACGGTCGAACCCCGCTCGGTGATCTTGAAGAACCGGTCGAGTCCGTTGACCGGCCCCGTCGGCTGCGTCGCGGACGACTCGGGGGCGGGCGGTTGCTCGGCGGCATCCACCGGGGAGCTGGCGGGGGGCATGCGTGACCTCACGGGAGAAGGACAGGAGCGGGGCGAAATTCGGCCTGACTTGGAGGTTTAAACGAACGGAACAAGTCAAACCAAGGCAGTTTCAGTATGAATGCATAACAGGAAGATCGGTATCTCCGCGCGTAGACCCTTGTCCCGACTGGCCCGACGGCCTTGCCGCGACCCCCTCACGAGTGCCGCCTACACTGACTCGCATGGCGAAGTGGACAGCGAAGCACGAGGCACCCGAGCCCCTGGAGGGGCCCGTCGTCGGCACGATCGTCGGCGGCACGATCATCTGGTTCGTGCTCTTCCTCGCCCAGGCCGCCTTCTACGGCTGGTTCGCCGACCGCGACCTGATCTGGTGGTACTGGACTCCGCTCGCCGGTGCGGGCCTCGGCCTCATCGGCATCTGGTACGTCCGTGGGCGCGACGCCGCGCTGAAGAGGTTCGCTGCGGAGAAGGCGGCCCAGGAGGCTGCCGAAGCCTCCCCCTCCGCCCCGTAACCGACCAAAGTCGACCGGCGTGTACGTCTTCGGGTCCGGCCGCATCGTCCGAGGGTCGGATCTTGCCCTCCGGTGGCCCTGAAATTCGGCTACTCGACGGGTGAACCCGAACATCCGGCCGTACCGTCGGTGCCATGACGCACATTGACGCGGGCTCGGAGCTGGACCCCGTACACCCGGTGAAACCACCCGCCTCAGAAGGGCCCGTCGCCGTGCGCGCGAGGGGGCTGACCGCCGCCGAGGTGGCGGAGCGGATCGCGCGGGGCGAGGTCAACGACGTACCGGTACGGAGTTCGCGCTCCACGGCGGAGATCGTCCGGGGCAACGTCTTCACCCGCTTCAACGCGATCATCGGCGTGCTGTGGATCATCATGCTGTTCGTCGCGCCGATCCAGGACAGCCTCTTCGGCTTCGTGATCATCGCGAACACCGGCATCGGCATCATCCAGGAACTGCGCGCCAAGAAGACCCTCGACGGGCTCGCGGTCATCGGCGAGGCCAAGCCCACGGTCCGTCGTGACGGCGTGGCCGCCGAGATCTCGACCTCCGAGATCGTCCTCGGCGACGTCATCGAACTCGGCCCCGGCGACAAGGTGGTCGTCGACGGCGAGGTGGCCGAGGCCGACAGCCTCGAAGTCGACGAGTCGCTGCTGACCGGTGAGGCCGACCCGGTCCTGAAGAAGCCGGGCGACGTGATGATGTCCGGCTCGTTCGTGGTCGCGGGCGGCGGCGCGTTCACCGCGACGAAGGTCGGCCGGGAGGCGTACGCGGCACAGCTCGCCGAGGAGGCGTCCCGCTTCACCCTCGTCCACTCCGAGCTGCGCTCCGGCATCTCCACGATCCTCAAGTACGTGACGTGGATGATGATCCCGACGGCGATCGGCCTGATCATCAGTCAGATGGTCGTCAAGGACAACGACTTCAAGAACTCCGTCGCCCGCACCGTCGGCGGCATCGTCCCGATGATCCCCGAGGGCCTCGTCCTCCTCACCTCGGTCGCCTTCGCGATCGGCGTGATCCGCCTGGGCCGCAAGCAGTGCCTCGTCCAGGAACTCCCCGCGATCGAGGGCCTGGCCCGCGTCGACATCGTCTGCCTCGACAAGACGGGCACGCTCACCGAGGGCGGCATGGACGTCACGGAGCTGCGCCCGCTGGGCGGGGCCGACGAGGCGTACGTACGGCAGGTGCTCGGCGCACTCGGCGAGTCCGACCCGCGCCCGAACGCCAGCCTCCAGGCCATCAAGGACAAGTACCCGGACGAGGCCGAGTGGCGGGTCCAGGAGTCCCTGCCCTTCTCCTCCGCACGCAAGTACAGCGGTGCCTCCTTCAGCGACGGTACGGGCGAGAACTCGACGTGGCTGCTGGGAGCGCCGGACGTCCTGCTGCCCTCCGGGGACCCGGCCCTCGCCGAGATCGACGAGCTGAACGCCCAGGGCCTGCGCGTCCTGCTCCTCGCCCGCGCGGCGGGCGAACTGGACGACCCGCAGGTGGGCGCCGGTGCCACGGCGACCGCCCTGGTGGTCCTGGAACAGCGTCTGCGCCCCGACGCGGGCGACACCCTCGCCTACTTCGCCGACCAGAACGTCCAGGCCAAGGTCATCTCCGGCGACAACGCCGTGTCCGTCGGCGCGGTGGCCGCGAAGCTCGGCCTGCCCGGCGCGGAGAACACCGTCGACGCGCGCACCCTCCCCACCGACCAGGCCGAGATGGCGAAGGTCCTGGAGTCCAACGCGGTGTTCGGCCGCGTCACCCCGCAGCAGAAGCGGGACATGGTCGCCGCCCTCCAGTCGAAGGGCCACACGGTCGCCATGACCGGCGACGGCGTCAACGACGTCCTCGCCCTCAAGGACGCCGACATCGGCGTCTCGATGGGCTCCGGCTCGGAGGCCACCCGCGCCGTCGCGCAGATCGTCCTCCTCAACAACAGCTTCGCCACCCTCCCCTCGGTGGTCGCCGAGGGCCGCCGCGTCATCGGCAACATCACCCGCGTCGCGACGCTCTTCCTCACGAAGACCGTCTACTCGGTGCTCCTGGCGATCCTGGTGGTCTGCTCGCAGGTCGACTACCCCTTCCTCCCCCGCCACCTGACGCTGCTCTCCACCCTCACCATCGGCGTCCCCGCCTTCTTCCTCGCGCTCGCCCCCAACAAGGAGCGCGCGAAGCCGCACTTCGTGAAGAGGGTGATGCGGTACGCGATCCCCAGCGGCACCATCGCGGCCGTCTCCACCTTCACGACGTACCTGATCGCCCGCCACTACTACACGGGCCCGGACGCCCTGGCGGCCGAGACGAGCGCGGCGACCCTGACCCTCTTCCTGGTCTCCATGTGGGTGCTGGCGATCATCGCCCGCCCGTACACGTGGTGGCGGATCGGGCTGGTCGTGACGATGGGCCTCGGCTTCCTGATCGTGCTGGTCGTGCCGTGGCTCCAGAACTTCTTCGCGCTGAAGCTGATCGGGACGACCATGCCGTGGACGGCGGTCGGCATCGCGGTGGCCGCCGCCGCGCTGCTGGAGCTGTCGTGGCGCTGGGTCGGCAAGAAGTGGCCCGCGTGACGCACTGAGCGGCTTACGGAAGTACGCAGCGCGGGGCCCGACCGGATCCACCGGTCGGGCCCCGCCCTCCTTGAGTGGCGAACTAGTCGAACCAGCGGTTGCGGGCCAGTTCCGCCGTCCGCGTCGGGTCCTCCAGGAGGGCCGCCACCTCGAAGCGCCTCGGCCACTGGCCCGCCGCCCAGGCGAGCCCCGCCGCCACGCCCTCCAGCGTGGCCGCGTGCAGCGAACCGTCGGGCGTCTGCCGCCAGTCCAGCTCCACGCCGCCCGCGAGGAGCTCCTCGTGCTCGTAGTACGACGTCGGGGCCGCCGGGCCCAGGAGCTCGCGCACCTCCCCGGGCACCTCGTGCGCCGTCCCCTCGGACGTCACCTGCGCCGGTACGGTCTCGCTCAGCCGCCGCACCTGGAGCAGTTCGGCGAGCGCGCCCGCGCGGGACGGGGCGACCGGCAGCAGCGGCAGCCCCACCGTCAGCGGAAGCAGGTCCGGGGCGTCGACGACGAGCGCGTCGGCCGCGTCCACGACCTCCACCCGCCCGTCCGTGACGACGCACAACTCCTCGGGTACGGTGACCTGTTCCGGGTCGAGGTCCGCCAAGGCGGTGTAGAGCGCGTGGAGTTGAGAGGTCGTCACCTCGCTCCGCGGGTCGGTCATCCGGTCGAGCAGCTCCGCCGCACCGCCCGGCTCGGCGAGCAGCGAGGCGAGGGTCGTCCGTACGCCCAGCGCCCTCAGCACCTGCTCGTCCGCAAAGCCGGTCGCGTCCGCCTCGTCGTACAGGCCCTCAAGCAGCGCGTCCCCGCCCGCCGCGAGCAGGCCCGCCGGGCGGCGTCCGTCGAGCACCGGGTGGTCGCGCAGCCACCACGCCGTGTACGGGCGCACGGACTGCGTCGTGCCGTCGGGCAGCAGCACCCGCACCTGCTGGGTGAGGGCGTCGCGCAGCGGGGGCCGGGCCAGCAGCGCGAGGGCCTGCGGCCACTTGTCGTCGTCGACCAGGTCCAGGTCCCGTACCGCCACGATCTCCGTCGCGACGGGCGGCAGCGGCGTGTCCGGCAGCCGGTCCAGGACGTCCTCGCACCACACGTCGACCGCGTCGAGGAGCCCCGCGTCGTCGGGTTCGGCGAAGTCCCCGTCGCGCGGCTCGAACTCGTCCGGGTCGAGGACGACGTCCGTCGCCCGTACGAGCGCGAAGTTGGCAAGGACGCCGACCGCCGCCAGCACCTCACCCCCCCACCGCTCCGCCAGTTCGGCTTCGCAGAGGGCGAGTTCGTCCTCCCGCATGACCTGCGCGAAGTGGCTACCGGGCACCACCAGCTCCCCCGCGGGGGACAGCTCGCCGTCCTCGTCGGGGAGGGCCAGCGCGCCGAGCCAGGGTTCGTCGCCGGGGGCCAGGTCCGCATCCCGTACGAGACCGAGAACGGCGTCGGCCAGCTCCTCCGCGTCGAGCCCGTCCTCGTCCCACACGTCGGAGCCGTCGAGGGAGGCGGCGACCGCGGCCCGCACCTGAGGCGTCGTGAGCACCGCACGCGGCGTCGCGGGGAGCGCGCCCAGCTTCTCCAGGAGCGGATGGGCGGCGTCGGCGTGCGCCACCCGCAGCCCCAGCCGGGCGAGTTGCCGCGCCGCGTCGGCGGACGTGTCGGGGAGCGGCAGGAGGACCTGCCGGGGGCCGATCGCGGTGCGCCCGTTGGCGAGCGGCACCGGAAGCCCGGCGAGGCGGTCCGGGTCGACGCCCGCCAGGGACTCGTACAGCCGGTGCCACCAGCCGGGAGCCCGCTCCGCGCCCGCGATCCGCTCGATCGCGTCGCCGAGCGGGAGCCGCCCGACGCCGAGCGTGCGCAGCTCGGCACGCCGCTCAAGCCCGGCGGGCAGCAGGGTGGGAAGGACCTCGGCGAGGACCCGTACCGTCTCCTCCCCCGCCCCCTCCACGACCTCCGCCTCGAACGGGCGCAGCGCGGGCTGCTCCTCGGTCGGGTGGGCGGGCAGCAGGAAGGCGACGCGGGGCAGCCGCGCCACGATCGCGGCGCGCAGCGCCCCGTCCAGCTCGCCCTTGCCGAGGGGACCGGGGGTGAGGCTGATCGTCCCGACACCGACCGGATCCCAGTCCCGGAGCAGTTCCGCGTACGCGTCGGCCGCCCGCTCCACCAGGAAGTCGGTCAGCGGCCCCGGCGCGGGGTGACGGCGCGCGGTGTCCAGCGGGAAGGAGGCGATGAGCAGCGCGGGCACGCCCAGCGGCTCGTCGGTGGGCGTCGGCGCGTGCACGACGCGGGCGGTCCGGGGCGGCAGCGGAGCCCCGTCGTCGTCGACGGGAACGGCCCAGGTCAGGGACCAGTGGGGCCGCAGCCGCTCCTCGACGGGCCGGTCGGCGAGAAGATCGCGGGCAAGGGGTCCTGAGGCGGCGGAGGTGCGCCAGCGGGTGGGGCCGTGCGCACTGTCGTCGACGTGCGTGTACGGGCCGTCGACCGACCGGGTCAACGTCCGCACCCCGTCCGGGGTGTCGACGGCGACCTCGGTCAGCCCCGGCAGGGTGAGCAGCAGCGCGTCGTCGATCGCGGCGAGCAAGTGCTCGACGAGGGCGACGGCGGCCGGGTCGCGCAGCGGCAGGACGACGACCGTGTCGTACCCGTCCGGCGCGGAGCCCTCGGCGGGCAACGGCAGCCGCAGCAACGGGACATGCCCGTCCCGGCGGCGCAACTCATCAATCAGCCCGGGGCTCTTCAGCGCGGCGGCCTCCTCCGCCATGCCCCTGGCTTCGGCGAGGGACCACCGCACGCCGCCGTGCCGCCCGAGCACGGCGGGCTCGTCGCTGACCGCGAGTACGGCGGCGAAGCCGACGCCGAAGCGGCCTACGGCGGTCTCGGTGTCCTCGCGCTTGGCGGAGGCCCGCAGGGTGCTGAGGGACTCCGCGCCGACGGCGTCCAGCGGCGCCCCGGTGTTCGCGGCGGCGAGGAGGGCGGGGCTGTCGGCGGTGGCGGGGTGCAGCGTCAGCCGCAGCCGCCCCTCGACCCCGGCGCGCCCGGCCGCGTCCGCCGCGTTCTGGGCCAGCTCGACGACGAGGCGGTCGCGGTAGCCGCCGAGGGCGAGGTCCTCCTCGGCGTTGGCGTCCTCGCGGAAACGGGCCGGGGTGGCGGTCCAGGCGTCGAGCACCCCGCGCCGGAGCCGGGCGGTGCCGAACGGGTCGCCGGGGGCGGTGTCTTCGGCCCCGGTCGTGTCCGTCTCCTGAACGCTCACGGTGGTGCTCCTCTGTCGTGGTCTGCGGCGTGCAAGGTACCGCGCGGCTGACCCTTGCCCCTGCCCGGTGACGGCGGGGTCAGTCCTGCCGGGGGAGCTTTCCGGCTGCGACGCGGGATGCCCCGGAGGGGCATTCAGGGGCGCGGGGAACTGCGCGCCCAGCCACGACGTACCCGCACATCACCGGGACCAGCCGCGCGGCGAGCGCTTTCGGGAAGGGGCGGGGCGGGGAGAAAACGCCCCGCGCAGCGGCCTGAACCCCAGCCCCCACCCACCCGCACCTGCGCCCCGCATCCCCTGCCCCGCCGGACGGCTACGAGTGGCCCAGGTCCTCCGACTCCGGGTCCGGGGAGCCGGGCACCGACCCGCCCTCCGGGTCCGGCCGCAGCGGAAACGCGTCGACCGCCATCGAGTCCAGCACCGGCACCGGCTGCTTCGCGGGCTTCGGCACGACGGCCGCCTCGGAGTGCCCTCCGCAGCCGTACGAGAGCGAGACGACGTGCCCGTCCGCCGGACCGAATTCATTGGCGCAGATGCCGAAAGCCTGCCCCAGCGAGCCGGAGACCGGAATCAGGAAGGCACAGGAGACGCAGGTGGCCGGAGCGGCCAGGGCCATCGGGGTCTTCGCCCCGTACTCCTCGTCCCAGCGGTCCGCCGCCAGGTGGAGGCCGTAGCGGGACAGGACCCGGGCCCGGCGCATGCCGAGTTCCTCGGCGACCGAGGTGATCGAGCCCCGGACGGGCGGCACCGGAGCGGCGGCGAGCTCCGCGTCCTCCGCCTCGACGAGGGACTCCATCTCCTCCGACAGCAAGGAGTTCGGCGGCGGGGCGTCCTCGCCCGTCCAGCCCGGCTCCAGGCGGAGGTCTTCGGCCTCCGTCGGGAGCAGGTCGCCGGGACCCATGTCACCGGGACGCAGCCGCTCGCTCCACGGCACCCATTCGGGCGGCTGGAGGGAGTCGGGGCCGGGGAGCAGGACGGTCTCGTCGATCGTCACGAGCTTCGCGCGGGAGGCGCGTGCCACCGTGACGGCCCAGCGCCAGCCCCGGTAGCCGGGCTCCTTGGCCTCGAACAGATGGGTGACCACCCGGTCGCCCTCGGAGAAGAGAGTGACGTGCTCGCCCACCACCCCGGGGAAGGCGGCCTCCTCGGCGGCCTCGCGTGCGAGGTCGACCGCTTCGGCGCACAGGCGGTCAGGGGTACGGCTTCTCGTCGTCGCAGCACTCACAGGTTTCGCTTCTCTCCTACGCCGTATCACGGGTGCGCCTGCCGAGGAGGGATGTAGACGGATGCACGAGCTGCGGGCGGAGCGGACCAAAGGGCCGCGTCGACGTCCGCGCCCGTCCTGCCTACGTGTCTCGGGCACACCTTCCGGGATCCATTCTGCGGGATCGCTGAGAGGCGCGCGGCCGAGAACAACCGCCGGTGGCGCGCTACGCACGCTACCCCCTCCGCCGCCCCCATCCCACCTGCACGTCCGAATCCCGGTTCGGGTCGGGTGGGGTCGGCGCGTCGTTGGGGCACTATGGCGTGGTGGCCGGTACTCGTACATCGTCACGCTCGTCCGTCTCAACTGGGCCGCTGCGCAAGGCGGGCCGGGCGGTCGGACGCGCCCTCCACCTGCCGTTCACCGGTACGGCGAAGGGCATCCGGCGGGCCACGCACGCGCACGGAGCGGGTGAGTCCGGGCTCGGGAAACTGATCGAGTTGCACGCCGTCAACGGCGCGGGCGACGTATTGATCACAATTGCGCTCGCGTCGACAGTTTTCTTTTCCGTGCCGACGGATGAGGCGCGGGGCCGGGTGGCCCTGTACCTGGCGATCACCATGGCGCCCTTCACTCTTCTCGCCCCGGTCATCGGGCCGCTGCTCGACCGGCTGCCGCACGGGCGGCGGGCCGCCATGGCGGGCGCGATGCTGGCGCGGGCGGTGCTGGCGCTGGCGATGTCGGGTGCGGTGGCGACCGGCGGGATCGAGCTGTATCCGGCCGCGCTGGGCGTGCTGGTGGCGTCCAAGGCGTACGGAGTCGTCCGCAGCGCGGTCGTGCCGAGACTCCTTCCACCGCGCTTCTCCCTGGTCAAGGCGAACTCGCGGGTGACACTGGCCGGACTCCTGGCGACCGGGGCCGCCGCTCCGATCGGGGCGGCCTTGCAGCGGATCGGCCCGGCCTGGCCGCTGTACGGGGCGTTCCTCGTCTTCCTCGCGGGGACGTTCCTGGCCTTCTCCATGCCGGGGAAGGTCGACTCCGCGAAGGGCGAACGGCGGGCGCACCTGGCGTCGGAGCACGTGGGCGAGGCGCAGACCAAGACGGGGCTGCGGGACGTGGGGCCCTCCGTGGTGCACGCCCTTCAGGCGAACGCGGCGCTGCGCGCGCTGTCGGGGTTCCTGATCTTCTTCCTGGCCTTCCTGCTGCGGCAGCATCCGCTGGCCGGGCAGAGCGCCGCCGTCTCGCTCGGGATCGTCGGGGTCGCGGCGGGTCTGGGCAACGCGGTGGGGACCGGGGTGGGGGCGTGGCTGAAGTCCCGCGCGCCGGAGCTGATCATCGCGACCGTGCTGGGGGTCGCGCTCGGGGTGTCCGTAGTGACGGCGGTCTTCTTCAGCGGGTTCCTGGTGGCCGTGCTGGGGGCGACGGCGGGGCTGTGCCAGGCGCTCGGGAAGCTGTCGCTGGACGCGCTGATCCAGCGGGACGTGCCGGAGGGCGTGCGGAACTCGGCGTTCGCCCGCTCGGAGACGTTGTTGCAGGTGGCGTGGGTGATCGGAGGTGCGATCGGGATCGCGCTGCCGTTGGTGGCGTGGCTGGGCATGGGGGTCGGGGCGGCACTGGTGGCGCTGGGGGCGCTGGTGGCGGTACGGGGGCTGCTGCGGGCTGCACGGGCGAAGGGGCGGGCCGCGCTCGCGTAGTCCCGGGAGCGCCCCCGCGGATGCTCCCGGAAACGCGTCCACGGACACCGGACACCCCGGAAACCCCCCGACGCAGCCCAGCCCACTCGGAGCGATAGCCTTCGCGCATGACCGTTGCGCTGTTCTCGGGCCAGGCCCGCCGTACCACCGCCGCCCTGGCTGTCGCCTCCGCGGGGCTTCTCCTCCTGTCCGCCTGCGACAAGCCGACGCCGCGTGCGACCGTGACGGTCGGCTCGGACTCGGTGAACACCGAGGCCGCCTGCTACGGCGAGAAGGGCCTCAGCGAGAAGGAAGCCCCGGGCTGCCTGAACAAGAAGCCCACCCAGACCATCAAGGTCGCCGCGGAGGACAAGGTCCGCCTGGGTGTCGACCCCGAGATCGCCGAGAACGGCTGGACGATCTTCATCAACGGCCAGCCCGCCGAGCAGGAGCCGTTCAAGAAGACCTACCGCTCCATCCCCGGCAGCGCGTTCTTCAACAGCGGCCAGCAGGGTGCCCCGGCGGTCAAGGAGGCGACGGTCAGCGTCGTCGAGACCAACGCCACCACCAAGAAGCTCGTCGGTGTGTACAGCTTCAAGCTGGAGAAGTCCTCCTGACGGGGGCCGAACCTCTCGTGAACGTCCTCGTCGTGACCGCTGTCCCCGCTGAGCGGGACGCGGTCACGCGTGCGTTCGGGGCGGACCGGGCAGCGCACCTCACCGTGCTCGCGGGCGGCGTCGGCCCCGCATCGGCCGCCGCCGCCACCGCCCGTGCGCTGGCCACCGGTGCGTACGGTCTGGTGATCTCGGCCGGGATCGGCGGCGGTTTCGCGGACCGCGCCCCCGTCGGCTCCGTCGTGGTCGCGGACGCGATCGTCGCCGCCGACCTCGGGGCCGAGACCCCGGACGGGTACGTGCCCGTCACGGGCCTCGGCTTCGGCACCGTCGAGCACCTGCCTCCGGCCGATCTCGTACGGGTGACGAGCGAGGCCGCCGCAGCCGCCACCGGCACCGTCCTCACGGTCTCCACCGTCACCGGCACGGCCGCCCGCGCCGCCGAGCTGGGCGCCCGCCACCCGCGCGCCGCCGTCGAGGCGATGGAGGGCTTCGGGGTGGCGGAGGCCGCCGCGCTGTTCGGCCTTCCCGTACTGGAGATCCGCGCGGTCTCCAACGCGGTGGGTCCGCGCGACCGCGACGCCTGGCGGATCGGGGAAGCGCTCGCCGCACTGAGCGACGCGTTCGGGAAGATCGGGCCCGTACTGGAGGGTTGGACACCACATGACTGACCACATGACCACTGACGCCGTACAGATCGCCTTCTCGCCCTGCCCCAACGACACCTTCGTCTTCGACGCGTGGGCGCACGGCCGCATCCCCGGGGCCCCCGCCCTGGACGTCACCTTCGCGGACATCGACATCACGAACGGCATGGCCGAGCGCGGCGAGTTCGACGTGCTGAAGGTGTCGTACGCGGTGCTGCCGTGGGTGCTGGACGACTACGCCCTGCTGCCGTGCGGCGGGGCCCTCGGCCGGGGCTGCGGCCCGCTCGTCCTGACCCGCGAGGCGGGCGTGGACCTCACCGGCAGGACCGTCGCGGTGCCGAGCGAGCGCTCGACGGCGTACCTGCTGTTCCGGCTGTGGGCGGCCGACGTCGTCCCGGGCGGGGTCGGCGAGGTCGTGGTGATGCCGTTCGACCAGATCATGCCCGCCGTGCGGGACGGCAAGGTCGACGCGGGACTCGTCATCCACGAGGCCCGCTTCACCTACCAGAACTACGGTCTGCACAAGCTCGCCGACATGGGCGAGCACTGGGAGGCGACCACCGGGCTGCCCATCCCGCTGGGCGCGATCATCGCGAAGCGTTCGCTGGGCGAGACACGGCTGCGGGAGCTGGCCCGGGCCGCGCGGACGTCCGTACGGATGGCGTGGGACGAGCCGTCGGCGTCCCGCCCCTACGTCGCGGCGCACGCCCAGGAGATGGACCCGGCCGTCGCCGACCAGCACATCGCGCTGTACGTGAACGAGTTCAGCGCCGACCTCGGCGAGGACGGGTACGCGGCCGTCCGAGGGCTCCTGGAACGCGCGGCGGCCGAGGGGCTCGTTCCGCCCCTCGGCCGCGACGCGCTGAGCTTTCCCTAAGCGCTTCTCCCAGGCGTTTTCCCAGGCCCTAGACGTCCAGCTGGTCCGCCACCGCGCGCAGCAGGCCCGCGATCTTCGCGCCCGCCGCCTTGTCGGGGTAGCGGCCCCGCTCCAGGGACGGGGTGATGTTCTCCAGGAGCGTCGTGAGGTCCTGGACGATGGAGGCCAGTTCGTCGGGCTTGCGGCGCTGCGCCGCGGCCACCGAGGGGGTCGGGTCGAGGACCGTCACCGAAAGCGCCTGGTCACCGCGCTGACCCGCGACGACACCGAATTCGACGCGCTGTCCGGGCTTGAGGCTCTCGACACCGGCCGGGAGCACCGAGGAGTGGACGAAAACGTCGCCGCCGTCGTCGCGGGAGAGGAAGCCGAAGCCCTTCTCGCTGTTGAACCACTTGACCTTGCCGGTAGGCACCGTCTGTCCTCGTCCTCGTACTCGTCGGGTCCGGACGGCCGCGAAAACGGGTCCGGATAGCACTGCAGCGGGTCTCCAGTGACCCGCCACTCACCAGGCTAATGCTCTGTACGCCGCTGACAAGAGCCGCCGGAGCTTCCCGCGTTCCCGCCCTGTGGCCGCCCCGGAGCCGTCGGGCCCCGGGCCGACTCCCAGGGCTGGGAACTACCCTTGCCGGGTGAGCAATGAAACCCGTACGACAGAGTCCTCGGAGTCCACGGCCGGCGATCGGCTGGTTCGCGTCGGTGGAGTCGTCTTCTTCATCGGGGCTGTCGCGACGCTGGTGACGGTGGCGCCGCTGTTCCTGGGCACCGAACCCTTCCCGTCGATCGCCTACGCGGTGTGCATGCTGATGGGCGTCGGTTTCGTGGTCGCGGCGGCCGGTGTGCTGACGTCGATCGCGGCGCAGCGGCGCGCGGCCCGCGGGGTCTGACCCGCAGGGTCTGAGGGGCGCACCGGCGTCGGGCGTCGAAGGCGAGGGCGCGGGCCGGGTGCCCGTCGTGTTCCTGACCGCGAGCGACGGCGCCGTGGAGAAGTTAGCCGGGCCGACCGTGGGCGACGACCACATGACGAAGCCCTTCAGCCTGGCGGAGCTGATCGCCCGCATCCGCTCCGTACCGGACCGCACGCGGGACGCGGGACGCGCATTGACGCGATAGCACCTCTGGGACCACGTCCGGGAGTACGGCTTCGGGGGCGACGCCGCAGCCATCCGGACGGTCCATCGGGTACGTGTCACGGGTACGGGACGACGGGCGGGCCGTCGCGGAGGTGAGGCGGCCCTCAACGCAGGGGTGGGCATTCGGGGCCGTCCCGGCACAATGGCGACATGACTTCCGCGCCTGCCCAGCCCGCCGAAACCCCTCTCTCCGCTCCCTTCGCGATCGGTTTCGACCTCGACATGACGCTGATCGACTCGCGCCCCGGCATCCGGGCCGCGTACCGGCGGCTCTCGGTCGAGACGGGCGTGCCGATCGACGCGGACCTGGTGGTCACGCGGCTCGGCCCGCCGCTGGAGCAGGAGATCGCGAACTGGTTCCCCGCCGAGCGGGTCGAGGAGATCGCCGACCGCTACCGCGCCCTGTACCCGTCGTACGCGATCGAGCCCTCGACGGCGCTGCCGGGGGCGCGGGAGGCGGTCGCGGCGGTCCGGGCGGCGGGCGGCCGGGTGCTGGTCGTCACCGGCAAGTGGGAGCCGAACGCGAAGCTCCACCTGTCCCACCTGGGCATCGAGGTCGACGCGCTCGCGGGCAACGTCTGGGCGGAGGGCAAGGCGCTGGCGCTCCGGGAGGAGGGGGCGCGGGTGTACGTGGGCGACCACCTGGGGGACATCCGGGGCGCGAAGGCGGCGGACGCGGTCGCAGTGGGCGTGACGACGGGTCCGTACGGTGCGGAGGCCCTGCGGGAGGCGGGCGCGGACGTGGTCCTCCGCGATCTGACGGAGTTCCCGGAGTGGTTCCGCTCGGTGACCGGTTCCAGCCCGTCACGCACCTCCGGCCCGTTGGAGGGGTCTCCCCTGCTCGAACGGAGTTGAGAGCTTGGGGGGAGGAAGGGCTTGGGGTGGCCCGCCGCGGGCACCTCCGGGTGCGGTGCACCCGTCGTGGGACCCCGACTCACCCCCGCACGCCCATCGGCGCCCTACGGGCTCATCCGCCGTGCCCGCCACACCACGAAGAGGGCCGAGGCCACCGCCGCCACCCTCATCAGCACCGGCCACAGGCCCGTCAGCGCCTCCCCCATCGCCCCCTCCGCCTGGAGCGACAGCGGGGCGCCCCACTTGCCTTCCGTGCGCCCCCACAGCCACACCGCGCCCCCCACCAGCACCACCCCGGGCAGCCCGATGGCCGCCCACTTCGCCTCGGCGCGGCTGAGCCTGCGCGAGACGTACGTGAGGAACCAGCCGCCCAGCAGGAGCAGCAGGTTCCCGGCCACGGCCCCCGCCACCAGCAGGGCCGCGGCCAGCAGCAGGAAGGGGCTCCCGCGCGGTACCAGCGGGGCCCGCACCGGCTCCTCGGTCCCGCCCTCGGCCTCGGCCTCCTCGACGACCGGTACCCCCGCACGCCGCCTCCGCAGCCCCGCCGGAATCCACCGCCGCCGCCCCTCAGGCTCCGCCTCCCCCTCGGCGGGGCCTTTGCCGGGACCCTTGGCGGAATCCTCCTCGTCCTCCTCGGGCGGCCGGAGTATCTCCGGGATCTCCACACCCCCGGTGAAGCCCGGAACGGCCGTCCCGAGCCCCCCGAACGGGCCCGGTTCCGTGCGCCACCAGTCGGCGTCCCCCGAGCCCAGCTCATCGGTGCCCGCGACATGCGGCGACGAGGGCCCGGACGACGGCGGCGCGGCGTCCCCCTTCTCGAACCCCACCGGCTTCCCGAACCCCGTCGGCTTCCCGAACCCCACCGGCGTCTCGGCCCGCCCCGCCCCGCCCGGGGCGGTGCGCCGCTGCCGGGGCACCTTCCGTGACGTACGGGCGGACAGGACGGCCTCCACCCCGCCCCCGTCCGCCGCGTCGACGATCTCGTCGGGGGTCCCGAGCCTGCCCAGGATCCGCTGCACGGCGGCCGAGCTGTCCGGCCCGCCGATCGCCTTGGACCGCTGCCGGTCGATCTCCCCGCGCAACGCGCTGACCAGGCGCATCCTGTCGCCGGAGGTCAGCTGGCGCTGCTGGGCGAGGTCGCCGACCCGGCTCAGGTAGTCGAAGACCAGCTGGTCGCTCTCGATGCCCACGACGTCCGTCCCTACGTGCTCCGCAGCCTGCTGCGCTGTCTGTCCCGCGTGCCCCGACGGCTTCGGTACGCCGTGAACTCGTACGTGGATCTCGTACCCCGCAAGTGCCCGTCCGCCACGCCCAGTTGCCGACCCGCCCGGGACCGACGTTAGCGCCTGGCGCTCGGGAGGGGGCGCTCCAGGGGCTAACGTGGGGCGGATGGGGACCAGCGAGCGCGACCTGGAGGCGCACGTGCCCGAACAATTCACCACCGGGAACCGCACGGCGGCCGTGACACCGAACACGCCACCGCCGCGCCCGAGCACGCCCTCCGCCCCTCCGGACGCCAGCCCTCCGCGGACCCTGGCCGAGTCCCTGCGCACCCGGCCCGACCCGTCCCTCGCGGCGCTCCTGCGCACCCGCCCCGACCTCCTCAACCCGGTCCCGGGCGACCTCACGCTCCTCGCCACGCGGGCCGGAACCCGGGCTTCCGTGGTGCGCGCCCTGGAGCGGCTCGACCGGTTCTCGCTCCAGGCAGCCGAGGCCCTCGCGGTGGCCCAGGACCCGGCCCCGTACGACGTGCTGCTCCACCTCATGACCGGCGACGAGGGCGACCCGGCGACCGCCGCCGCGCTCCCGCACGCCGTGCACACCCTGCGTGAGCAGGCCCTCGTCTGGGGCGCCGACGACCGGCTCCGCCTGGTCCGCACCGCCCGCGAGCTCCTCGCGCCGTCCGCCACGCACCCGTCCCCCACGGGCCTGGGCCCGACCGTCGCCGAGGCGACCACCGGGATGTCCCCGACCCGCCTCCAGGAGATCCTGCGGGCGATCGGCATCCCCACCACCCACGACCCGGTCTCCGCCGTCCGCGCCCTCACCTCGCTGTTCACCGACCGCCCCCGCATGGACGCCCTGCTGGACACCGCCCCGTCCGACGCGCTCACCGTCCTCGACCGCCTCGTGTGGGGTCCTCCGTACGGCGAAGTCAGCTCGGACCCGGCCCCGCCCGTGCGCTGGCTGCGCGACCACGGCCTGCTCCTGCCCACCAGCGCCCGTACGGTCGTCCTGCCCCGGGAGGCCGCCCTGCACCTGCGTGCGGGCCGCGCCCACCGCACCACGGAACCCGCCCCTCCGGAGCTCGTCCCGGCCCCCGCCCACGACCCGAAGATGGTGGACCTGACGGCGGCGGGCCAGGCGTTCGCCGCCCTGTCCACCGTCGAGGAGCTCCTCAAGGGCTGGGACAGGGGCGGCCCGCCCGTCCTGCGCTCGGGCGGCCTCAGCGTCCGCGACCTCAAGCGGACGGCCACCGCCCGCGACCTCACCGAGCAGTCCACCGCCTTCTGGCTCGAACTCTCCTACGCGGCGGGCCTGCTGGCCTCCGACGGCGAGAGCGACGAGCGCTACGCCCCGACCCCCTTCTACGACACCTGGCTCGACCTCCCGCCGCAGGACCGCTGGTCCAGGCTCGCCGCCGCCTGGCTGCGCGCGACCCGTACGTCGGGCCTGGTCGGCGGCCAGGACGCGAAGGGCCGCACCCTGTCCGTGCTCGGCCCCGACCTGGACCGCTCCGCCGCCCCCGAGGTGCGCCGCCGGGTCCTCACCCTGCTCGCCGCGCTCCCGGAGGGCACCGCCCCCGACCCGGAAGCGGTCCTCGCCCGCCTCCGCTGGGAACGCCCGCAACGCGGCACCACGGGCGAACTCCGCGCCCGCCTCGCCCTGTGGGCCATGAACGAGGCGGAGCTCCTCGGCGTGACCGGCCGGGGCGCCCTGTCGGCCCACGGCCGCGCCCTGGCCGGCCTCGACGGCACGCGGGACACGCGGGCGGGCTCCGACCCCGCCCAGGCGGACACCGACGGCACGGAGGCGGACACCGGGGGAACCCCCGCCTCCCTCCCCACCGAGGCCGAGGCCGCCTCGGCGGCCCTCCGCGCCTCCGCGCTCCTCGCCCCGCTCATTCCCGAGCCCCTGGACCACGTCCTCCTCCAGGCCGACCTGACCGCCGTGGCCCCCGGCCCGCTCCAGCGGCCCCTGGCCGAGACCCTCGCCGCGCTCGCCGACATCGAGAGCCGGGGCGGCGCGACCGTCTACCGCTTCACCCCGGGCTCGGTGCGCCGCGCCCTGGACTCCGGTCTGGCCGCCGCCGACCTGCACGCCTTCCTCGCCGCGCACAGCCGCACCCCGGTCCCGCAGCCCCTCAGCTACCTGATCGACGACGTCGCCCGACGCCACGGCCACCTCCGCGTGGGCTCGGCGTCCTCGTACGTACGCTGCGACGACGACGCCGTACTGGGCGAGATCCTGGCCGACAAGCGCTCGGCGGGACTGGGCCTGCGCCGCCTCGCCCCGACCGTCCTGGCCTCCCGCACCGAACCCGCCGCGCTCCTGGAAGGACTGCGCTCCATGGGCTTCGCCCCGGCCGCCGAATCGGCCGCCGGCGACGTCCTGATCACCCGCGCGGACGCCCACCGCACGCCGCCCCGCACGGCCCCCGCCCCGGTGCCGGAGGGTCCTCCCGTACCGGACGAAACCCTCCTGCACGCGGCGCTGCACGCGATCCGCGCGGGCGACATGGCCGCCCACGCGGTCCACAAGCCCACGGGGACCCCCGCGCCGCACACGCCCGGTTCCTCCCTCCCCCGCACCTCCTCCGCCGAGACCCTCGCGACCGTCCAGGCGGCGGCCATGACGGGCTCGACCCTGTGGATCGGCTACGTCAACGCGGACGGCGCGGCGAGCCAGCGCGTCATCGCGCCCGTACGGGTCGAGGGCGGGTTCGTGACGGCGTACGACCACACAGCGGACCAGGTGAAGACGTACCCCCTGCACCGCATCACGGGGGTCGCGGAACTGGCCGACGACCCGGCCTAGTCGGGCCCGGTCACGGAGTACGGGCGGCGGCGCCCCCGGACCTGCCGAGCCGCCGCCCCCGGCTCCACCGGGACGCCTTCCCGGTCCCGGGTCCCGCCGGCTCGGGCCGCCCGGCGGCGGGACCTCCTGCAGCATCCTCATCGGCGGGACCGTCGGTGACGGGCGGCTCCTCCCGGAACCGCTTCCGGTGCACCACGCGTCCCAGCCGCCTCCCCAGCACCAGGTACCCGATCAGCGCGCCCGTCGTATTCATGATCACGTCGTCCACGTCGAAGGCCCGCCCGGTGACGATCGCCCCCTGCGCCAGCTCGACCAGCACGATCACGGCGACCGTCGCGAAGAGCATCCGCAGGAACCGCCACCGCCTCGGCCCCAGGATCGGCAGCAGCACCCCGAACGGCACCCCCAGCAGGACGTTCCCCCCGACCTGCTTGCAGGCGGCCAGGAAGGTGTAGTCCCGCGCGTACTGCCGCAGCGAGTCCCCCGGCCGCAGATTGCTGTGCACGAGCCCCTCGGAGGCGGGCGAGGGGACCAGGGTCAGCTTGGCCAGGACGACGGAGAAGGCGATCAGCACGAGGAAGGCGAGGAGGATCAGGGCCGTCCGTAAGACCACCCAGGTCCACAGGGGGCGCGGTGCCGCGTCGGCGGCGGGCGTGCGTTCGGCAGTCATGGCCTCTCGCTTACCCCCTCGATCGCGGCTCTCACCCGCCGCCCGGGGGCGCGTGAGGCACACTGGAGGTTTGACCGCGCGCGGAAGGACTCACGGCGTTGAACGGACCTCTCATCGTCCAGAGCGACAAGACGCTCCTCCTGGAAGTCGATCACGAGCGGGCGGACGCCTGCCGTCGTGCCATCGCGCCGTTCGCGGAGCTGGAGCGCGCACCGGAGCACATCCACACCTACCGCCTGACCCCGCTCGGCCTGTGGAACGCGCGGGCCGCCGGGCACGACGCCGAGCAGGTCGTCGACGCGCTGGTGGAGTTCTCGCGGTACCCGGTTCCGCACGCCCTGCTGGTGGACGTCGCCGAGACGATGGCGCGGTACGGGCGGCTGACGCTGAGCAAGCACCCGGTGCACGGGCTCGTGCTGACCTCCACCGACCGCCCGGTGCTGGAGGAGATCCTCCGCTCCAAGAAGGTGCAGCCGCTGGTCGGGGCGCGGCTCGACCCGGACACGGTCGCCGTGCACCCCTCCGAGCGCGGCCAGATCAAGCAGACGCTGCTGAAGCTGGGCTGGCCCGCCGAGGACCTCGCCGGGTACGTGGACGGCGAGGCCCACCCGATCGAGCTGGCCGAGGACGGGTGGTCGCTGCGCCCGTACCAGAAGCAGGCCGTGGAGGGCTTCTGGCACGGCGGGTCGGGTGTGGTCGTACTGCCGTGTGGTGCGGGAAAGACGCTGGTCGGGGCCGGTGCGATGGCCGAGGCGAAGGCGACGACCCTGATCCTGGTGACCAATACGGTCTCGGCGCGGCAGTGGAAGCACGAGCTGGTGAAGCGGACGTCGCTGACCGAGGACGAGATCGGCGAGTACAGCGGTACGAGGAAGGAGATCCGCCCGGTCACCATCGCCACGTACCAGGTGCTGACGACGCGGCGGAAGGGTGTGTACCCGCACCTGGAGCTGTTCGACTCGCGGGACTGGGGGCTGGTGATCTACGACGAGGTGCATCTGCTGCCCGCGCCCGTCTTCAAGTTCACCGCCGATCTCCAGGCGCGGCGGCGGCTGGGCCTGACGGCGACTCTCGTACGGGAGGACGGGCGGGAGTCGGACGTCTTCTCGCTCATCGGGCCGAAGCGGTTCGACGCCCCGTGGAAGGAGATCGAGGCGCAGGGCTACATCGCGCCCGCCGACTGCGTGGAGGTACGGGTCAACCTGACCGACTCGGAGCGGCTCGCCTACGCGACGGCGGAGGCGGAGGAGAAGTACCGCTTCTGCGCGACGACGGCGACCAAGCGGAAGGTGACGGAGGCGCTGGTCGCCAAGCACAAGGGTGAGCAGACCCTCGTCATCGGCCAGTACATCGACCAGCTCGACGAGCTGGGCGAGCACCTCGGGGCGCCCGTCATCAAGGGCGAGACGCCGAACTCGCAGCGCGAGAAGCTCTTCGACGCGTTCCGGACGGGCGAGCTGAGCGTCCTCGTCGTGTCCAAGGTCGCGAACTTCTCGATCGACCTGCCGGAGGCGACGGTCGCGATCCAGGTGTCGGGCACGTTCGGGTCGCGGCAGGAGGAGGCGCAGCGGCTCGGGCGCGTACTGCGGCCGAAGGCGGACGGGCACGAGGCGCGGTTCTACTCGGTGGTCGCGCGGGACACCATCGACCAGGACTTCGCGGCGCACCGCCAGCGGTTCCTGGCGGAGCAGGGGTACGCGTACCGGATCGTGGATGCCGACGATCTGCTGGCGGAGGGGCAGGGGCCGGGGCCGCAGGCGGTGTAAGCGGGGGGTGCGGTGGCTGGTGGTGCGGTGGCTGGCGGTGCGGTGGCTGGTGGTGCGGTGGCTGGCGGTGCGGGTTCCGGGGCGCGGAAGTCCGGGGACGGCAGAGTCGAGGATCTGCACCACCAGCACCAGGGGCGGGGGCGGGGGCAGCAGTGGGCGGGACCCGCCCCCGCCCACTCAGAACTCCCTCACGCCTCCCTCACGTACGTACTCAGGTGGCGCTCGCGCTCACGGGCGTGGCTTTCGCCGCCCGCAGCCGCCACGCCAGCCAGCCCAGCAGGGCCAGTCCCAGGAGCGGGTACGGCGACAGGGCGGGCTGCGCCCACAGGCCGTACGCGATGTCCGTGTCGCCCTGGTGGGGGAAGGCCCAGAAGCTGCGGGCGGTGAACAGCACGGCGAGCACGATCGAGAGCCGGTAGCGTCCCTCGGCCAGCAGCAGCGCCAGCAGCGGCACGCACCACACCCAGTGGTGGGACCAGCTGATCGGCGAGACCAGCAGCATCGTGAGGGCGACGGCGACGATGCCCCACTCCTCCTGCCCGGCCCGCACCGCACGGCGGGCGACCCACAGTCCGGCGAGGCCGACGACGACGGCGCAGGCGAACCAGACGAGGCCGGGCTCCATGGAGTTCATGGCGCGGGCGAGGAGGCCCTGGAGGGACTGGTTGTCGACGATCCAGACCTTGCCGACCCGGTCCGTCTCGAACATCCGCCGGGTCCAGAAGTCCAGGCTCGCCGACGGCAGTACGAGGATGCCGAACAGGACGGTGGCGACGAAGGAGGCGAGGGCGGTGAGGCCGTTGCGGACCTTGCCCGTGATCAGCAGGTACACGATGAAGATCGCCGGGGTGAGCTTGATCCCGGCGGCGATCCCGAGCGCCACGCCCTTGCCGAGGGACCCCTGGGGGCGGGTCAGGTCCCACAGCACCAGGCAGGCCAGCACGAGGTTGATCTGCCCGTACACGAAGGTCTGGAAGACCGGCTCCAGCCAGATCGCGAAGGCGGTGGCGGCCGTCACCAGCTCGGGCCGCTTCGGGAGCTTGGCGAAGCGCCAGGAGAGGCGGACGAGGAGGGCCAGGAGGGCCAGGTTGCCGATGAAGAAGCAGACCTTCATGGCGGTGACCGGCAGCCAGGTCGTCGGTACGAAGAGGATCGCCGCGAAGGGCGGGTAGGTCGCGGGGAGCTTCCACTCGGTCGTCACGAAGTCGTAGAGGCTGGTGCCGTTGACGACGGCCTGCCCCTCGGCCCGGTAGACGAGGGTGTCGCCGAGGGGGATGCGGGTCACCACGAAGAGGGTGGCGAGCGCGACCACCGAGAGGACGAGCAGCAGGCGCGCGGCGAGGAGGGCGCGGGGGCGGGGGGCTGGAGCTTTCCCGCTCGGGGCGCCCTGGTCGCCCTGGGCGCGGGGGGAGGTTACGCGGGCGGCGGCGGCGCGGGCGTTCTCGGTCCGGTCTGTCGTCACGACGGCAACCCTATGAGGGTTCGGCGGGGGCGTGCACGGGTGCGCCCGGTCGGGGGCGGGGGGTTGTGCTGAAGTGCGGGTGCGCGGTGGGGGAGCTCCGTGCGCCGTCAGGGGCGCGGGGCTGTGTCACTGTGCGGCTCCGCGGCGCGTGCACTCCCGGCTCCGTCAGGGGCGCGGGGCTGTACCACTGTGCGGCGCCGCGGCGCGTGCACTCCCGGCTTCGCTGGGGCTGGGGGGTGCGCCCCGTTAGGGGCGCGGGGAACTGCGCGACCAGCCACCCACCCAGCCGCGCGGCCGAGCGCTTTAGGTGAAGGGGCGGGACCGGGGCAGCGCCGCAGGCACCCGGGTGCGGCGCACCCATCGGCGGAGCCCGGGCAGACGGCACCAGGGTGGGGCGCACCCGTCGGCGGAGGCAAAAGCGGGCGGCACCGGGGCGGGCCCGGAGCGAGAGGGGCCGCCCCCTTGCCCGCCCGTCCCGCCCCCGGGGGGCGGCCCCGCCGCCCAAGGAGGCTAGGCGGAGGCGGAGGGCGGAGCCAGCCCGAGGAGGCTGGGCGGAAGCGGAGAGGGGCTGGCCCGCCGCCCAACGAGGTGGGGCGGAGGGCGGCCCCGCCGCCCAAGGGGGCTGGGGAGGCGGAGGGCGGAGCCCGAGGGGGCTCGGCGGAAGCAGAGAGGGGCTGGCCCCCTCGCCGCCCAAGGAGGGCGAGGGGGCGGCCCCGCCCGCCGAGGGCGGGCGGGGGAAGAGAAGGGTGGCCCCGCCGCCCAGGGAAGGGGGTGGAGGGTGGCCCCGCCGCGCAACGAAGGGAGGCGGAGGGTGGGCTCGCCGTGCGAGGGGCCGAGGCGGAGGGTGGGCTCGCCGTGGATGTGGGCGGGGGAAGCGGGGGCACGGAATGACCGAGTGAGCCGGTTCGGCGGTGTTAAGTGGTCAGTGCCTCCGGCAGCTCCTCCGCGTGCCGCACCGAAAGCCCCGACACCGCCCGCGTCAGCGCCACGTACAGCCGCCTCAGCCCCGTCCGCTCGTCCGGCTCCCCCGCCACGATCGCCGCGGGCTCGTCCAGCACGACGTAGTCGTACTCAAGCCCCTTCGCCAGCGACGCGGGCACCAGCGTCAGCCGGGACGACGCCGTCGTCTCCTCACCGGGGGACAGGGGCACGTGCCCCGCCGCCCCCAGCGCCCCCGCCAGCACCGGAATCCGCGCGTCCGCCGCGATCAGCCCGATCGACCCCTCGTGCCGCAGCGCCTCCTCGCACGCCGCGACGACCGCCGCGTCGAGATCGGCCCCCTGCGCGACCCGCGTCACCGACATCGCCCCCGGCGACTCCCGTACGGACGACACGGGGGCGAGCCCCGGCGACATGTACGGCAGCAGCCGTGACGCGTACGCGATCACGTCCCGGGGCACCCGGAAGCCCGCCGTCAGCTCCTCCACCACCGCGTCCGGCTTCCCCAGATGCCCGAGCGCCTCGGCCCAACTCCCCGTCGCCCAGGGCGTGGTGCCCTGCGCCAGGTCCCCGAGCACGGTCGCCGACCCCGTGCTGCACCGCCGCCCCACCGCCCGGTACTGCATCGGCGACAGGTCCTGCGCCTCGTCGAGCACCACGTGCCCGAGCGAGTGCGTCCGCGCCACCAGGTCCCGCGCCTCGTCGATCAGTACGGCGTCCGCCGACGACCACTTCACCGACCGCACCGACCGCGCGGGCTTGGTCCACAGCACGGCGGCCTGCTCCTCCTCGCTCAGCACCCCCTCCGCGTGCGCGGCCAGGAACTCCGCGTCCGACAGGAGCCGCAGCACCAACTTCGCCGGGTCGACCGGCGGCCAGATCGCCTTGACCGCGGCCTTCACCGCGGGGTTGCGGGCCACCGCGTCCTGCACCCGGTCGTCGGGCGCCTCCCCGGCCTGCTCCATCCGTACCAGCACCTGGTGCGAGATGCGCTGCGGAAGGGCCTCGCGGGCCGCCCCGTACCGGATGTCCCGGTCGAGCAACTCCCGTACCAGCTCTTCCAGTTCGTACACGGCAACCCGCCACCGCCGCGAGCCGCGCACCACCACGAGACCTTCCTCGGGCAGGGTCACGTGCGAACGCACCGCACGGCGCAGGACCTCCGCCATCCGGGCATCGCCCTTGAGGACAGAGGCGGCTGACGTTTCATCAGTTCCGAGGATCTCGATTCCCGCACCCTCCCCGCTGGTCACCAGGTCGTCCACCGTCGCCTGCTTGACCTCCAACTCGCCCAGAGCGGGGAGTACTTGCTCGATGTAGTGGAGGAAGGACTTGTTGGGCCCGATGACGAGCGTGCCCGTGCGGGCCAGCCGCTCCCGGTGTGCGTACAGCAGGTAGGCGACACGGTGCAGACCGACCGCCGTCTTCCCGGTCCCCGGGCCCCCCTGCACGCACACCGAACCGGCGAGTCCGGACCGTACGATCTCGTCCTGCTCCGGCTGGATCGTCGCGACGATGTCGCGCATCGGGCCGACGCGCGGCCGTTCGATCTCCGCCTGGAGGAGCTTGCTGGTCAGCGGGTCGTCGGCGTCGGACGGGTCGGAGAGGTGCTCGTCCTCGTACGCGGTGAGCTCGCCGGAGGTGTAACCGAAGCGGCGGCGCAGGCCGACGTCCTGCGGATCCTTCTTCGAGGCCCGGTAGAAGGGCTGCGAGACGGGCGCGCGCCAGTCGATGACCATGGGGTCGCCGTCGGCGTCGTGGACGTGGCGGCGGCCGATGTAGAAGTTCTCGCCGGGGGTGCCCTCGGCGTCCTCCGCGCCGACCGTGTGGAGGTAGTCGAGGCGGCCGAAGAAGAGGGGGGTGTGGGAGAGGTCCGCGAGGGCCTTGATGCGGTCCTCGATCTGGGCGGTGAGGACGACGGCGTTGACCCAGTTCGCGGTGACGTCCTTGATGTCGAGGTTCTCGATGTCCTCGCGCATGGCGCGCAGGGCGGCGCGGGACGCGAAGAGGTGGGCGCGCTCTCTGGCGAGCGGGTCGTCAGAAGAGTCGGCGGTGACGGTGATGATCTCGTGCGCGGGCACGGTGGAGCCTCCGGCTGTACGCGGGCCGGGCGGCCGGGTTCCTTGCGGCGGCCGGGGCCCTGGCGCGGAGCGAGGACCGGGGCGGCCGGGTGTGCGGCTCGGCTCGGCGGGGAAGTCACGTCTGGCTGCCGACCGGTTTCCGTCCGGGCGGCGCGCTCCACGAAAGGGAGGCGGGCAGACGCGCGATTCTAGCTTCGGGGGCGGGTTCTGGCGAATGATTTCTTACGGGGCGGAGGCCGCGGCCCCTCCGAGCGGCCCCTCCGGGCCCTGCGGGTGAGGGCGGATGGGACCCAGGTCTGAGGGGCGGGGCCCGGAGCGTCAGTCTGAGGGTGGAGGGGCGGGAGGGGGAGGTTCACCCCGGGGTCCGATGTGCCGGGGAGGGGCGGCGGACACCATGGATGCATGAGTACAGCGACCTTCACCCCCGGTGCGGGTACGGGCAGGGCAGCCGCCCGTACGACGACGAACACGGACCGCGCGCACACCGGCGCCACGGCGGTCTCCGACAAGCCCCACCGCGTGGCCCGCGCGGTCCGGGCCGTGCGGATCTTCCTGGGGGCGGCGGTGGGCGTCGTCCTGCTGGGGGACTACGCGGACGACTGGAAGCGGGATGTGCGGGCTGGGCGGGGGGAGGGTGGTGACTGGCGCTACGAGCGTGACGCCTGGGCGGCGGGCCAGCATGGCACATCCCCCCACCCCCACCACTGACCCACTCCCCCTCGCCCTCCACTCCACCTCACTCCCTCAGGCTCCGCCCCGCTCCCTCAAGCTCCGCCCAGCCCCCTCTGGCTCCGCTCCCGCCTAGCCTCCTCCTCCACCTCCACCTAGCCCCCTCGGGCTCCGCCTCCACCTAGCCCCCTTGAGCTCTGCCTCCGCCGAGCCCCCTTGGGCTCTGCCCTCCGCCTCCGCCTAGCCCCCTTGGGCGGCGGGGCCGCCCCCCCGGAGGCGGAACGGGCGGGCAAGGGGGCGGCCCCCCTCGCTCCGGGCCCACCCCGGAGCGGCCCCGGCCCGCCCCGGTACCGCCTCGCCCCTCGCGAGGGGGTCGGACCGGTGCTGCCCGCCGTTACCTCCGCCCATGGGTGCGCCGCACCCCGGTGCGCCTGCGGCGGGCCGCCCCAGACCCACCCCTTCACCTAAACTCGCGAGGCTTGGGGTTGGGATGTGCGGGTGCGTCGTGGCTGGGCGCGCAGTTCCCCGCGCCCCTAAAGGGGCGCCCCCCCAGCCCCAGCGGAACCGGGAGCGCACGCGCGGCGGAGCCGCACAGTGACACAGCCCCGCGCCCCTAAAGGGGCGCGCCCACCAGCCCCAGCAGAACCGGGAGCGCACGCGCGGCGGAGCCGCACAGTGGCTCAGGCCCGCGCCCCCGAAGGGGCACCTCCACGCAAGCCCCAGCCAGCAAGGACCGCCCCGCTACGCGTCGAGGACCGCCCTCCACTCCCCCACCGCATCCGCGGAAACGGGCTTCGCCCACCCCTCCGGCCGCGCCGCGCCGCCGATGTGGAACGCGTTGATCCCACCCGCCCGCAACACCGGCAGGTGGTCAAGCCGCAGCCCACCCCCGACCAGGATCTCCGCCCCGTACCCGGGCGAGCCCGCCCGGCCCGCCTCGGCCAGCAGCGTCTCCAGGCCCGCGTCGACACCCTCCGCCGCGCCCGCCGTCAGGTACGTGTCCAGGCCCGGCAGGTCCGCCAGCTGCTTGCGCGCGGCGTCGCGGTCGGTGGCCCGGTCGATCGCCCGGTGGAAGGTCCAGCGGCAGCCGTCCAGCTCCGCCACCAGCCGCTCGACCGCGACGAGGTCCACGGTCCCGTCCGGGTCGAGGAACCCGATGACGAACTCCTCCGCCCCTGCCGCCCGCAGTGCCCGCGCGTCCGCGACCAGCGCGTCCACCTCCGCGGGCGTGCCCGCCGCGAACCCGTCCGCGGATCGCAGCATCACGCGCAGCGGGATGTTCACGGCCGCCCGGATAGCGGCGAAGATCTCGACCGGGGGCGTCAGCCCGTCGGCGGACATGTCCGTCACCAGTTCGAGCCGGTCGGCTCCTCCGGACTGGGCCGCGACCGCGTCCTCGACGTTGAGGGCGATCACCTCCAGGACTGCACGCTCACTCATGGGGTTCGGTTTCCTTCGCCATCGCCGACACGGATATAGGTCTAGTCCAATATCAAGACTAGAGCTCATGGCGGGCCCGCGCACCACCCCCGCACGGCGTGTGATCAACCTCTGCCTGCGACCTGCCTCCGGGGCCCGACATCCAGATACCCCTTGGGGGTATACATCAGCTCCTTGCATCACATGGGGGAGGGGGGTATATATGAAGTCAGCAGATACCCCCTGGGGGTAATGAATAGCCCAAGAGCAAGCCACCCGCGAAGTCGCCGCCACCAGCGCGCCACCAACACACCAGCCCCCTAGCGCCACCAGCGCACCAGCGCCACGGCCACGACGAAGGAGCAGTTCATGCCCGTCCATACCCCGGCACCCGCCCCGGCACCGGCGGCTCCCCCCGCCCACGTCGAGCTCGCCATCGGCGGCATGACCTGCGCCTCCTGCGCCGCCCGCATCGAGAAGAAGCTCAACCGGATGGACGGCGTCGAGGCGACCGTCAACTACGCCACCGAGAAGGCGAAGATCGCGTACGACCGCGAGAACACCGAGGTCGCCGACCTCATCGCCACCGTCGTGAAGACCGGCTACACCGCCGAGGAGCCCGCTCCCGTACGGGACGAGACCCCACCCGACGGCGAGGACGCGGAGGAACCGGCCGACCCGGCCCTCATCTCCCTCCGCCAGCGCCTCATCACCGCCACCCTCCTCGCCGTACCGGTGATCGCGATGGCGATGGTCCCGGCCCTCCAGTTCGAGTACTGGCAGTGGCTGTCGCTGACGCTGGCCGCACCCGTCGTCACGTACGCCGCCTGGCCCTTCCACAAGGCCGCGTGGACCAACGCCCGGCACGGGGCGGCGACGATGGACACGCTCATCTCGGTCGGCACGTCGGCCGCCTTCCTCTGGTCCCTGTGGGCGCTGTTCTTCGGCACGGCGGGCATGGCCGGAATGACGCATCCCTTCGAGTTCACCATCGCCCGCAGCGACGGCGCCGGGAACATCTACCTGGAGGCCGCGGCCGGTGTCACCGCGTTCATCCTGGCGGGGCGCTACTTCGAGGCCCGGTCGAAGCGGAAGGCGGGGGCCGCCCTGAAGGCCCTGATGCACCTGGGCGCGAAGGACGTGACCCTCGTGCGCGACGACGGCGGTGAAGTGACCGTTCCCATCCGGGAGTTGAAGGCAGGGGACCGCTTCCTCGTACGGCCGGGCGAGAAGATCGCCACCGACGGGAAGGTCGTGGAGGGGTCGTCGGCGGTCGACGCCTCGATGCTCACGGGCGAGTCCGTGCCGGTCGAGGTGGCCGTGGGCGACAGCGTCACCGGGGCCACCCTCAACGCGGGCGGGCGGCTCGTCGTCGAGGCGACGCGGGTCGGTTCGGACACCCAGCTCGCCCGGATGGCCAAGCTGGTCGAGGACGCACAGAATGGCAAAGCAGCAGCTCAGCGGCTCGCCGACAAGATCTCAGCGGTCTTCGTCCCGATCGTCATCGCCCTCGCGCTCGGCACGCTCGGCTTCTGGCTCGGGAGCGGGGCCGGGCTGACGGCCTCCTTCACCGCGGCCGTCGCCGTACTGATCATCGCCTGCCCCTGCGCCCTCGGCCTCGCCACTCCGACCGCCCTCATGGTCGGCACCGGGCGCGGCGCCCAGCTCGGCATCCTGATCAAGGGCCCGGAGGTCCTGGAGAGCACCCGCAAGGTCGACACGATCGTCCTCGACAAGACCGGCACCGTCACCACCGGCAAAATGACCCTGCTGTCCGTGCACACCGCGCCGGGCGTCGACGAGGCCGAAGTCCTGCGGCTGGCGGGCGCGTTGGAGAACGCATCCGAGCACCCGATCGCCCAGGCCGTCGCCACGGGGGCCGTCGAGAAGGTCGGCAAGCTCCCCACTCCCGAGGACTTCGCGAACGTTCCCGGGCTCGGCGTCCACGGCGTCGTCGACGGGCACGCCGTACTCGTCGGCCGTACGAAGCTGCTGGCGGATTGGGCGATGGCCCTCCCCGCCGGGCTGGAGCGGGCGAAGGCGGACGCCGAGGCGGCCGGACGTACGGCCATCGCCGTGGCCTGGGACGGCGAGGCCCGTGCGGTCCTCACCGTCGCCGACGCCGTCAAGGACACCAGCGCGGAAGCGATCCGCCGTCTCCGCGCCCTGGGTCTGACCCCGATCCTGCTCACCGGCGACAACAAGGCCGTCGCCGAGGCGGTCGCCGCCGAGGTCGGCATCGACCGGGTGATCGCCGAGGTCATGCCGGAGGACAAGGTCAGCGTCGTCAAGTCCCTTCAGGAGGAGGGCCGTTCGGTCGCCATGGTCGGCGACGGGGTCAACGACGCCGCAGCCCTCGCCCAGGCCGATCTGGGTCTGGCCATGGGCACGGGCACGGACGCCGCGATCGAGGCGGGCGACCTGACGCTCGTACGGGGAGACCTGCGGGCGGCGGCCGACGCGATCCGCCTCTCCCGCCGGACCCTCGGCACGATCAAATCGAACCTCTTCTGGGCCTTCGCCTACAACGTCGGCGCGCTGCCGCTGGCGGCGATGGGACTGCTGAACCCGATGATCGCGGGGGCGGCGATGGCCTTCTCGTCGGTCTTCGTGGTCGGCAACAGCCTGCGGCTGCGGAGCTTCAAGGCGGCGTAGCCGCTCACGGAGAGAGCAGCAGCAACTCCGTGGTGAGGTTGTGGCGGGCCGCGTCCTCCCAGTGGGAAGTGCCGTACGGAGTGCGGAACAGCCTTGGCATGGCGAGGAGTTGGGCGAGTACGGCGGCCCGGCCCGTGCGGAAGTCGGGGTCCGGGACGAAGGCGTACTCGGTACGGACCGCCGAGGCGTAGGCGGCGTAGTCCTCGGGGGCGGAGGCGAGGACGGCGAGATCGGCGTCGCAGAGGGCCTCGCCGTTGGTGTCGCCGTCGTCGGGGTCGTGCGTGACGGTCAGGCGGACCAGCCGGGCGACTTCGGCGACGTCCTCGTCGCCGACGCCCAGCTCGGCGAGGGCCCGCTCGGCGAGCCGCGCCGAGCGCTCCTCGTTGGTGTCGCGCTCGGGGTCGTACACGGCGTCGTGGAACCAGGCCGCGAGGCGTACGAGGTCGGGGTCGGCGGGGTGGTCGGCGAGGGTGTCGAGGTGCGTGAGGACAGCGGCGAGGTGGGTGGGGGTGTGGTAGGCGCGGTGGGGCTCCGCCCAGCGGGTGAGCAGGGCTTGGGCGTACGGGGCGGGGTCGGCCGCACCGGCCGAACCGGCCGAACCGGCCGGGCTGATGGCGGCGATCACCGCGGCCCAGCGGTCGGGAAGGTCGGGAGGCAGGATCGTCATGGAGCCAGTGTGCCTGCCCACGAACACGGAGCCACGCTCCGCCGGGGCCCCGGGGCCGCCACCACTGTGCGGCTCCGCCGGGTCTGGGAGGGTGCGCCCCTTGAGGGGCGCGGGGCTGTGTCACTGTGCGGCTCCGCCGCGGGTGCGCTCCCGGCTCCGCCGGGGCTGTTAGGGGCGCGGGGAACTGCGCGCCCAGCCACGACGCACCCGCACATCCCCACCCCAAGCCTCGCGAGTTTAGGTGAAGGATGGGGTCTCCCCTGCTCGAACGAAGTTGAGAGCTTGGGGAAGGGTCTGGGGCGGCCCGCCGCAGGCGCACCCGGGCGCGGCGCACCCATAGGCGGAGGTAACAGCGGGCAGCACTGGGGCGGGCCCCTTGCGCGGGGCGAGGCGGCACCGGGGCTGGTCGGGGCCGCTCCGGGGTGGGCCCGGAGCGAGGGGGGCCGCCCCCTTGCCCGCCCGTCCCGCCCCCCCGGGGGGCGGCCCCGCCGCCCAAGGGGACGAGGTAAGGCGGAGCCCGAGGGGGCTAGGCGGAGGCGGAGCCAGAGGGGGCTGGGCGGGAGAGGAAGGGCGGAGCCAGAGGGGGCTGGGCGGAGCCCGAGGGGGCTCGGTGGGGAGGGGAGCGAGGCGTGGCGGCCTCGCTCCCCCAGGGGGCTGGGGAAAGGCGGGGCGTATGGGGGCCGAGGGCGTGGGGTGGCGGGGGCCCGCCCCTACGCGCCCGGCCCGCCCGACCCCGGCCCGCCCGACCCCGGCCCGCCCGGTCCCTGTGCAGCCCTCGCATACGCCCGTACGAGAGGCCGAATGTCATCCCTCCGCCACGCCAACGCGAACCGCGACGGCGTGACCCCCCGCACCGGGACCGCCACCACATCCCCCCGCAGCAGCGACGCCGCGTTGCCCGCGGCGACCAGCACCACCCCCTGCCCCGCCACCAGCGCCTCGTACGTCTCGTCGGGGCCGCCCACGACCGCGCCCACCCGCACAGCGACCCCCTTCCTGGCGTCCGTCGCCAGCCAGTAGTCGCGCAGCGGGCCCGCCGAGTCGGGCAGTGCGAGGAAGGGCTCGTCCAGCAGTTCGGAGAAGTCGACCGAGGTGCGCCCGGCCAGCCGGTGCCCTGCCGGAAGGGCGACCAGCCGGGGTTCCTCCGCCAGGACCAGATGCGCGTACCGCGACGGTTCCGGCAGCGGCAGCCACACGTAGGCGACGTCGCTGCTGCCGTCGGCGAGCCCGGCCGTCGGGTCCCCCCAGTCGACCTGCCGCAGCACGGGCGTCGCCTCCGGGTGCGCGTCCGTGAACCGGGAGCGGATCGCGGGCAGGATCCCGCCCCGCGCCGGACCCGTACTCATGCCGATGGTGAGCACACCCGCCGTCGCCGTGCGCAGCGCGGCGATCGCGACCGTCCCCAACTCCCATACGGAACACGTTTGTCGGGCATGCGGCAGCAGCGCCTCACCCGCCTCGGTCAGCCGCACCTCGCGCCGGTCCCGCACGAACAACTCAGCACCGATGGCCCGTTCGAGCTGCCGTATCTGCTTGCTGAGAGCGGACTGAGACACGTACAGCGTCTCCGCGGCCCGGGTGAAGTTCAACTCCGCGGCCACCGCGAGAAAGTAGCGAAGGTCCCTGGTGTGCACATCCATAGCTGATGGTTATCACCGAAGGTCTTGGACGGATACGGACGTGACCCAGCAGAGTTCAATCCGTAACGGGACACCGCCCAGGGCGGGCCCGCCGAAGGCGATCCGGATCGCCCGAAAGCCCCCGGGAGACAAAGACGCCACCGCCGCGGCTGCCGCCCGGCCCGACAGAAGGTACTGGACAGGCACTGGACCCTGACCCAACAGGAGGCCCTACCTTCACCCGCATGAAGATCGTCGTGCACGACACCCTCCCCGCCCACCTCCGCCTCCTCCACCTCCCCGTCCCTGCCCGCCCCGCCGCCCTCCGCGAGATCCTCGCTCCCCTCCACCCCTTCCTCTCCCCCGCTCTCGGCGGCGCCGACCTGGTCGCCCTGCACGAGCAGGGCGTCGGCTTCCCGCTCGACCGCGACGACCCGCGCCTCGTCCCCGCCGTCGAGCAGATGCGGAGGGCCGGGGTCCGGGAACGGATCGAGACGGCCCTCGCCACCGCCCGCGACCGCATCCTCGACACCGCCGCCCCCACCCTCCGCACCCCCGAAACGGTCCACGTCGTCCTCGTCCTCGGCGACCCCGACGACGAACACCTCGTCTCCCGCAGCGCCGGCTACTTCGGCTTCGGCGGCATCCCCGGCGCCGTCCACCTCGTGATGTGGCCGACCCCCACCGCCCTCGCCAAGATCGAGCACGCCGCCGTCCACGAGCTCCACCACAACGTCCGCTACGCCAACGTCGTCTGGGACCCCGAGACCGTCACCGTCGGCGAGCAGGTCGTCGCCGAGGGCCTGGCCGAGGCGTTCGTACGGGAACTGGCCGGGCCGGAAGCGATGGGCCCGTGGGCGACCACCCTCACCGGGGCCGCGCTGGACGACGCGTACGCGAAGGTGACGGCCGGGATCGACGTCTCGGGCATGCAGAACCTGCCCCCGTACGTCTACGGCGACGATTCCGCCGCGTACCTGAACACCACCCCTCTCGGCATCCCCGCCATGGCGGGCTACGCCACCGGCCTGCGCATCGCCGACGCCCACTGCGCGGCCACCGGCCTCACCGCCGCCCAGAGCGTTGCCCTGCCCGCCCGCGACGTACTCACCAACGCGGGAGTACCGACAGTCACCTGAGCCACACTGACCCCATGGAGCACGAGAACCCAGCGGAGAACCCAGCGGAGAAGCCCGCCGAGAACCCTGCCGAGAACCCAGCGGAGAACCCCGCTGAGAACCCCGCCGAGCCCCCCGCCCTCACCGTCGGCCGCACCGCCGCCCTCGTCGGGGTCAGCGTCAAGGCCCTCCACCACTGGGACTCCATCGGCCTCGTCCGCCCCAGCGCACGCACCTGGGCCGGATACCGGGTGTACGGGTCCGAGGACATCGCCCGCATCCACCGGCTCCTCGTCTACCGGGAGTTGGGCATCCCGCTCGCCGAGATCGGCCGCATCCTCGACTCCCCCGGCGCCGACGCCCGCACCCACCTCCGCCGCCAGCGCGCCCAGCTCACGGAGCGCATCGACCGCATGACGCGCATGGTCGCCGCCGTCGACCGCATGCTGGCCGTCTCGCCCCCCGGCGGCATGCGCCTCACCCCCGAGGAACAGGTCTCGGTCTTCGGCGCGGACTGGCAGCCGGAGTGGGTCGGGGAGGCGGAGGAGCGGTACGGCGAGAGCCCGCAGTGGGCGCAGTACGAGGAGCGGGCGTCCCGCCTGACCCGCCAGGAGTGGGAGGAGGTCGCCGCGACCACCCACGCCCTCCACGAGGACCTCGCCACCGCCCTCCGCGCGGGCACCGCCCCCGGCTCCGCCAAGGCGAACGCCCTCGCGGAACGTCAACGCGCCCTGCTCTCCACGTACTTCGACTGCACGTACGGCATGCAGGTGTGCATCGCCCGGACGTACGTCACCGAGCCCGGCTACGCGGACGCCTTCGAGGCCCTGGAGCCGGGCCTCACCGCGTGGCTGCGCGACGCGGTCTTCGCGAACGCGGCGGCGCACGGGGTGGACCCGGAGACGGCGGAATGGGGCTGACCGACAGCCCGGCGGAGTGGGGCTGACCCGCATCACCCCGGCACGTCAGTGGGGCCACTCCAAGCGCACCGGCTCCGCCGGAACCCGCCCGGCCACCAACTCCCGCACCAGAGCGGGCAGTCCGTACGGATAGACCGTCCCGCCCCCCTCGATGAACTCCTCCAGTTCCTTCACCGGCCACCACCGGTGCCCCGCGTGGAAGGCCAGCTCCACCCCCTCAAGCCCGCTCACGTCGACGTCGTACGCGGCCACCCGGCAGTGGAAGAACACATCGCGGAACACCCCTTCCGCCCACCCCAGATCGGCGTACCCGGAAGTCTCCGCGACCATCCCTCCCAGCGCCTCCGCCGACAGCACGAGGCCGGTCTCCTCGCGCAGCTCCCGCGCGGCGGCCTCGGCCAGGGACTCGCCGGGCTCGACGCCGCCGCCGGGGGTGCACCACCCGGGCTCCTCGTCGGCGGCGGCCTCCCCCGCCTTCTCCCGGAAGCCGAACAGCAGCACCCGGCCGCCCTCGTCGATCACCAACACCCGTGCGGACAGCCGCCGTACCTCTTGCTGATCAGTCATCCGGACACCCTAGGCAGGGGCGCCCCGGACGTGGACCCCCGTGCGCACTCCCTCCCTCGTGGGACCCTCCCTCGTGGGGCCTCTCCCGTGGGACCCTCCCTCGTGGGACCTCTCCCGTGGGACTCTCCCTCGCGGAACCTCTCCCGTGGGGCTCTCCCTCGCGGGACCCTCACTCGTGGGGCACGTCCTCCATCGCTGCCCGCTCGGCAGCACTCCTCAGCACGCAGAACTCGTTGCCCTCCGGGTCGGCGAAGACGACCCACCCCCCGCCGTCCGGCTTCCGCCGGTCGTCGAGCAGCTTCGCGCCGAGCCCGAGGTACCGCTCCACCTCGTCGTCGCGCCGCCCGTCGGGCTGGAGGCACACGTGCACCGGGTTCTTGCGGTGCCTGCCCTCGGCCGCCTCGGGGACCTCCGCGAAGAAGAGGCTCATGCCGGTGGGCAGCGGAACGCTGGCGGTCGAGTCCCCTGGCCGGTCCCTGGGGTCCATCGGATGCCCGACGACCCGGCTCCAGAACCCCGCTAGCTCATATGCGTCCACACAGTCGAAGGCCACGTTGTACACGATCGCGCCCATCACTCACACCTTCCGTCACACCGACCACAACTCCCTCTACTGTGCCGGAGGTTCCCCGCCGGGACCCCCCACCCGCACCGCCTCGGCCAACCGCCGGGCGGTCTCCACGTCGCACCGGCCCAGGTCGATCAGCGGCGCGGGAACGTCCCGGGCGCACGACGCGGAGTCCAGCCCCAGCGAGGGAAGGCTCACACCGGCGGCGACCAGGGCCTCACGGAGAGTGCGGATCGTTTCTTCAGCGGCTCGGATACCGAGTTCCTTCGTCGTCATGATCTATATCTCTACCGGCCGTATGGTGCTTATGCATCAAGGGAGTTGAAAGCCCCCGCAAGGGGACCGATGAGATGACCCGTGGGGCCGGGAATGGCCGGGTTCGGCAGCTTGTTGAACGCTGTCATGCCCCCCTCTGATCAGCCGCGTCAACCACACGCCTCCACCCCCGCTCCGGCACCCGTGTCCACCCCCGCATCCGCGTCCGCCCCCGCCCGTACCGGCATGCCGCTCGCCGTGTACATGCTGGGCCTCGCCGTCTTCGCACTCGGCACGAGCGAGTTCATGCTGTCGGGCCTGCTCCCCCCGATAGCCGCCGACATGGACGTCTCGATCCCGCAGGCGGGCCTGCTGATCTCCGCCTTCGCGATCGGCATGGTGATCGGCGCCCCGCTCCTGGCCGTGGCCACGCTCCGCCTCCCCCGCCGGACCACCCTCATCGCGCTGATCAGCGTCTTCGGCCTCGGCCAGGTGGCAGGCGCGCTCGCCCCCACCTACGAGCTCCTCTTCGCGTCCCGCGTGATCAGCGCGTTCGCCTGCGCGGGCTTCTGGGCGGTCGGCGCGGCAGTCGCCATCGCCATGGTGGACGTGGGCTCCCGGGCCCGTGCGATGGCGGTCATGATCGGCGGTCTGAGCATCGCCAACGTCCTGGGCGTTCCCGTCGGAGCCTTCCTCGGCGAGAGCCTGGGCTGGCGCTCCGCCTTCTGGGCTGTGGCCGCAGCCTCCGCCGTCGCCCTGATCGGTGTCGTCACCCTCATCCCCCGCATCCCCCTCCCCTCCGAGAAGCCGAGCCTGAAGCGCGAGTTGGGCATCTACCGCGACCGTCAGGTGCTCGTCTCCATCGTCATCACCGCCCTCGCCGCAGGCGGCGTGTTCTGCGCCTTCAGCTATCTCTCCCCGCTCCTGACCGACGTCGCGGGCCTGGACTCGACGTGGGTCCCCTGGGTCCTCGGCCTCTTCGGCATCGGCGCACTCGCCGGTACGACGGTGGGCGGCATGGTCGCGGACGCGCGCCCCTTCGGCGTCCTGATCGGCGGCATCACCGCCTCCACCGTCCTCCTCGCCGCCCTGGCCCTCTTCGCCTCCACGGCAGCGGTCGCGGTCACCCTCTCCTTCGCCCTCGGCTTCTCCGCCTTCTTCACGGCCCCCGCCCTGAACGCCCGGATGTTCAACGTGGCGGGCGCGGCCCCGACGCTCGCGGGTGCCACGACCACCGCCGCCTTCAACCTGGGCAACACGGGCGGCCCGGCCCTCGGCGGCTCGGTCATCGACGCGGGCTGGGGCTTCTCCTCCACCGCCTGGGCGGGCGCCTCCATGACGATCGTCGCGGTCGCCCTGGTCCTCCTGGCCCTGCGCTGGCAGCGTACGGACGCGAGGGCGTCGAGGCTGGTGGCATCGGGTGCGCCGACCGGTTCGCCGTCCCCGAAGGCGGTCACCGCCTCGTCCTCTGCCTCTTGCTCTTCCTCGAACTAGCACAACCCATTTACATGTAGCCCGCAACCGCCGCCCGTGCCCCCGGTGTCTCCCCTCCCGTACCTGACACGACTGATCAACCCGGGGGAACTCCCATGCGCCTGCGCCGTACCGCTCCGCTCGCCGCCGCCGTCCTCGCGGCCGGACTCGCCCTGACGGCGTGCAACGACAACTCCGGTACGGGGGCCGGGTCGGGCGCGAGCACCGGCGCACCGGCCCCCGACCGGTCGTCCGGGACGTCGGCCACGGGCGGCTCGTCGGAGGGCACCGGCAAGACCACGGGCGGCACGGGCGGCGACACCGGCAAGACCACGGGCGGCGACACCGGCAAGGCGACGGGCGGCACGGGCAGCACGACCGGCGGCGGAGGGATAGCCGCCGCAGCGAAGTGCAGGACGTCCGCGCTGGGCTTCCAGGTCGACCCGGGCGGCGAGGCGACCGCACAGGCCCAGGGCAAGGTCACCATCACCCTCACCAACAAGGGCACGGCCCCGTGCTCCCTCAAGGGCTACCCGGGCGTGGACCTGATGAGCTCCCCCGGCGACACGTGGTCCCTGACCCGCCAGACCTCGGTCAAGCCCAAGGCCCTCACCCTGGACCCGGGCGGCGACGCCTACTTCACGATCACGTACCTCCCCTACTCGGCGGAGGGCAACTCCAAGGACGCCGAGTTCAAGGCCGCCACGATCACCCTGACTCCCCCCGGCGAGACGGAGTCCAAGGACCTCCCCTGGCCGCACAGGACCCCGCTCCTGAAGCAGGACGCGGCCACCCACCCGGGCACGTACGTGGGTCCGGTCACGGACGAGCCCGCCGACGTGTGACCACGACGACCCGCGAGAGAGCGGTGCCGCTCAGCCCGTCCGGTGACCGTGCTTGCGGCGGCGCAGGCCCGCTGCCGTGATGCGGCGGACCAGTTCCTTGCTGCCCACCTCCACCGCGCCCGCCGCGACCGCGTCCGCGTAGCGGGCTTCCGGGACGTCGTAGTGGTCGCGCTCGAAGGCCCTGGGCGGGCAGCCGATGGCGGCGGCGAAGGCGTGGAGTTCGTCGTACGACGCGTCGCTGACCAGGTGCGACCAGAGGCGGCCGTGGCCGGGCCAGGTCGGGGGGTCTATGTAGATCGTCATGCCGGGGGGAGCTTTCCGACGGGGGCGACGGCGACGACGGCCTTCGTGCAGACCCAGTGGGGGTCGGGGCCGAGCTCCGGTTCGACGTCCAGGGCGTGCGGGTCGCCGTCGTGACAGACCGGGCACAGGGGCCAGCGGCCGTACTTTTCGAGAAGCGCGTCCTGTACGTCCTGGGCGATGAGACCCACGACGTACTCGGCCCCCTCGGGCCACTGCTCGACCCACCAGCGGCGGTGCGCGACGGCGTCCTCGACGATCGACACGATGCCGGGGTCCGCGACGTCGCGGGCGGTCAGGTCGGCCATGACCTGGGCGCGGGCGGTGTAGAGGGACTGTTCGAGGGGGGTCATGGGTCCATTGTCGCCCGACGGGACCAAAGTCCCGATGGGTGCGTGACCTACGCACCATTGACGCACCCCCGCCCTGAAAATATCTTTCAGGTATGAGCGACATGGTGAAGGAAAGTTCCAAGGGGTCGGGTGCGAGCCCCACGACCGGGACCACGGCCGCCCCCGCCCCCGCCGCCCTGGCCGCCAAGGTCCGGACCCTCGCCCCCTCCATGACCCGCTCCATGCAGCGCGTCGCCGAAGCCGTCGCGGGCGACCCCGCCGGGTGTGCCGCACTCACCGTGACCGGGCTCGCCGAGCTCACCGGGACGAGCGAGGCGACTGTCGTACGGACGTCACGGCTGCTCGGGTATCCCGGATACCGCGACCTGCGTCTGGCTCTCGCCGGGCTCGCCGCGCACCAGCAGTCCGGGCGGGCCCCCGCCGTCACCGCCGACATCGCGGTCGACGACCCCCTCGCGGACGTCGTCGCCAAGCTCGCGCACGACGAGCAGCAGACCCTCGCCGACACGGCGGCGGGGCTTGACATGGTCCAACTCGGGGCGTCCGTCGCCGCGTTGGCGACCGCCCGGCGCGTCGAGATCTACGGGGCCGGGGCGTCGTCCCTCGTCGGCATGGATCTCGCGCAGAAGCTGCTGAGGATCGGCCTGTTCGCGCACGCGCACAGCGACCCGCATCTCGCCGTCACCAATGCCGTACTGCTGCGGGCCGGGGACGTCGCCATCGGCATCACCCACTCCGGTTCGACGGGCGACACCATCGAGCCGTTGCGCGTCGCCTTCGAGCACGGGGCGACGACGATCGCGATCACCGGACGGCCCGGGGGCCCCGTCGCCCAGTACGCCGACCACGTCCTCACCACCTCCACCGCCCGCGAGAGCGAGCTGCGGCCCGCCGCCATGTCGAGCCGGACGAGTCAACTCCTCGTCGTGGACTGCCTGTTCGTGGGCGTCGCCCAGCGTACGTACGACACGGCGGGCCCCGCGCTCTCCGCCTCGTACGAAGCACTCGCCCACCGCCACGACCCCCGCTCCGCCCGATAAGGAACCCTCACGCCATGACCAGCACCGCCCCGTACGGCGAACTCCGCGCCCAGCTCGACACCCTCACCACCGAGGCGTTCCGCCCCGAGCTCGCCGAGATCGACCAGTTGTCCACGCCCGAGCTGGCCGCGCTCATGAACAGCGAGGACGCGACCGTTCCGGCGGCCGTCGCCGCGCAGCTCCCGCAGATCGCCGCCGCCATCGACGGCATCGCGGCGCGGATGGCGCGCGGGGGTCGGCTGATCTACGCCGGTGCGGGGACCGCAGGGCGGCTCGGTGTGCTCGACGCCTCCGAGTGCCCGCCCACCTTCAACACCGACCCCAGCGAGGTCGTCGGGCTCATCGCGGGCGGCCCCTCCGCCATGGTGAAGGCCGTCGAAGGGGCCGAGGACAGCAAGGAGCTGGCGGCCGAGGACCTCGACGCGCTGAAGCTGACGGGGAACGACACCGTCATCGGCATCTCCGCCTCGGGCCGCACCCCGTACGCCGTCGGAGCCGTCGAGCACGCCCGCGCCCAGGGGGCCCTCACCGTCGGACTGTCCTGCAACGCCGACAGCGCGCTCGCCGCCGCCGCCGAGCACGGCATCGAGGTCGTCGTCGGGCCCGAGCTGCTGACCGGGTCGACGCGGTTGAAGTCGGGCACGGCACAGAAGCTCGTACTGAACATGATCTCGACGCTCGTCATGATCCGGCTCGGCAAGACGTACGGGAACCTGATGGTCGACGTCCGGGCCTCGAACGAGAAGCTGCGGGCCCGCTCGCGGCGCATCGTCGCCCTCGCCACCGGTGCGGACGACGCCGAGATCGAGGCCGCCCTCACCGCCGCCGACGGGGAGGTGAAGAGCGCGATCCTGATCATCCTCGGAGGCGTGGAAGGCCCCACCGCCACGAGCCTGCTCAACGAGGAGCACGGCCACCTCCGCGCGGCCCTCAAGGCCGCCCGCACCACCGTCCGACCCGTCTGACCGTCTGACCCCCACCCCCCGCACAGCAAGGCACCACGCACCATGAGCACCGACACCCCTGAGAACAAGAACCGCGCCACTGCCGCCGCGATCCTTCCGCTCGTCGGCGGCGCGGACAACGTGACCTCGGTCGTCCACTGCATGACCCGGCTCCGGCTGGGCCTGCGCGACCGCGCGCTCGTCCAGGACGACGCCCTGAAGGCGCTGCCCGCAGTCATGGGCGTGGTCGAGGACGACACGTACCAGATCGTCCTCGGGCCCGGCACGGTCGCCCGGGTCACCCCCGAGTTCGAAGCCCTCGTGGCCGAGGGCCAGTCCGCGCACTCCCCGTCGGCCGATCAGCTGGCCGCCGAGGGGGCCGCCCTACGGGCCGCCCAGAAGGCGAAGAACGCCACCCCGTTCAAGCTCCTCCTGCGGCGGATCGCCAACATCTTCGTGCCGCTGATTCCTGCTCTGATCGGCTGCGGCATCATCGCCGGGCTCAACGGACTGCTCGTCAATCTGGGGTGGCTGCCCGCCGTCACCCCGGCGCTGGCGTCCGTCGCGTCCGGGTTCATGGCGCTGATCGCGGTCTTCGTCGGCTTCAACACGGCGAAGGAGTTCGGCGGTACGCCCATCCTGGGCGGGGCGGTCGCAGCGATCATCGTCTTCCCGGGCGTCGCGAAGATCGACGCCTTCGGGCAGACGCTGTCGCCGGGTCAGGGCGGCGTGCTCGGGGCGCTGGGGGCAGCGGTCCTCGCCGTGTACATCGAGAAGTGGTGCCGTCGCTGGGTCCCCGAATCCCTCGACGTGCTGGTCACCCCCACCCTCACCGTCCTGCTGTCCGGGCTGGTCACGATCTTCGGGCTGATGTTCGTCGCGGGTGAGATCTCCACCGCCATCGGTACGGGCGCGGACTGGCTCCTCACCAACACCGGCGCCTTCGCGGGCCTGGTCCTGGGCGGGCTCTTCCTGCCGCTGGTGATGCTCGGCCTGCACCAGGCCCTCATCCCCATCCACACCACCCTCATCGAGCAGCAGGGCTACACCGTGCTGCTGCCGATCCTGGCGATGGCGGGCGCGGGTCAGGTCGGCTGCGCGGTGGCCGTGTTCCTGCGGCTGAAGAACAACCACTCCCTCCGCAACACCATCAAGTCCGCCCTCCCGGCAGGCTTCCTGGGTGTCGGTGAGCCGCTCATCTACGGTGTCTCGTTGCCGCTGGGGCGTCCGTTCGTCACGGCGTGCGCGGGGGGTGCGGCGGGCGGTGCGTTCGTCGGGCTCTTCTCGATGCTGGGTGACAAGGTCGGATCGACGGCGATCGGGCCGTCGGGGTGGGCGCTCTTCCCGCTGCTCCAGGGCAATCAGGGGCTGGGTACGACGATCGCGGTCTACGCGGGCGGGCTGCTCGTCGGGTACGTCGTCGGCTTCGCCGCCACCTACTACTTCGGCTTCACGAAGTCGATGCTGGCGGACATGAACGCTCCGGCGGCGGAGACGGCCGCCGACCCGGCCAGGGCCGAGACCAAGGAACCGGTCAGCGTCTGATGCGCGGCCCCTGCGGTACGAAGCGAGAGCGGTGCTCCCACCCGGGAGCACCGCTCTCGTGCTCCTCGGCGGAGCTCTTCGGACTGTGCGGTCCGCGCCCGGTTGCGTCGTGGCTGGCCGCGCAGTTCCCCGCGCCCCTCAAGGGGCGCTACCTCTGCCAGCAGTCCACGTCCCGCAGCTCCGGCATGCGGTCCCGGGCGAAGACCGGGTCGATGCCCATCCGGCGTTGGGCGCGGTAGTCCTCCAGGAGGCGGAAGGCGATGCCCGAGAGGGGGATGATCGCGGCCATGTTCACCAGCGCCATGAAGCCCATGAAGACATCGGCCAGGTTCCACACGATGGACACGGAGCCGAGGGCTCCGAGGAAGACGGTGGCCAGCACCAGCACCCGGAAGGCCGGCAGGACCCACTTCTTGTCGTCCCCGGTGATGAACTCGATGTTGGACTGGCCGTAGTAGTAGTTCCCGATCATCGAGCTGAAGGCGAGCATGAAGACGACCACCGTCAGGACGTGCCCCGCCCAGTTCCCCAACGACGCGTTCAGCGCGTTCTGCGTGAGGTCCGCACCCTGGCGCGCGCCCGCCAGTTCCGGGTTCGTCGTCAGGATGATGAAAGCGGTCATCGTGCAGATGAGGATGGTGTCGAAGAAGACCCCGAGGGACTGGACCAGACCCTGCTTGACCGGGTGCGAGACCTCCGCCGCCGCGCCCGCGTTCGGTGCCGAGCCGAGGCCCGCCTCGTTGGAGAACATGCCGCGCCGGATGCCCTGCTGGATCGCGGTGCCGATCGCGCCGCCCGCGACCTCCCGGAAGCCGAAGGCCCCGCCCACGATGTCGGCGATGACGCGCGGCAGGTCGTCGATGTTGAGGATCACGACGGCACACCCGAGCAGCAGGTACAGCACCGCCATCACCGGGACGAGGACCTGCGTCACGCTGCTGATGCGCCGGACGCCACCGAAGATCACCAGTCCCAGCAGGGCCGCCAGGGCCGCCCCGATGACCGGCTCCCGCCAGGACGCCGCGCCGCCGAAGGACCCGCCGACGACGGAGACGATCGTGTTGGCCTGCACGGCGTTGAAGACGAAGCCGAAGGTGACGGTGATGGTGACCGCGAAGAGGACGCCCAGCCAGCGCTTCCCGAGGCCGCGCTGCATGTAGTAGGCCGGTCCGCCACGGTACGTACCGTCGTAGTCGCGCACCTTGTACAGCTGGGCGAGGGCCGACTCGACGAAGGCCGAGGCCGCGCCGACCGTCGCCATCACCCACATCCAGAACACCGCGCCAGGACCGCCGAGGGTGATCGCCGCGGCCACGCCCGCGATGTTGCCCGTGCCCACCCGGGCCGCCGCCGAGATGGTGAACGCCCCGAAGGAGGAGACGGACTTGCGCCCGTACGCGTCCGGCTCCGCCTTGTCGCCCAGGACTCTGATCATCTCCGGGAACATCCGGACCTGGACGGCCTTCGAGCGGATGGTGAAGTACAGCCCCGCCCCGATCACGATCGGGATGAGCAGATAGCTCCAGAAGACGTCGTTGATGTCGACGATGACGGAGTCCAGGGTGTCCATGACCCCAGCTTCTGCGCGGACCCGCAGGTCAGCCACCCGGGAACACCCACCTGGGCGGGCCCGAGCCGAGAACGCCACGGGGGCGGCACCCCCGAAGGGATGCCGCCCCAGTGGACCGTACGGAAACCGTACGTACTGCTACCCGCGAGAGGGAGAGGGACTTAGAAGTCCATGTCTCCGCCCGGCATGCCGCCCGGGGCGGCCGCGCCGGCCTTCTCGGGCTTGTCGGCGATGACGGCCTCGGTGGTGAGGAACAGCGCGGCGATGGAGGCGGCGTTCTGCAGGGCAGAGCGGGTCACCTTCGCCGGGTCGAGGATGCCCTCGGCGATCATGTCCACGTACTCGCCGGTCGCGGCGTTCAGGCCGTGACCGATCGGGAGGTTGCGGACCTTCTCGACGACGACGCCACCCTCAAGGCCACCGTTGACGGCGATCTGCTTGAGCGGGGCCTCCAGCGCGAGCTTCACGGCGTTGGCGCCGGTCGCCTCGTCGCCCGTGAGCTCCAGCTTGTCGAAGACGGCCGATGCCTGGAGGAGGGCGACGCCACCACCGGCGACGATGCCCTCTTCGACGGCGGCCTTCGCGTTGCGAACGGCGTCCTCGATGCGGTGCTTGCGCTCCTTGAGCTCGACCTCGGTGGCGGCACCGGCCTTGATGACGGCCACGCCGCCGGCCAGCTTCGCCAGGCGCTCCTGGAGCTTCTCGCGGTCGTAGTCCGAGTCGCTGTTCTCGATCTCGGCGCGGATCTGGTTCACGCGACCGGCGACCTGCTCGCTGTCACCGGCACCGTCGACGATGGTCGTCTCGTCCTTGGTGATGACGACCTTGCGGGCGCGGCCGAGGAGGTCCAGGCCCGCGTTCTCCAGCTTGAGGCCGACCTCTTCGGAGATGACCGTGCCGCCCGTGAGGATGGCGATGTCGTTCAGCATGGCCTTGCGGCGGTCGCCGAAGCCCGGAGCCTTGACGGCGACGGACTTGAACGTGCCACGGATCTTGTTGACGACCAGGGTGGAGAGCGCCTCGCCCTCGACGTCCTCGGCGATGATCAGCAGGGGCTTGCCCGACTGCATGACCTTCTCCAGCAGCGGAAGGAGGTCCTTCACGTTGCCGATCTTCGAGTTGACGATCAGGATGTACGGGTCGTCGAGAGCCGACTCCATGCGCTCCATGTCCGTCGCGAAGTACGCGGAGATGTAGCCCTTGTCGAAGCGCATGCCCTCGGTGAGCTCAAGCTCCAGGCCGAAGGTCTGCGACTCCTCGACCGTGATGACGCCTTCCTTGCCGACCTTGTCCATCGCCTCGGCGATGAGCTCGCCGATCTGGGTGTCGGCGGCGGAGATGGAGGCCGTGGAAGCGATCTGCTCCTTGGTCTCGACATCCTTCGCCTGCTCCAGCAGAGCGGCGGAGACGGCCTCGACGGCCTTCTCGATGCCACGCTTCAGGGCCATCGGGTTGGCACCCGCGGCGACGTTGCGAAGACCCTCGCGGACCAGCGCCTGCGCGAGGACGGTCGCGGTGGTCGTACCGTCACCGGCGACGTCGTCCGTCTTCTTCGCGACCTCCTTGACGAGCTCGGCGCCGATCTTCTCGTAAGGGTCTTCGAGCTCGATCTCCTTGGCGATGGAGACACCGTCGTTGGTGATCGTGGGGGCGCCCCACTTCTTCTCAAGGACGACGTTGCGGCCCTTGGGGCCAAGGGTGACCTTGACGGCGTCGGCGAGCTGGTTCATGCCACGCTCGAGGCCGCGCCGGGCCTCCTCGTCGAACGCAATGATCTTGGCCATGTGAAGTGGTCCTCCCACGGGGTGGATTTCTCCGGACCGGGGGATCGGCGCCCGCGACGGACGGCTTCGCAATGCCCGGGATTCCGTACCCCGACACCTCTCGGCCTCACCGAACCTGGTCCAAGTTCTGTCACTCTCACTGGGAGAGTGCTAACGCCAATGATTAGCACTCGACCCATTGGAGTGCAAGGCCGTCCCGAAGGGATGTCGATGAGGGGCGGTGGTCGGGCGGCGGGTGGGCGCAAGCGGGTACCACAGATCCAGGGGGTTCGCGCACTCGGTACGCCCGGCGTACGCAGGCCGTACGCCGAACGCACCAAGGGCCCGTACCCCTGTGTCGGGATGCGGACCCTTGGTGCGTGAGTGCCGGTAAGTCTTGGTAGTGCGTCGGTGGCCGATCGCGCCGAGATCAGACGGCGAGCTTGACCATGTCCGCCTGCGGACCCTTCTGGCCCTGCGAGATCTCGAACTCAACTCGCTGACCCTCTTCAAGGGTGCGGTAGCCGTCCATCTGGATCGCGCTGTAGTGGACGAAAACATCCGCACCACCGTCGACCGCGATGAAGCCGTACCCCTTCTCCGCGTTGAACCACTTGACGGTGCCCTGAGCCATGCCTAACTCCCCTATTACTGGCCCTTGCGCGAGACCGCACTTCGCGACCCCGGGTCAGACCCCACCCGCCGACAGGAACGCGGTAGGTGTGCGCCGTAGCGCGTCGACCGCGGCTGAATGTATCCGCCCAACTGCCCTCTGCAACAGGTCAATCCGACGAGAATTCTGGGCAGGCTCGAACGCCCGGATCGGTCAACTCCCGTAATTCCAGGGCAAGTCGGGCCGGACATAGCGTGAACATCGGCGTCAAATCGCTCGAACACGCGGGCCGCATCTTGTCGCCTTCTCATATGCACATGGCATGAGCGGCGACCGGGGCTTCCCCTACTCTACCTCTTTCAACCATGCAGAATTGCCCCCTCCGCTTGTGAGCGGAGGGGGCAACTTGGGTTAACGCGGGGCGCGTTGAAGGAGGCCGAGTGCGCCCCCTGCGCGCAGGAGGCGAAGGATCAGCCGCCCGCGACGGCCGGGATGATCGAGACGCCCGCGCCGTCCGGAGTGGCCGTCTGAAGGCCGCTCTCGAAGCGCACGTCGTCGTCGTTCACGTACACGTTGACGAAGCGGCGCAGCTTGCCCTGATCGTCCAGGACGCGCGCGGCGATGCCCGTGTGGTTCTTCTCCAGGTCGGCGATGACCTCGGCGAGGGTCGCGCCCTCGGCGGCCACCTCCGCCTCGCCGCCCGTGTACGTGCGGAGGATGGTGGGGATGCGGACCTTGACGCTCATGGTGTTCGGCCTTCCTTGCGTACGTACGAATCGCTGACGGGTTTCTAGCGGGCCAGACCGGCGTCGCGGAACGCGTCCAGGCTCGGGCGGATGGTCGCGGAGGGCCCGGTCGTCGGGGCCACCGCGTCCAGCGTCTTGAGGCCGTCGCCGGTGTTGAGGACGACGGTGGTGAGGGTCGGGTCGAGCAGACCGGCCTCGATGAGCTTCTTCGTGACGCCGACGGTCACGCCGCCCGCGGTCTCCGCGAAGATGCCCTCGGTACGGGCCAGCAGCTTGATGGCGTCGACGACCTGCTCGTCGTTGACGTCCTCGACCGCGCCGCCCGTACGGCGGGCGATGTCCAGGACGTACGGGCCGTCCGCCGGGTTGCCGATGGCCAGCGACTTGGCGATGGTGTTCGGCTTCTGCGGGCGGACCACGTCCTGCCCGGCCTTGAAGGCGGTGGAGACCGGCGAGCAGCCCTCCGCCTGGGCGCCGAAGATCTTGTACGGCTTGTCCTCGACGAGCCCGAGCCTGATGAGCTCCTGGAGCCCCTTGTCGATCTTCGTGAGCTGCGAGCCGGAGGCGATCGGGATGACGATCTGGTCGGGCAGCCGCCAGCCGAGCTGCTCGCAGATCTCGTACGCGAGCGTCTTGGAGCCCTCCCCGTAGTACGGGCGGAGGTTGACGTTGACGAAGCCCCAGCCCTCGCCGAGCGGGTCGCCGATCAGCTCGGAGCAGAAGCGGTTCACGTCGTCGTAGTTGCCCTCGATGCCGACCAGCTCGCCCCCGTACACGGCGGCCATGACGACCTTGCCCTGCTCCAGGTCGTGCGGGATGAACACGCAGGAGCGGAAGCCCGCGCGGGCCGCGGCGGCGCCCACCGCACCGGCCAGGTTGCCGGTGGAGGAGCAGGAGAGGGTGGTGAAGCCGAAGGCGCGGGCGGCCTCGACGGCGATGGCGACGACGCGGTCCTTGAAGGAGTGCGTGGGGTTCCCGGAGTCGTCCTTGACGAACAGGCCGCCGGTGACGCCGAGTTCACGGGCCAGGTTGTCCGCCTTGACCAGCTTCGTGAAGCCGGGGTTCAGGCTGGGCTTCTCGGCGACGTCGGCGGGGACGGGGAGGAGGGGGGCGTAGCGCCAGATGTTGTCGGGGCCCGACTCGATGAGCTTGCGCAGCTCTTCGGGGCTTCCGGTCGGCAGCTCGTACGCGACTTCCAGCGGGCCGAAACACAGCTGGCAGGCGAAGATCGGGCCGAGCTCGAAGCGCTCTCCGCACTCGCGGCAGGACAGGGCGGCGGCGGGGCCGAGGTCGACGGAGGTAACAGTGGCTTCGGTGGTCTGCACAGCCATGATGGCGAGGTCCTTTCCTCATCTTCCCCGCGACGACTTTCGTACGCGAGACGGAATTGGCACCTTCCTGGCCTGACCTCGCGGTCGGCTGGGGGGTTGCCGGGACTTCAACGGGCCGTTTCCCTCTGTCCCTCTGGATGAGCGCTATGACTCCGGCGGCCGCAGCAGCGGTCCGGGTGTTTGTGTACGCGACGACCCCGACATGCACAGGTCGTCCGCGTTGTTCAAGACTGTAACCGAACCCCCGGACGGGTGTGCCAGACGTCCGGACCGCGAGATGGATCACAAATGTCGCCACGAGCAGACACGAATCAGACACGAGCAGAGGAGTGACGGGCGTGCTGGAAGAGGTGGAGCGCTGGCTTCAGGCGCGGTCCTGGTCGGCCGCCGACCGCCCGCTGGAGCAGCTCCTCGCCGCGAAGGCCGCCCAGGGCGCCGCGAGGCCGCAGACGGTCTCCGTGGTCCTGCCCGCCCTGAACGAGGAAGCCACGGTCGGCGAGATCGTCGCCACGATCCGCCGGGACCTGATGAGCCCGGCCGTCCCCCTGGTGGACGAACTCGTCGTGATCGACTCCGGCTCCACCGACCACACCGCGAAGGCGGCGGCCGAGGCGGGCGCGCGGGTGGTGCACCGGGACGAGATCCTGCCCCGCGTACCGGCCGTGCCGGGCAAGGGCGAGGTCCTGTGGCGGTCGCTCCTGGTCACCACCGGTGACATCGTCTGCTTCGTGGACGCGGACCTGAAGGAGTTCGACGCGTCGTTCGTGTCGGGCATCGTCGGCCCGCTCCTCACCGACCCGGGCGTCGACTTCGTGAAGGCGACGTACGACCGCCCGCTGGACGGCGCCACCGGCCAGGGCGGCCGGGTCACCGAGCTGATGGCCCGCCCCCTCCTCAACCTCCACTGGCCCCGACTGGCCGGATTCGTGCAGCCGTTGGGCGGCGAGTACGCGGCCCGCCGCTCCCTCCTGGAACGCCTCCCCTTCCCCGTCGGATACGGCGTCGAACTCGGCCTCCTCATCGACTCGCTGCACACGGTCGGCCTGGACGCGCTCGCCCAGGTGGACGTGGGCGTGCGCGTCCACCGCCACCAGGACGGCCAGGCGCTGGGACGGATGGCAGCCGCGATCTACCGAACGGCCCAGCTCCGCCTGTCCCGGGGTCATCTGATCCGCCCGGCCCTCACGCAGTTCGAGCGGATCGGCACGGCCTTCGTCCCTCGTACACACCCTGTGGACACGGAGGAGCGCCCGCCGATGCGGGAGATCGCGGAGTACGCGGAGCGGCAGGCGGCATAGCCGTACGGCCGCACTCGCACGCCGGGGGCGGCCGTACGCACGTTTGAGGGGAATCCGTACCGGCTAGGTTTCGCCACATGACTTCCCCGATCGACGCCGCACAGCCCCAGCCGGACCAGGCCCAGTCGGCCCAGGCCCCGTCGGACCAAGCCCCGGCCCCGTCCGGGCAGGCCCGGATCCTCGTCGCCTCCAACCGGGGCCCGGTGACGTACGCCCTCGGTGACGACGGCGGGCTGACCGCCAGGCGCGGCGGCGGCGGGCTGGTCTCGGGCCTGTCCGCGATCGGCCCGGACGCGGGCGCGCTGTGGGTGTGCTCGGCGCTGGGCGAGGGCGACCGGGAGGCCGTGCGGCGCGGGGTCGCGGAGCCGGGCGTACGGATGCTCGACATCGACGCGGACACACACGCGGCCGCCTACAACGGCATCTCGAACTCGGTGCTGTGGTTCATTCACCACATGCTCTACCAGACCCCGACGGAGCCGGTGTTCGACGCGGAGTTCCGGCGGCGGTGGGCGGCGTACGAGACGTACAACCGGGCCTTCGCCGAGGCGCTGGCGCAGGCGGCGGCCCCGGGGGCGACGGTCCTCGTCCAGGACTACCACCTGTCCCTGGTGCCGGGCCTGCTCCGGGCCCTGCGCCCCGACCTGCGCATCGGCCACTTCTCGCACACGCCGTGGGCGCCGGTGGACTACTTCCGCCTGCTCCCGGACGACATCGCCCGCCAGCTCCTGCTGGGCATCCTGGGGGCGGACCGGGCGGCGTTCCTCACCCGGCGCTGGGCGGACGCGTTCACGGCGTGCGCGCTGAACGTGCTCGGCGAGGAGGCGCTCGACGGGAAGCGGATCGGCGTGCACGGCCTGGGCGCGGACGCGGACTTCCTGCGCGAGCGCGCCCACCGCGACGACGTGGCGGAACGTCTCGCCTCCCTGCGCGCACAGGTCGACGGCGGCTCGGCGGACGGCTCGGCGCGCCGCACCATCGTGCGCGTGGACCGCACGGAGCTGTCCAAGAACATCGTGCGGGGCCTGCTGGCGTACGAGCACCTCCTGGACACGCACCCGGAGTGGCGCGAACGCGTGGTGCACATCGCCTTCGCCTATCCCTCGCGGCAGGACCTGTCGGTGTACCGGGAGTACACGGAGGCCGTGCGGAGGACTGCCGAGTCCATCAACTCCCGCTTCGGGACGCCGACGTGGACGCCCGTGGTCCTGCACGTCAAGGACGACTTCGCGCGGTCGCTGGCCGCCTACCGGATGGCGGACGTGGCCCTGGTCAACCCCATCAGGGACGGGATGAACCTGGTCGCCAAGGAGATCCCGGTCGTCTCGGACGAGGGCTGCGCGCTGGTGCTGTCGCGGGAGGCGGGGGCGCACGAGGAGCTGGGCGAGGACGCGATCGTCGTCAACCCGTACGACGTGACGGGCACGGCACAGGCGCTGCACGAGGCGCTGACGATGGAGCCGGGGGAGCGGGCGGAACGGACGAAGCGGCTGGCGGTGGCGGGGACGGCGTTGGCGCCCGCGCGGTGGTTCGTGGAGCAGGTGGAGGCGTTGGAGGGGTGAGAGGGCCCCTCCGGGCGCGCGGGAAACGGCCGAAGGCCCGGAACTCTTTCGAGTTCCGGGCCTTCGGATCCATCTAGTAGCGGGGACAGGATTTGAACCTGCGACCTCTGGGTTATGAGCCCAGCGAGCTACCGAGCTGCTCCACCCCGCGTCGGTAAACACGACAGTACGGGGTTTCGGGCGCGGTGGGAAATCGGTTGACGGGAGCCGGAGGGGCGAAGCCTCGAATGCGGCGCCCCTCCTACACACCCCCGCCCAGCTGCCTCCCCAACTCCCCGAGCATCGCGACCACTTCAGCAGGCCCTGGCAGCAACACGTCCGCCTGCTCGGCGAGTTCCGGGATCGCGGTACCACTGCACACGAGCAGCCCCAGCACCCCGTCCGACCGGAGCTTCTCGACCGCCGCGTACGCGGGAAGGTCGCCGAGGTCGTCCCCCGCGTACAGCACGCAGCGCGCACCCACTTCCCGTACGTACGCCGCCAGAGCGACCCCCTTGTCGACACCGGGCGGCCTCAACTCCAGCACCAGGCGCCCCGGTTCGAGGATGAGCCCGTGCCGGGCGGCGAGCTCGGAGAGGGGGGTGCGGAGGGCCTCGAAGGCGGCCTCGGGGTCGGTGGCGCGCCGGGTGTGGACGGCGACGGCCTGCCCCTTCTCCTCCACCCAGGTCCCGCGCCACGCCCCGTGCGCGTCCAGTACTCCGGGCAGCTCGGCGCGGACGGCGGCGACGCCGGGGTGCGCGGCGGGGGCGCGGACGGTGCCGGAGACGGCGTCCCAGCGCTCGGCCCCGTAGTGCCCGAGGACGACGAGGTGCTCAAGCCCCGGCACCCCGGCGAAGCCGCCGTACCGTACGGCGACACCTGCCGGGCGGCCGGTGACGATCGCGACGGACGCCACGTGCGGGGCGAGGGCGGCAAGGGCGGGCACGGCGCCGGGGTGGGCGCGGGCCTGTTCGGGGTCGGGGACGATGTCGGCGAGGGTGCCGTCGAAGTCGATCGCGACGAGGGCGCGCGCGGGCTCGGCCAGCAGGGCGGCGAGGGCCTCGCGGCCGGCGGTGGTGGACGGTTCGGGAAGAGTGTCCATGCCAGGAGCCTACCGAGCCCGGTCCCGGGCCGAACGGACGCTTCCGGCCTGAGCGGGCGGCCCCCGCGGCACGACCCGCTCGGCACCGGCTAGCGGCGGGCCCTGCGCTCGTCCCGTACCCTCCGCAGCCGCTTCACGGTCGTCGGGTCGTGCTCCCAGGCGCGCGCGTCGTCCAGCAGGGCGTTGAGGAGCTGGTAGTAGCGGGTGGGCGAGATGCCGAGCTGCTCGCGGATGGCGCGCTCCTTGGCGCCGGGTCCGGCCCAGCCCCGCTTCTCGACGGCGAGCACGGCCAGCTCGCGCGCGGAGAGCGCCCCGCCCGGCGCTCCGGCGGGGCCACTCTCACCCTCGTACGGCTGATCAGGGGGCTCAGGGAGCTCGGAGGACATGCACCCAGCCTAGGCCGGGCCACTGACATCGCGCCCCGCTCGCTGCTCCCGCTGCTCCCGCTGCTCCCGCTACTGGAGCGCCGCGCTGTCCAGCGCCGCCGCCTCGCGGGAGAGGACGCCGAGGACGGCGCCCGGGGTGTTGTTCGGCTCGACGGCGTTGCCGATCTCCTGCTTGATGTTCTCGCTGACCCTCGCCCAGGACGTCTTGGCGGACGGGTACGACTGCGAGGACGACAGCGCTTCCAGGAACTTGTGCACCTTCTGGTGCTTGCTGTCGGCAGCCATCTTCTCGGATGCGGAGACGGTGACGGGCAGCAGGTCGAACTCGTCGGCGAAGGCGAGGACGTTCTCGTCGTCGAAGGCGAAGTCGAGGAACTTGCCGATCTCCTTGCGGTGACCGTTCTGCTTGAAGCCCATCATCCAGTCGGCGACGCCCATCGAGGGCCGGGCCTTGCCGTCGGAGGAGGGCAGCGGCGCCATCTCGTACTTCACGCCGTTCTTCTCGGCCTGCTGCATCAGCGACGGGTGGCCGTTGAGCATGCCGACCTCGCCCTTGGCGAAGGCTTCGAAGGCGGCCTTGCGGTTGAGCTTGCCGGGGGCGACGGGGCCGGTCAGGCCGGGCATGACGAGCTTGGTCTTGAGGAACTCGAACGCGTTGATGTTGTCGGCCGAGTTGAGGGAGTACGTACCGATGTCGTCGACGTAGCCGGAGCCGCCGGCCAGCATCCAGTTGAGGGTCTCGGCCTGGGCCTCTTCGGGGCCGAGGGGCAGCGCGAACGGGTAGTTCACGCCCTTGCCCTTGAGCTTCTTCGCGTCGGCGGCGAGCTCGTTCCAGGTCTCCGGGGCGCCGCTGATGCCGGCCTTCTCGAAGAGGGTCTTGTTGTAGAAGAGCTGGCGGGTGCTGGCGACGAAGGGCATGCCGTACTGGACGCGGTTGACCTTGCCGGTCTCGGCGAGGGCGTTCACGAAGTTGGCCTGGGTGGGGATGGAGAGCATTTCGGGCACGGAGTAGAGCTTGCCGTCGGCGGCGTAGTCGGCGTACGCACCGATCTGCGCCATGTCCGGGGCCTCGCCCGCCTTGACCATCTCGCCGACCTTGCGGTCGACGTCGTCCCAGGAGTAGATCTGGACGTCAACCTTGATGCCCGGGTTCTTCGCCTCGAATTTCTTCGCGAGCTTGTCCCAGTACTTCTTCGTGCCGTCGCCGCCGTCGAGGTTGTAGTCGGCGGCCACCAGCTTCAGGGTGACGTCGCCGCCCGTGCCGCCGACGGTGCCGCAGCCGGAGACGGTCGTTGCCATCGCGAGTGCGGCGACTGCCGCGGTCAGACCCAAGTAGCGCCGCTGCACAGCCCGTTCCACCCTTTATCGCCCGTTTTGCTACCCATTGGCGTGGATATCCGCGTGCCCTCGTGAGGCTTCTCGCGTCTCACCCACACCCTTATCCACATGAGTTGTGATTTTGTCTCATGTGCGACCGCAAGGTCTACACCACTTGGGTATCTCTTCCGCAACACCTTCCGCAAATCGCGTACGGCCTGCTAAGCAGGCGGAAGCAAGGTCATCTCCACACTCACCCGTGTTCGCCCGCGTTCGAGGAGTCGTCGCGCATGTCCCGCACCGCAGTTGAGATAGCCACACAGCCGACCTGTTGGCGGCGCGCCGCTGAGTACGCGGCCGACTTCGAGGGGCTTCCCCTGCCTGGTGAGCGCGTTGCGATCACCGGCTGCGGCACTTCGTGGTTCATGGCGATGGCGTACGCGGCACTGCGCGAGGCGTCGGGCCAGGGCGAGACCGACGCCTTCGCCTCGTCCGAATTCCCGGTCGGCCGCTCGTACGACCGTGTGGTGGCAATCACGCGCTCGGGCACGACGAGCGAGGTGCTGGCGCTGCTCGCGGAGGTCAAGGGCACCACTCCCACCCTGGCCCTCACCGGCGACCCCAAAACGCCCATCATGGACGCGGCGGACACGATCGCCGTCCTCGACTGGGCGGACGAGGAGTCGGTCGTCCAGACCCGCTTCGCGACGACGGCTCTCGCTTTCCTGCGGGCGGGCCTGGAGCGCACGGGCACGCTGGCACCGGGCGTGAAGACGGTGACGGAGGCGGCCGTCGACGCGGAACTGGCGATCACTGAGCCGCTCCCGGAGTCCGTCACCTCGGCCGAGCAGTGGACCTTCCTGGGCCGCGGCTGGACGTACGGGCTGGCCCAGGAGGCCGGCCTGAAGATGCGCGAGGCGGCGGGCGCGTGGACGGAGTCGTACCCGGCCATGGAGTACCGCCACGGCCCGATCTCCATCACGGGCCCGAACCGGGTGGCGTGGATGTTCGGCACGCTGCCGGAGGGGCTGGCGGGAGACGTCGCACGCGTCGGCGGAACGGTCGTCGCGCACGCGTCGGCGGACCCCATGGCCGACCTGATCCGCGCGCAGCGGCTGGCGGTGGTCCTGGCCGAGTCGAAGGGCTACGACCCGGACCACCCGCGGAATCTGTCGCGCAGCGTGATCCTGGGCTGACGGGGTCTCTCGGCGGGGACCGCACCTTGGTACGGCCCCGGCCGCGGGGCTGCACCAAGGTGCGGCTCGCCCGCAGGGCTGCGCCGAGGTTGCGGCTCCGCGGCGCGTGCGCTCCCGGCTTCGCTGGGGCTGGGGGGGTGCGCCCCTTTAGGGGCGCGGGGAACTGCGCGACCAGCCACCCACCCAGCCGCGCGGCCGAGCGCTTTAGGTGAAGGGGCGGGACCGGGGCAGCGCCGCAGGCACCCGGGTGCGGCGCACCCATCGGCGGAGCCCGGGCAGACGGCACCAGGGTGGGGCGCACCCGTCGGCGGAGGCAAAAGCGGGCGGCACCGGGGCGGGCCCGGAGCGAGAGGGGCCGCCCCCTTGCCCGCCCGTCCCGCCCCCGGGGGGCGGCCCCGCCGCCCAAGGGGGCTAGGCGGGCGCGGAGTCCCAGGGGGCTGGGTGGAGGCGGAAGGGTGGTTCCGTCGAACCGGGAGGGCGGGGAAGTGGAGCCCCTCCACAGAGCCCCTCCGACCGCCGCGCGGAGCCCGCCCCCGCCCTGGCCGGACCCGCCCACCCCCGCACCCCCACCCGAGGTGAACACTCAGTGGACTAGACCTCTCAGGGCAGACGCGCGACACTGACCCCGTGAAACACGTCATCGCCCTCGATGTAGGCGGCACCGGCATGAAAGCCGCCCTGGTCGCCCCCAACGGCACCCTCCTCCACGAGGCCCGCCGCCCCACCGGCCGGGACCGCGGCCCGGACGCCGTCGTCGAGTCGATACTCGCCTTCGCCGACGACCTCCGCACCCACGGCGAAACCCACTTCGGCGAACCCGCGTCCGCCGCCGGCGTGATCGTCCCCGGCATCGTCGACGCCGAGAACGGCATCGCCCTGTACGCCGCGAACCTCGGCTGGTCCGACGTCCCGATGCGCACGCTCCTCTCCGAGCGCCTCGGCGGCATCCCCGTCGCGCTGGGCCACGACGTCCGCACGGGCGGCCTCGCCGAGGGCCGCATCGGCGCGGGCCAGGGTGCCGACCGGTTCCTCTTCGTACCGCTCGGCACCGGCATCGCGGGCGCGATCGGCATCAACAACACCATCGAAGAGGGAGCTCACGCCTCCGCGGGCGAGATCGGCCACATCGTCGTCCGCCCCGGCGGCGTCGACTGCGGCTGCGGCCAGCGCGGCTGCCTGGAGCGCTACGCCTCCGCGTCCGCCGTCTCCCTCGCCTGGGCCACGGCCACCGGTGACCCCACCGCCGACGCAGCCGACTGCGCGAAGGCGGTCGAGGACGACGACCCCCGAGCCCTCGCCGTCTGGCGCGAGGCCGTCGACGCCCTCGCCGACGGCCTGGTCACCGCGCTGACCCTCCTCGACCCGCGCACGATCATCGTGGGCGGCGGCCTGGCCGAGGCGGGGGAAACCCTGTTCGCCCCCCTGCGCAAAGCGGTGGAGGACCGCGTGACCTTCCAGAAGCTCCCGACGATCGTCCCGGCCGCCCTCGGCGACACGGCGGGATGTCTCGGCGCGGGCCTCCTCGCCTGGGACCTCCTGGCGACGTACGAAGAACCCAGCACGCCCACCACGAGCCCCACCACGCCCACCACGAACCCCACCACGCCCACCACGAGCCCCACCGCACCCCCGGCGCACCCCACCACACCCCCCACCCACGCCATGCACACCGACGTCATGGCCCCCACGGAGGTATCCGACTGATGGCCAGCAGCAAGGTCCAGGTCCTGTCCGGCGCCAAGGTGGTGCTCCCCACCGGCACCGTCGACGGCGGCCGGGTCATCGTCGACGGCACGAGGATCGCGGGAGCGCTCCCCGACACCGCGTCGGCCTCCCCCACGCTCGACCTGACCGGCCACTGGATCGTCCCCGGCTTCGTGGACATGCACGTCCACGGCGGCGGCGGCGCGTCCTTCACCTCCGGCACCACGGAGGAGGTCCTCCGGGGCATCGAGACCCACCGCCACCACGGCACGACGACGATGGTCGCCTCCACCGTCACCAACGACATGGACTTCCTGGTCAACCGCGCGGCCCTCCTCGCCGAGCTGGTCCAGCAGGGCGACCTGGCGGGCCTCCACTTCGAGGGCCCGTTCATCTCCCCGTGCCGCAAGGGCGCGCACAGCGAGTCGCTGCTCCGCGACCCGGACCCCGCCGACGTGCGCAAGCTGATGGACGCCGCGCACGGCACGGCCAAGATGTTCACGCTCGCCACCGAACTGCCCGGCGGCCTCGACTCCGTACGCCTCCTCGCCGAGAACGACGTGATCGCCGCGATCGGCCACACGGACGCCACGTACGAGCAGACCGTCGAGGCGATCGACGCGGGCGCCACCGTCGCCACGCACCTCTACAACGCGATGCCCGCGATCGGCCACCGCACCCCGGGCCCGATCGTCGCGCTCCTCGAAGACGAGCGTGTCACCGTCGAGCTGATCAACGACGGCACGCACCTGCACCCCGCCGCCTTCCAGTTCGCGTACCACCACGCGGGCGCGTCCCGCGTCGCGCTGATCACGGACGCGATGGACGCGGCGGGCTTCGGCGACGGCCAGTACCAGCTCGGCCCGCTCGCCGTCGAGGTGCTGGACGGCGTCGCACGCCTCGTCGAGGGCGGCTCCATCGCGGGCTCGACCCTGACCCTGGACACCGCCTTCCGCCGCTCGGTCACCGTCGACGGCCTCTCGGTCGACGACGCCGTACGCTCCCTGTCCGCCAACCCGGCCCGCCTGCTGGGCGTGGACGACAGGGTCGGCTCGCTCGACCCGGGCAAGGACGCGGACCTGGTCGTGCTCGACGCGGAGTTCACGGTCGTCGGCGTGATGCGCAAGGGCGAATGGGTGATTGAACCCCAAGTGGGTTGATTTCACCTCGAATTCATTTGAAGTGGCTGACCCGTACCCCTGGGCCAGCCACTTTTCTTTTGGCATGATCCCCCTGGCAGGCAGTATAGAAAGCGCTTTCTACGCTGGATGGGCAAGCAACGCTACGGGGGTGGACGCGGATCATGGCCAGGATCCTCACCGTCACGCTGAACACCGCACTCGACCTCACCCACCACGTCCCCGAACTCGTCCCCCACACCTCCCACCGCGTCACGGACGTGAGGGAACGCCCCGGCGGCAAGGGCCTCAACGTGGCGCGCGTGCTCTCCGCCCTCGGCCACGACACGATCGTCACGGGCTTCGCGGGCGGCTCCACCGGCGAGGTCCTCCGCACCCTCCTCGCCGCCGAACTCCCCGCCGACGCGCTGGTCCCCACCGCCGGGAACACCCGCCGCACCCTCGCGATCGTCGACGCGTCGACCGGCGACACGACCCAGCTCAACGAGCCGGGACCGACGATCAGCCCCTCCGAGTGGGAGTCCTTCCTCCTCTCGTACGAGTCCCAGCTGAGCGGCGGCACGGCGGCGGTGGCCCTCTGCGGGAGCCTGCCGCCCGGCATCCACGTGGGCGCGTACGCCGACCTGGTCCGCCGCGCCAGGGCGGCCGGGGTCCCGGTCCTGCTGGACACCAGCGGGGAACCCCTGTTGCGGGGCATCGCCGCCCGCCCCGATCTGGTCAAGCCGAACTCCGACGAGCTCTTCCAGCTCACGGGGTCGCGGGACGCGTACGCCGCGTCGGCGGAGGCACGGAGGAAGGGGGCGCACGCGGTGGTGGCCTCGCTCGGCCCGGACGGCATCCTCGCCAGCACCGACGCGGGGGTGTGGCAGGCCACGCCTCCTGCGCTGGTGCGAGGGAACCCCACCGGGGCCGGTGACTCGGCGGTGGCCGCTCTTCTGGACGGTCTGGTACGCGGCCTCCCCTGGCCGGAGCGGATCGCCCGGGCGGTGGCCCTGTCGGCGGCGACGGTCGCCGCTCCCGCCGCAGGCGAATTCGACACGGAGACCTACGCCTCCCTACTCCCCCAAGTCAAGGTCACCCAACGGACTGCGGGCCCCACACTTCCGTGACCACCGGGCTCGCCTCGCCCCCTTGGGCGGCGAGGCCGCCCAGCCCCCTTGGGCTCCGCCCTCCGCCCAGCCCCCTTGGGCTCCGCCTCCGCTTCCGCCCAGCCTCCTTGGGCGGCGGGGCCGCCCCCCGGGGGCGGAACGGGCGGGCAAGGGGGCGGCCCCCTCCGCTCCGGGCCCACCCCGGAGCACCCCCGCCCAGCCCCGCTACCGCCCGCCCCCTCCGAGGGAGCCCCGCTCCACCCCGTACCGCCCCACCCAGAACAGGAACCCCTCCCATGCCCCTCCACCCCACCGGCGACCTCATCGCCGCCGCCACAGCCCAAGGCACCGCCCTCGCCGCCTTCAACGTCATCACCCTCGAACACGCCGAAGCCATCGCGGCCGGAGCCGAACAAGCCAACTCCCCCGCCGTCCTCCAGATCTCCGAGAACGCCGTCAGGTTCCACGGCGGCAACGTCCTCGCCATCGCCGCCGCAGCCGCCGCCGTCGCCCGCTCCTCCTCGGCCCCGCTCTCCCTCCACCTCGACCACGTCGTCTCCGTCGAGCTCCTGCACGCCGCCCACGAGGCAGGCTTCAGCTCCGCGATGTTCGACGCCTCGAAGCTGAGCTACGACGACAACGTCAAGGCCACCGCCGAAGCCGTCCGCTGGGGCCACCGGCGCGGCATCTGGATCGAGGCCGAACTCGGCAAGGTCGGCGGCAAGGAAGGGGAGGCCGCACTCGACGCGCACACCCCCGGGGTAAGGACCGACCCCCAGGAGGCCGCCACTTACGTCGCGGACACCGGCGTCGACGCCCTCGCCGTCGCGGTCGGCTCCTCGCACGCCATGACCGAACGCACGGCCACCCTCGACCACACCCTGATCGCCGCGCTCAAGGAGGCCGTCCCGGTCCCCCTCGTCCTGCACGGCTCCTCCGGTGTCCCGGACGACGAGATCCGCCGTGCCGTGGCCGCCGGAATGGTCAAGATCAACGTCGGCACGGCCCTCAACACGGCCTTCACGGGCGCGGCCCGCGCGTACCTGGAGGCGAACCCCTCCACCGTCGACCCGCGCAAGTACCTCACCCCCGGCCGCGACGCGATGGCCGCGACGGTGGCGCACTTCCTGACGACGGTCAAGTAGCAAGCAGCGCGCACGCGAAGGCCCCCGCCGGAACACTCAGTCCCGACGGGGGCCCACCTCGCTGTTTCGTCCTACTGCTTCTTCAGCGGCTGCAACGCCACTCTGTCCAGGTTGACCTCACACCCGGCCGGGCACGAGATCACGAACGTGTTCTCGCCCTGCTTGGCGCTCACCTGGGCCCAGGTGTTGGTCCAGCCCTTGTCCCAGGCGTCGGCCTGAGCATTGGCGAAGTTCTTCATCCGCAGCCCGGTCTGGTGCGGCTTGCCGTTGACCGTCAGGTCGGCCTTGGTATCGCGGCCCGGCACTCCGTAATCGACGGACAGCTTGTACTGACCCGCCTCCGGCACCTTCACCGTCCACGTCGCCGACGAATTCGGCTGGCTCAGCGGCACGTACGTCTTCGAATCGGACGTCGCCCCCGGCACGTCCTTCACCGCACTCAGCCCCGGCGACAGCATCAACAGCGCCGCATCCGACTTCGGCAGCTCCGTCGGCGGCTTGTCGCCCTCGGTCGGCTCCGCCGTCGGCGACGGCTTCTGCTGCTGGCCCGAGGTCGCGCCGTCCTTGCCGGACGCCTTGTCCTCCGGCTTGTCCTTGCCGTTGATCAGCGCCACACCGATGCCGATCACCACGGCCGCGACCACCGCGATCGCGCCGATCAGCAGCCCCCGGGTGTTGGGCCCGCGCCCGCGCCCGCCGCGCCCCTGGTCGCCCGGCGACTCGGCCGGACCGCGAGGGGCGCCGCCCGGCTGCGTCTCGGGGGCCGCGTAGTGCGCGTTGGGCTGCCCGTACTGCTGCTGTCCCGGCTGGCCCTGCTGCGGGAACGCCTGGGTCGCCTGACCCTGGCCCTGCTGGCCCTGACCCTGCTGCCCGTACTGGCGCTCGCCGACCGGCCGGACCTGGTTGTACGACGTCCTGGGGACCCCGCGCTGCGACGACGCGCTCGGGTAGCCGTAGCCGCCGCCCGAGCTCGGCGGCTGAGCGCCCGCCGCACGTCCGTCCTCGTAGAGGTAGCCGAACGGATCGTCGTCCTCAGGCGTGCCCGTGCCGTTGTTCGCGGCCGTCATCCCAGCGTCACTCCTCACCATGTTTCCGCCAGCATCGCCGACCGGGCGAGCCTACCTGGTGCGCGCGAACGCCCTCTGGGACGTTGAACACAGCATGCACCGGGGGAAGTGCGGGGAGGAACGCGCGCGGGAGCTACCCCGGAGCCGTCCCGAAGCCACCCCGGAGCTATCCCGCGCGCCGGTGCACTTTCGAACGGGACCGCTTCTCGATGTACATCCGCTGGTCGGCGGACTGGAGGACTTCCTCCACCGTCATCCCGCACTCCGCCCACCCGATGCCGAAGCTCGCCCCGACCCGGACCGCGCGCCCGTCCACCCGGATCGGCGGGATGATCGCGTTGCGCAGCCGGACCGCGAGATCAGCCGCGTCCGCGTTGCCAAGACCGTCCGCCAGCACCACGAACTCGTCACCGCCGAGCCGCGCCACAGTGTCGCCGTCCCGGACACAGGTGGTCAGTCGTCGTGCCACTTCGATCAGAACCGCATCACCGGCCTGGTGCCCGAAGCGGTCATTGATGGACTTGAAGCCGTCGAGGTCGCAGAACAGCACCGCGAGCCCCTTCGTGCCGTCGTCGGGATGCCCGGGGGCGCCCTCCCCCGCACCTTCCTGAGGCGCGACCGTGTGCACGTGGTGGTCGTAGAAACCGGGGTCGCCCTCCTCCATCAGCCCCATGGAGCCGGCGGAACCCATCGGGTTCGCCGAGCCCCTCGGGCTCATCGGGTCGCCGTAGAACCCGTCGTCGTACGCCACCGGTCCACCACTGCCGTCGCCGTACGTCAGCCCCTGGTCGTACGCACCGTCGTACGCCGCGTCCAGCGCCTCCACCGCCGTCGCGCGCACCGCGTGCGGGCGACGGCACAGGCGGGCGGAGAGCCGGGCCCTCAGCTCCGCGCTGTTGGGCAGGCCGGTGAGGGAGTCGTGGGAGGCGCGGTGCGCGAGGTGCAGTTCGTGCCGCTTGCGCTCCTCGATGTCCTCGACGTGGGTGAGGAGGAAGCGGGGCCCGTCGGCGGTGTCGGCGACGACGGAGTTGCGCAGGTTGACCCAGACGAAGCTGCCGTCGCGGCGCTGGAGGCGGAGTTCGGCGCGCCCGCCCTCCGCCGACGTGCGCAGCAGCGTACCGACGTCCTCGTGGTGGACGAGGTCGGCGAAGGAGTACCGGCGCATGGCGGAGGCGGGGCGGCCCAGCAGGCGGCACAGCGCGTCGTTCGTGCGCAGCAGGCGGCCGTGCTGGTCGCCGCCCATCTCGGCGATGGCCATGCCGCTGGGCGCGTACTCGAAGGCTTGGCGGAAGGATTCCTCACTGGCGCGCAGGGCCTGCTGTTCCCGCTCCAGGCGGACCAGGGCGCGCTGCATGTTCGACCTGAGCCGAGCGTTGGTGATGGCGATGGCGGCCTGGGAGGCGTACATCGTGAGCGCTTCCTGGCCCCATGCGCCGGGGCGGCGTCCGCCGCGCGGGCGGTCGACGGAGATCACGCCGATCAGTTCGCCCTCGCCGCCCGATGCGTACATCGGCGCGTACAGGCGGTCTCTGGGGTGCCATTCGTCGGCGAAGCGCGGATCGGGCCCCTCCGTGTGCCACTGCGGAACGTCGTCCTCCATCAGCACCCAGCCCTCGTGGTGCGGGATGAAGTGGAGTGCGCCCCACCGCTCGCCCATCAGCAGCCGCCGCTCCCACGAGCCGCGCGAGCCGACCCGGCCGGTGATGAGGGCCTCGGCCGCGGTGTTCCCCGCGAAAGCGGCCACGACGAGATCACCGTCGGGACGTACGAGATTCACACACGCCAGCTCGTATCCGAGACCGGTGACGATGCCGTCGGCGACGGCCTGCACGGTGTCCGACAGACTGCGTGCGGTGTTGAGGTCAGCGACCACCTGGTGCAGTTGCCGCAGGGTCGCAAGACGGACGTACGGCTCCGACTCGGCCTCCATGGCCCGCTCCCCGAGACCTCGACAGCAACGACAGCAACTCCAGGCTTCTCATCGTCCGATTGCCACCGCCACTGAATCACAGCGCGCCTCCCTCCCGGTACACAGGGTTAACAAATACTTCCTTCTGTGACTCAAGTCACAAGCCAGTAGCGGAAGTTCATGTTGCACTTGTGGGAGCGCTCCCGCCCTGTTCCGGGCACCCGTGTGGCCGAAAACGGGCGGCGAACGGAGGACACGGGACGCGTCCCCCGCAGACCTCGCGCACCCGGGACCCCCGCGGGACCTAGGTCCCGTCTGGTCCCTCTGCCCGATGTGCCCGGCACATGGTCCCGCCTAGCGTTGATCATGTGTTGCAGACGACTGAAGCCACCCCGCAAAGCACCCTCCCTTCACCCCGCCCGTCCCTGATCCCCCATCCTGAGGGGGTGAGCGATGACGAGTTCCGCGCTGCGATGTCCCGCTTGACGGCGGGCGTGACGCTGGTGACGGCCCATGACGAGGACGGCGGCCCGCGCGGCGAGGACGTCGGGATGACGGCGACCGCCTTCATGTCGGTGTCCCTGGAACCACCGCTGGTGATGATCAGCCTGCGCAACGGCTCCCGCATGGACGACCTGCTGGAGGAGCAGCCCCTGTGGGCGGTCTCCCTGCTCTCCGAGAGCCAGCGGCACATCGCGGGGCGGTTCGCGATGAAGGGCCGTCTGAGCGACCGGCTCCTCTTCGAGGACATCCCGTGGAAGCGCGGCGAGGTGTCGGGTGCGCCGCTCGTGGGGGGCGCGCTGGCGGTCGTGGAGTGCCGTACGGAACAGCGCGTGGTGGCGGGCGACCACACCCTGGTGATCGGCCGCGTCCTGGCCGTGGATCTGCCGAGTACGGACGGCGGCCCGCTGACGTACTTCCGGGGCAGGTACCGCCAGCTGAGCTGAGCGCCCGGGACCTGTCCCTACGGGTCCCAACGGGTCCTTACGGGCTCAGTCCCAGCTGCGTCCGGACCGGCCGCCCTTGGTCTGGCTCCGCTGCTTCTTCTCCCGCAGCCGCCGCTCGTTGATCCCCCGTGGGATCTTGGTCGCCCGCCTCGGCTTGGGCGGTGGCGCGGACGCCTCCGCGAGCAGCGAGGCGAGCCGTACGGCGGCCGTCTCCCGGTTCCTCCACTGCGAGCGGTGCTCAGCGGCCTGTACGGAGACGACACCGTCGACCAGCCTCCCGGCCAGCCGCTCCAGGGCGCGCGCCTTCCACACCTCGGGCAGCGCTTCCGTCTTCGCGAGGTCGAAACGCAGCTCGACGCGGGTGTCGGAGGTGTTCACGTGCTGCCCGCCCGGCCCCGACGACCTGGAGAAACGCCACATGAGCTCGGCCTCCGGGAGGGAGACGGAGCCACGGATGACGTAGGGACCAGACATGCGTCCATAGTCCCTGCTCGCAGCGGGTCCGTCACACCGTTTTCGGGGTACGGGTGTGCGCTTCGGCAAAGAAAGTAAAGAGAACCGGGCGATGCTGGAACTTCCTGGGCCCCTGGCCGCGTTAGATGGGGTGACGGTAGCTTCGGGACTCATACCGAAGCCCGCACATCACGCACGAGGAAAGGGACATCCCATGGCAGTCAGCCTCAGCAAGGGTGGCAACGTTTCGCTCTCCAAGGAGGCCCCGGGCCTGACCGCCGTCACGGTCGGCCTCGGTTGGGACGTCCGCACGACCACGGGCACGGAGTTCGACCTCGACGCCTCCGCCATCGCGGTGAACCCCGCGGGCAAGGTCTACTCGGACGGCCACTTCGTCTTCTTCAACAACAAGGCGACGCCGGACCAGTCCATCGTGCACACCGGCGACAACCGCTCCGGTGAGGGCGAGGGCGACGACGAGCAGATCAACGTCAACCTGGCCGCGCTGCCCGCCGACGTCGACAAGATCGTCTTCCCGGTCTCGATCTACGACGCGGAGTCCCGCTCGCAGAACTTCGGCCAGGTCCGCAACGCGTACATCCGCATCGTGAACCAGGCCGGCGGCACCGAGCTCGCCCGCTACGACCTGAGCGAGGACGCCGCCACCGAGACCGCGATGGTCTTCGGCGAGCTGTACCGCAACGGCGCCGAGTGGAAGTTCCGCGCCGTGGGCCAGGGCTACGCCTCGGGCCTCACGGGCATCGCCCAGGACTTCGGCGTCAGCGTCTGATCTCCGCCGTACGAGTCCGGGCCGACCGGCCCGTACGCCTCCGAGGGCCCCGGCCGCCAACCCGCTTCAGCGGCGCGGCGACCGGGGCCCTCGGGCGTGCCCGTCCGGGCTCCTGGAGGGCCGCCGCTCCTCCATCTCGTACCGGATGCGGTCCGCCTTGCCGCGTACGACGTCGGCGGGCAGCCCCCGCTCGGGCCGCGCCGTGTACGGCGTGCTCCGGCAGGGCCCGCACAGTCCGCCGGGAAGGGCCTCGGCCGTTCCCGGCACGCCGCACCCCGTGCACTCCACCGCGATCAGCCCTTGCACCGGGCCCGGGAGTTCCGGCGGCATCTCGTTGATCAGGCGCTGCTGCACGAACCCGAAGGGGTGCCGCACCGGCTGGGGCAGGCAGAAGGTCAGCGTCAACACGAACTGCGACTCGCTCATCCCCCGCTTGAACCACTCCCCCGCGAGCGGTGCGAGCGCTTCGCAGGAGGCGGCGGAGAGGGGTAGCCGCGGCTCGGTCCTGGCGATCCGCGCGAGCGCGCTGTACCCGCGCCGCTCCGCCTCCCCCGGCTCGTCCACCGGTACGCCCGGCTCCTTGCCGGACTCGGGCACGTCGTCGCACAGCAACGCCCGCCACCAGTGCTCGTGCCGCGCGGTGCGGGAGAACCAGGTGCGGGTGACCTGCCGGTATCCCTCCCGCTCCACCCACACTTCCTCGACGAAGCGACGCAGGTGCCCGGCGGTGGTGAGGTACTTCAGCGCGCTGCCGACGGCCATCTGCCCGTACCCCTCCATCTCCTTGGCCAGCGTCTTGATGCTGATGTCGGAGCCGTCGGGGAGAAGGTCGATGTACCGGGCAATCGCCGCTTCCCGCCTGGGCAGGTGGGCGAAGGTGCCGCCGTCGAACGGGAGTTGATCGGGCGCCGCCTTCTTCCCGTACCCGGGCTTGGCCATCGGGTGGGCGGGGGCGTGGAGGGTACGACTAAGCTGCTGAATAGCCATGTGGATCGCCTCTATTCGATCTCGCAGTGGTCAGACCCTCATGCGGCTTAGGCCCCGCATGGGGGTCGTCTTGTTGTGACGCACGGTACACGTCCGCAACACATGGTCGCGACCCGATCACAAGAAGTCATCTCGCGGACGCCGTGGGCAAGTTGAAGCCCGCACGCCCGTCACGCGCACGCGTCCCGCGCTCGGGAAAGGGTGGGTGGGCGGGGATCAGTCCCACCCACCCTTCCGAGTAAAGAAGACTCGAATCTCGCCACCCGGGTCTCAAGCTCCCGAGGGGCCCAACGCACCCCGCGCTCAATCGACTTGGGGCACAGTTGGCACACCCGTTCGCTCTTGACGAGGACTCGCCAGCAAGTGATGGTCGTGCAACGACGCGCAATCGACCGGACTCGGGAGATCACCGTGAGACTAAAGTTCGTCGGAATCGACCCGGACACCGGCCAGCAGGGTTCCCCCACCGTGTGGGTGGACGAGGAGACGGCGGAGCTCGTGTTCCAGGGATGGAAGCCCAGCGCTGAACTCCAGGCCGAGTGCGCCAGGTTCGAAGCGCCCGGTCACGCGCCCGGCATTCCGCCGCACGAGGCCGTGATTCGAGTTCCGGCCCGCATGGTGTCCATCATCAGGAAGGCGTGTGATGTCGCAGAACGACGCTCCCAGCTTTGAAGCACTGCTCGCCGCCGCCGAGCACTCCGCATTCCACTTGGAGATGCGTGACACCTACGACGTGGGCGACGAAGCATCCGACTTCGAGCACTGGCGCAACACCGGGGAACGCGACACCGACCCTGACTCGGCCTACTGGGCTCCGTGGGTCGACCTGATCGGCCGCACTGTGGCTCGGGGCGTAACCGTACGGCGGGCCCGCATCGTCTCCGAACCGGTGACCGAGTACATCCGCTACGAACACGCGGGCGCATCGGTCAACGTGCTCGCCGGGGAAGAAGTGCGCTGGCTGCCTCGGAGGCTGGCTTCGGCCATCCCCTTGCCGGGTAACGACTTCTGGCTCTTCGACCGCACCGCAGTACTGTTCAACCACTTCTCCGGCGACGGAGGTTGGGCCGACCCGAAGTGGGAGATGCGCACGGAACCCGAAGTGATCGAACTCGCCGCCCGAGCCTTCGGGCTCGTCTGGGAGCATGGCATCCCGCACGCAAAGTACGCGGTCTGACCGCATCGTCCACTGGAAGCCTCGCCTTGCCCGCAGCCTCGTCCGCCGCACAAGCAGCCCGCGAAGCCCTCGCCGCTCGGCTGGGGGAACTACGTCGTGCGGCTGGGCTGTCGGGCCGCGATCTGGCACTGCGGTGCGGTTGGAGCCCGGCGAAGTCCTCCCGCATCGAGCACGCCAAGACCCCGCCGTCCGATGCGGATGTCAGGGCTTGGTGCACGGCATGTGATGCCGAGGACCAGGCCCCTGACCTGGTGGCCGCCAACCAGCAGGCCGACCAGATGTACGTGCACTGGAAGCGGCTTCACCGGCACGGTATGCGTCGCGCTCAGGAGGAGATAGTCCCGCTGTACGAAGGGACCCACAGCTTTCGGGTGTACTGCTCCAACGTCGTGCCGGGAATGCTCCAAACCGAGGCTTACGCGACCGCGCTGCTGTCGACGATCGCCACGTTCCAGGACACCCCCGACGACTCCCCTGAGGCCGCCGCCGCGCGTGTGGCACGTTCGCACGTCGTCCAGGACGGCAAGCGCCGGTTCGCCTTCCTCGTAGAAGAGACGGTTCTGCGCTACCGCATCGGCGACGCCCGGACGATGGCTGGCCAGCTTGGCTACCTGCTCGCCGTCATGGCCCTGCCGAACGTCAGCCTCGGGATCATTCCCTTCACCGCGAGTCGACGCGTCTGGCCACTCGAAGCCTTCTACCTGTTTGACGGACACAGGGTGAGCGTGGAGTTGCTGACCGCCGCTGTGAACGTCACTGCACCCAGCGAAGTAGCCGTCTACGCGAAAGCCTTTGCCAAGCTGTCCCCGATGGCCGTCCACGGGGCGGCGGCGCGCTCTCTCATCACGGAGGCAATCGCCGCGCTCGAAAAGCCCGCATGCAAGCTCGCGCAAGAACGTAGAACGGCAACATGACCCGCTTCTAGCCTCATGAGCATGGCCAACACACCGGTCGCCCCACACGGCACCGTCAAGTCCGCCCTCGCCGAGGCCCAGCACGCCGTCGACCTCCTCACTCAGGCCCTCACCGCCGCGCAGGTCACCCTCCCCTCGCTGCGGATCGACCTGACCGGCGCGACTTCTGGTCGCCCCCTGGTCGAGCTCGGCCGTCTCCACGCCGGAGAAGCCCTCCGACTCGCCCAAGCCCTCCGGCCCGGCAGCCCACGCATGGGCACACACGGTGACGGCAAGGGCGGGTCCGACGGGGACAAGCAGCAGTCGCCCCGCGAGTCGGACGGACAGTGGAACCGTCCCGTCTCGAATCCGCCGAAGAAGGATGAAGGGAAGGGAAAGTGAGCTCACCCGAAGAGCTGCTACGAATTCTCACCAACAAGGCGACTGTGGAATCGAGTTGGCGCGAGGTGGTCGCCTCCGTGCCCCGGGCCGCGTTCCTGCCGGAAGTGGTGGAGACTCCGTCCAGAACCGTTTCGCGCCAGGACGACCCGAATGCCTGGCTGGCTGCCGCCTACGACGACCTGCCCCTGATCACGCAGGTGAACGACGGACGGGAGCCCGACGAAGGGGCCTACCGGCTACCCACCTCGTCCAGTTCCTCCCCCTCGCTGATGTTGCAGATGCTCGGGCTGCTCGACGTACGGGACGGGCATCACGTACTGGAGCTGGGCACCGGTACCGGCTATCACGCGGCCTGGCTCGCGCGCCGACTGGGCGACGACCGGGTGACCTCCGTGGAGATCGATCCCGTGCTCGCGGAGGCCGCCGCAAAGAACCTCGCGGAGGCCGGGTTCCGGTCCCGGGTGGTGTGCGGCGATGGGGACGCCGGATGGGCGGACTGTGCTCCGTACGACCGGGTGGTCGCCACCTATGCAGTGCCGTCGGTCCCGTACGCATGGGTCGAGCAGAGTGTCGCCCCGGACGGGCGGATCGTAACGCCCTGGGGCGGGAGCTTCTTCCCGTACTCGTTCGCGACGCTGGAGGTACGCAGGAGGAGGGCCGATCCACCGGTCGCCCAGGGGCGGTTCAGCGGATATCCGGCGTTCATGCGGAGCCGCAACAACCGCCCCCCACGCGGATTCCTGGCCGACTTCCTGCACCACCGGGGGAAGGAGCAGACAGGTAGGACACAACTGTGCCCGCGTGTCCTGGCGGCGGACGCGGACGCCCAATTCTGGGTAGGGCTGGAACTGCCGGATGCCTGGTACCTGCTGGCGGAAGCCGATGACGGCAGTGGGGAGGCGACGTTGTGGGTGCTGGCGGACGACCGTTCGTCGTGGGCCGCTGTCGAGTTCGTACCGGACCGGGAGACATATGAGGTGGGGCAGTACGGGCCGCGGCGACTGTGGGACGAAGTGGAGGCGGCGCACCGGGCCTGGGCCCGCCTCGGCCGTCCCGGGCGCGACCGGGCGGGGCTCAACGTGACGCGGACGGAGGAGTGCGTGTGGCTCGACACCCCGGCGAAGGTCGTTCGTACCCTCCATCACGCTCGCTGACGGAGGCCCGTGTCGACGCCACTACCGCCTGACCTCAGGCCGTGTGCAGCAGCCGGAAGTTCTGGGCCACCACCATCGTGTCGTCGTCGACCGTGAACTCCGGGTCGCCCAGTTCCGCCCGCATCTCCGCACTGTGCCAGAAGGACTCGTGGCCGGTGCGCCAGTCCGCCACGGAGGTGAAGCCCTCACCCTCGTCGACGGCGTGTTGCAGGTCGACGTCCGCGAGGCGGAGGATCCGGACCTCGGTCGTCTCGATCGCTGCGACCCGGCGGCCGTCGGAGTCCACCACGGCCGTCCGGTCGCCCGGCCGGGGCAGGGGATCACCGGCCAGCTCGTAGTCCAGTACGAGACCCGTGGTGGAGGTCTTCTCACCGGACAGGATCGCGGCGACCAGTTGGTCCCGGAGCGGGCCGGGGAAGGCGAATTCCATGACGGGGAGGGCGTTGAGGTCCATGCCGTGCAGGTTACGGAGCCTGCCTTCGGAGGGCTCTCGCATTTACGGGCGAGTCGGGACGCGGCACCTACCACGGGTAACCACAACTCCCCTCCAACCCACACCCGTTGACCGAATATCGGGCAGACTCCGCCACAAATGGACTCTCAACGGACGATCAAGAGGCAAGAGATGGTCAAAAAGTTGTGAGGCAATTGTCGGCACACGGTCATCCCCTGCCGATCAGTGTCACTCTCACATCGCTCAGCTCATACCCCCCACGGAACGAGTGATGGAGAGCGCATGACCCCCCACGTTTCACGGAAGAACTCTGTCCGCGCCGCGGCCCTCGCCGCCGCAGCCGCCATGGTCGTCGTCGGCGTCCAGGCCGGTACCGCCACCGCCGCCCCCGAGAAGGCGCAGCAGGCACAGGTCCCCACGGCCTCCGCCTCCGCCGCCGCCGTACGGGCGACCGCCATCGCATCCGCCCAGGTCAACGCCGGTTCGGCGGCCAGAAGCCTCGGGCTCGGCGCGGGTGAGAAGCTCGTCGCGCGCGATGTCATCAAGGACGCGAACGGGACGGTGCACACCCGTTACGAGCGGACGTACGACGGACTGCCCGTCCTCGGCGGTGACCTCGTCACGCACGTCGCCAAGGGCGGAAAGCTCAAGGGCGTCGACAAGGCGACCGACGCGAAGATAGCCGTGGCGTCGACGACGCCGAAGCTGAAGTCGGCGGCCGCCGCCCGCAAGGTGATCTTCGCGCTCAAGGGCACGCCCGTCCTCGCCTTCGAGACCGTGAAGACGGGCACGAAGAAGGACGGCACGCCGAGCAGGCTGCACACCGTCACCGATGCCAACACCGGCAAGACGCTGTACTCGTTCGACGAGATCGAGACGGGCACCGGCAGCAGCATGTACAGCGGTGAGGTGCCGCTGACCTCGACGAAGGGCGGCTCGGGCTTCGACCTGACCGACGGCGAGCGCGGCGGGCACAAGACGTACGACCTCAAGGGCGGGCAGTCCGGCACCGGCACGCTCTTCACCGACGCCGACGACAAGTGGGGCACCGGCAAGCCGGACGACGCCCAGACCGCCGCCGCCGACGCCGCCTACGGCGCGGCCATGACCTGGGACTTCTACAAGGCCGAGCTGGGCCGCAACGGCATCGCCGGTGACGGCAAGGCCGCCTACTCCCGCGTCCACTACGGCAAGGCGTACGTCAACGCCTTCTGGGACGACAGCTGCTTCTGCATGACGTACGGCGACGGCGAGGGCGACAAGAAGCCGCTGACCTCGATCGACGTCGCCGCGCACGAGATGAGCCACGGCCTGACGGCCGCGACCGCGAACCTTGAGTACGCGGGCGAGTCCGGCGGCCTCAACGAGGCGACCTCCGACATCTTCGGCGCGGCCGTGGAGTTCTTCGCCAAGAACAAGGAGGACGTCGGCGACTACCTCATCGGCGAGAAGATCGACATCAACGGGGACGGCTCGCCGCTCCGTTACATGGACAAGCCGAGCAAGGACGGCCAGTCGCTCGACTACTGGGACGAGAAGGCGGGTGACGTCGACGTGCACTACTCGTCCGGCATCGCCAACCACTTCTTCTACCTGCTGGCCGAGGGCAGCGGCGCCAAGGAGATCAACGGCGTGAAGTACGACTCGCCGACCAAGGACGGGTCGAAGGTCACCGGCATCGGCCAGGACAAGGCATACAAGATCTGGTACAAGGCGCTGTCGACCTACATGACGTCGACGACCGACTACAAGGCCGCCCGTGAGGCGACCCTGAAGGCGGCGACCGACCTGTACGGGGCCGACGGCGTCGAGGCGAAGACCGTGGCCGCCGCCTGGACCGGGGTCAACGTCAAGTAATCAAGTAGGCGTCAGACGTTGGGAGTTGCGGGGCGCTCGCCCCCGTAGAGCCAGACGTCCCAGACCGCCGACAGATCCGCGTCCGTCTTCTCCTCGACGAACGCGGTGAAGTCGGCGGTCGACGCGTTCTTCCCCCGGTACTTCGCGGGCCACTCCTCCAGGATCTCGAAGAAGGTGTCGTCGCCGACCGCCTGGCGGATCTTGTGGAGGACCATGGCCGCGCCCTCGTACACGGGCGCGTCCGTCACCTTCGAGGGTCCGGGCGGGCTCGCGGGCGGGAACTCCCAGTTGGCGTCCACCGCGAAGGCCGCCTCGAAGGACTCCTGCACCGTGTCGCCGCCCTCGATCTCGTCCTCCTCGTACAGCCACTCGGCGTACGTCGCGAAGCCCTCGTTCAGCCAGATGTCCTTCCAGCTCCTGGGTGTGACGGAGTTGCCGAACCACTGGTGGGCGATCTCGTGGAGCTGCGCGTCTTCGAGTGAGCCGTCATTGCCCGTGACGCCTGAGTAGACCGGCTTGGTCTGCGACTCCAGCGCGTAGCCGATGTCCTGCTCGGGGACGACGACCGACCCGATCGAGCCGAAGGGATACGGGCCGAAGTACGTCACGGCCCAGTCCATCAAGTCCGGGATCTGCTTGCGGAGTTCGAGGCTCCCGGCGTCGACGGACCTCTCGGCCGCCGCGTACACCGGGACGGTCCGCCTGGGCGTCTTCCCGTCGGCCTCGAACTCGGCGGTGGCCTTCGACTCCCACACCGCGAAGTCGCCGACCGCGACCATGGCGAGGTAGCTGGCCATGGGCTCGCGCGTCTGCCAGTCGAAGGTGGTGCGGCCGTTCGACGTGACGGGCGGACTCCTCAACTCCCCGTTGGAGATGGCCTTCTGGCCCTCCGGGACGGTCACCTTGATGTCGTACGTCGCCTTGTCGGAGGGGTGGTTGTTGCCCGGGAACCAGGCCATGGAACCGGCGGGCTGGCCGACCGCGACCGACAGCTCGCCGTCCGCCGAACGCAGCCAGCCCTCGCGGGCCTTGTCGACGTCCGTGACGACCTGCGGCGTGCCCGAGTACCGCACGACCGCCGTGAAGGTCTCGCCCTCGCGCAGGTCCCGCTTGGGCCGCAGGGTCAGCTCCGTACCGGCCTGACGGGCGGCGGCCTTCTCGCCCCCGACGGTGGCGCTGTCGACCTTGAGCCCCGCCAGGTCGAGGTTGAACGCGCTGAGGCCCTGGGTGGCCTTCGCGGTGAGGGTGGCGGTGCCCTTGAGGCGGTGGGCGGCGGGGTCGTAGTCGAGGTCGATGGCGTAGTGGGTGACGTCGTAGCCGCCGTTGCCCAGCTTGGGGAAGAGGGAGTCGCGCAGGCCGTGCGTGCCGGGGGTGCCGGTCGGCACCCCCTCGCCGGTGCAGCCGGACACCGCGAGGAGGAGGGCCGCGAGGGGGGCGGCCAGCGTGGTGCGGGGGCTCGGGAGGGGGCGGCGGCTGCGGGAGGGCATCCCCCGATCCTAGGCGGGGCCCCGGCGCCTCGGAGCCCCGGCGACGGCCCGCCCGGCGGTCACGGGACCAAGACGACCTTGCCGATGGTGCGCCGGTTCTCCAGGTCGTCGTGCGCCCTGGCCGCCTCCGCGAGCGGGTAGAGCTGGACGGCCGGGCGGAGCGCGCCCTCGGCGGCCAGGGCCAGGGAGCGGGTCTCCAGGATGCGGATGGCGTCGGGGCCGCCGCCCGCCTTGGCCAGCATGACCGGGCCGAGGACGACCTCGGAGGTGATGGCGCGCTCGGCGAGTTCGGCGTCGGTGAAGGTGAGGGGTTCGCCGTCGTGGACGCCCTTGCCCGACCAGCCGAAGACGAGGTGCTTGCCGCCGGGGGCGAGCAGGTCGACGGCGGCCAGACCCGTGTCGCCGCCGACCGAGTCGAAGACGATCGTCGCCCCGCCGATGCCCCGCTCGGCGAGGAACTGCGCGACCTCGTCCTGCCAGTCCGGGCGGGTGTAGTCGACGGCGAGGTCCGCGCCGTTCTTCTCGACGAGGGCGACCTTGGCGGGCCCCCCGGCCAGCCCGATGACGGTCCCGCCCGCGTTCTTCACGTACTGCACGAGAAGCGTCCCGATGCCGCCCGCCGCTGCCGGTACGACGGCGACGGTCGCGTTCGTGACCTCGGTGAAGCCGAGGATGCCGAGGGCGGTGCGGCCGGTGCCGATCATGGCGATGGCCTCGGCCTCGGAGAGGTTCTCGGGTACGGGGTGGAGCTTGGCGGCGTCGGTGACGGCCAGCTCGGCATAGCCACCCGGGTTCATGCCCAGGTGGGCGACGACACGGCGGCCGAGCCAGGACGGGTCCGTGCCCTCGCCGAGCGCGTCGACGGTGCCCGCGACCTCGCGGCCGGGGACGGTGGGGAGGGCGGGCGGCTCGGGGAAGGGGCCGGGGTTGCCCCGGCGCAGGGACGTGTCGACGAGGTGCACGCCGGCGGCGGTCACGGCGATCCGCACCTGGCCGGGGCCGGGGGCCGGGTCCTCGGTCTGCTCGTACGAGAGGTTCTCGGCGGGACCGAAGGCGTGGAGGCGGATCGCGTGCATGGTCAACTCCCTTAGTGCGCGGGGCCGTTCGTGGAGGTTCCGGCCGCTTCTCGATCACCCTCACACCTCAAGCGCGATTGAGGTCAAGGGGGCGGGCGGTACGGATACGGGGTGCGCGCATCGCGAGCGAGGCGGCCTCCAGGGCGCTGTTGAACGAGACTTCGGCGAGCAGCCCCGGCGCGGCGACTTGGTCCCCGGCGAGGTAGATCCCGTTCCCCCGGTCGATCGCGGGCCGGTCGCGCCAGGTGGTGCCGGGCAGGTCGAGGGCGCCGGTGCGCCCCGCCGCGAGGGCCTCGGAGCGGTACGTGACACGGTCCCGCCAGCCGGGCATGCCGAGGTCGAGGAGCCGCTCGCCGCGCGCGATGCCAACGGCCTTCGACTCCCCCTCCCCGATGGGGAATTGGGCCTGCACGAGGTGCTCACCGGCCGGGGCGAGGGTCCGGTCCTGGGCGGTGAACCGCTCCACCCACCCCGGCGCGTCCAGGTCGGACACGATGAACGCGTCGCCGCGCCGGGCCCGCAGACCGAGGTCGAGGAGCGCGGTCCGCCCGCTCTCCCAGGTCAGGGAGTCGTCACCGAGCAGGGTGCGGGCGGCGGCGAGCGAGGTGGCGACGACGACGGGCCCGCGCCCGGCGGCTTCGGCGAGGCCGGAGGGGGTGACACGGGACGAGGTCTCGATGCGCACACCGAGCGACCGGGCCCGCCCCACGAGCCCGTCCACCACGGAACTCCACCCGCCCACCGGGTACTTGGCCTCGGGCGGCATGGCCAGCACCCGGTGCAGGCGCTCCTGGACGAAGCGGGCGGAGAGGATGCCGGGGTCGTGGTGGAAGAGGGCGACCCCGGCGGCGTTCGCGGCGAACCGGGCATGGCGTTCGCCGACGAGGGCGGCCGCCCAGGAGAAGAAGTCCTCCTCGACGGGGGCCTGTTGGGGGTCGCGGCGGCCGAGACGCATCACGGGCAGCGGGGGCATGCGGTGGAGGGAGCCGTCGCGGTGGAAACGGGTGCGGGCGGCGGCGCTGAGGGGCACGGCCGAGGCGGGCCCGACGAGGTCGCGCTGCTGGAGCCAGGTCCAGAGGGGGCCGCGCGAGTAGAGGGCGTGCGGCCCTTCGTTGGTCTTGTACGGACTGTCGCCGGTGGCGGTGCGGGCGCGTCCGCCGGGGTCGCGGTGGGACTCGTGGAGGGTGACGGGGGCGCCGGACTCGGCGGAGGTGATGGCGGTGACGAGACCGGCGAGGCCGCCGCCGATGACGGTGAGGGGGGTGGTGTCGGCCATGGTGTCTGCTCCCGGTGGGTGGGTGAGTGGATGGGTGGCGTGCTGTGGATGGGTGGTGCGCTGCCTTCGGGAGGGGGACGGATCGGGGCCGCCGGGATGTGACATCCGGCCCGGGGCCTCTTGCGCGACCGCTCGCCGGGGCGTTGTCAGTGGGGTGCGGCAGCATGGGTGCATGGCACGCGATGCGAAGAAGAACCAGGTCCCTGCCGTACGGCGCGCGGAGGTGCGGCTCCCGGAGCTGCTGCCCTTCGAGGGCGGGGAGCTGGAGTCGGAGGGGGACTACGACGGGTTGGAGCTGCGGGACCTGGACTTCGCCGGGCAGGAGGGGCGGGGCGCGAGGTTCATGGACTGCGGTCTGTACGGGGTGGGGCTTGACGAGACGCGGCTGGGTCGGGCGCGCTTCATGGACTGCGTACTGGAGCAGGTTCGCGGCGTCGGGACGCAGCTGGCGGAAGCGTCCCTGCGGGACGTGGAGGTGGTGGACGCGCGGCTGGGCGGTACGCAGCTGCACGGGTCCGGGTGGGAGCGGGTGGTGGTGCGGGGCGGAAAGATCGACTTCATGAACCTGCGGAAGGCGAGGCTGACGGACGTCGTCTTCGAGGGATGCGTGCTGGTGGAACCGGACTTCGGGGACGCACGGCTGACCCGGGTGGAGTTCCGGGACTGCGTACTGAAGGGGGCGGACTTCACGGGCGTGACGATGAACGACGTCGACCTGCGGACAGTGGCTCAGCTGGAGATCGCGAGGGGAGTGGAGAGGCTGAGGGGAGCGGTGGTGAGCCCGACCCAGCTCCTGGACCTGGCTCCGGTCTTCGCGGCGGCGATGGGAGTACGGGTCCTCAGCCCGTCCGGCGATTGAGGACGCGCGGGCGGACCCAACTCAGCCCGTCCGGCGATTGAGGACGCACAGGCGAACCCACCTCAGCCCGTCCGGCGATTGAGGACGCACAGGCGAACCCACCTCAGCCCGTCCGGCGATTGAGGACGCGCGGCGAAGCCGTGCAGGGGGCGAGGGGCGTAGCCCCCATCAGTGACCCCGGCCCCGGCCCCGGCAGAAAGCAAAACCCGCCCCCGACCGGCCCGAGGTCAGCTCACGCGGGGAAACTTGGCCTGGAGCGTCCACAGCGCCGGATTGTCCGCCAGCCCCTCGTGCATGTCGGTCAGATCCGCGATCAGATCGTGCAGGAAGTCCCGCGCCTCGCGCCGCAGCACCCGGTGCCCGAAGGTCAGCGGAGCCTCCTCGACCGGCATCCAGTCCGCCTCGACGTCCACCCACCCGAACCGCCGCTCGAAGAGCATCCGGTCCGTCGACTCCGTGAAGTCGAGCTCCGCGTACTGCCGGTTCGCGGACCGGTTCCCGCGCGGGTCCTGATCCAGCTGCTCCACGATGTCGCACAGCGCCCACGCGAAGTCGAGCACCGGCACCCATCCCCAGGCTGTGGAAACCTCCCGGTCCGCCTTGACGTCGGCGAGGTACACGTCCCCGCAGAACAGGTCGTGCCGCAGCGACCGCACATCCGCACGGCGGTAGTCCGTCTGCGGAGGATCGGGGAAGCGGCGGGAAAGGGAGTAGCCAATGTCGAGCACGTTCCCGATGGTCGCACGGGAGGGGGTGGGGCGGAGAAACGTATCCGCTCACACGTTCGGGTGAAGGAGGGGAGTTCCGGGCAGGCGGCCCGGCCTACCCTGAGAGAGTCGCGCTGCGCGAAGGAGGTCCGCCATGGCACTGCCCGCACCCGAGTGGGACGCGTTCGAGTTCGAGGACGAGTCCGACGAGTTCCAGGACAAGAACCCGGCCATGTCGGTCGACGAAGCCTTCGACATGTTCAGCGCCGTCGCCCCCAAGGGCTGGCGCGTGGAATTGATCGAAGGGGACATCCACATGACGCCTCCCGCCAACGGCGAGCACGAAGAAATCGTCTCCGAGATCAGTGGGCAGGTCCGCGACCACCACCGCAAACTGGGCCGGTACACAGGGGTCGGCCTCGACGTCCCCGGTGCCTCCAAGACCGGCAAGGTCATCCCCGACCTCGTCATCGCCCCCAAGGGCAGCTTCGACGACACGCTGGAGTTCCACGACTCCTCCCCAGTCGTCCTCGTCGCCGAGGTCACTTCCTCCTCCACCGTCGGCAACGACCGCGTCAAGAAGCTCCGGGGCTACGCCCGCGCCGGGATCCCCGTGTACCTGCTCATCGACCGTGAGGCGGGCAAGGCCGTCCTGTGCACGGAACCCGCAGGTGACGACTACGTCAACAAGGTTCCGTACGACATGCCCGGCAAGGTTCCGCTGCCCGCACCGCTCGGCTTCGACCTCGACACGAGCGAGTTCTGACCCTCTCCCCCGCCTACGGCAGCAGCCGCTGCTCCTTCGCCACCGCCACCGCGCCCGCCCTCGTGTCCACCCCGAGCTTGGCGTAGATGCGGCCCAGGTGGGTCTTGACCGTCGCCTCGCTGATGAAGAGCGCGCGGGCGATCTCGCGGTTTCCCAGGCCGTGGGCGAGCTGGGCCAGGATGTCGGACTCGCGGTCCGTGAGCGTGGGGCGGCCGGTGCCGCGCATCTGGGCCATCACCCGGCTCGCGACCGGCGGGGACAGGGTGGTGCGGCCCTGGGCGGCGGAGCGGATCGCGGCGAAGAGCTCCTCGGGGCGTTCGGCCTTCAGCAGGTACCCCGTGGCGCCCGCGGCGATGGCCCGGGTGATGTCGGCGTCCGTGTCGTACGTGGTGAGGACCAGGACGTGGGGGCCGGTCCCGGCGATGCGGCGGGTGGCTTCGACGCCGTCGATGCCGTCGCCGAGCTGGAGGTCCATGAGGACGACGTCGGGGGCGAGCTTGGCGGCGGTCGCGACGGCCTCCTCCCCGTTTCCGGCCTCGCCGACGACCTCGATGTCCGGCTCGCTGGAGAGGAGGGCCAGGAGTCCGGCCCGTACGACCACGTGGTCGTCGCAGAGCAGAACCCGTACGGGAGTGGTGGTCACGGCTGGGGCTCCAGGGGGATCGCGGCGGACAGGACCGTGCCCTCGCCGGGGGCGGACTCGACGGCGAGGGTGCCGCCGAGCTGCTGGACGCGGGCGCGGATCGCGGGCAGGCCGTGGCCCCGTACACCGCTCGGGCCGCGAAGCCCGTCCGTGTCGAAGCCCCGGCCGTCGTCCGCGATGTCGAGGACCACTTGATCATCCAGGTAGGTGAGGGTGAGGGCGGTGGTGGTCGCGTCCGCGTGTTCGTGGACGTTGGCGAGGGCGCCCTGGGCGATGCGGAGCAGGGCGGACTGCACGCGGTCGGGGAGGGGGGTTGCGGGGGGCGTGCCGTCGATGTGGAAGCGGGCGTTCTCGCGGGTGGCGACGGTACGGAGGGCCTCCTCCAGGCCGCCGCCGCGCGCGCCCGCCTCGGCGAGGTCGGCGGGGGCCAGGTCGTGGACGAAGCGGCGGGCCTCGGCGAGGTTGCGTTCGGCGATGGCGGTGGCCGTACGGACGTGGCGGCGGGCGGTCGCCGGGTCCGTGTCCCAGGTGCGGTCGGCGGCCTGGAGCAGCATCTGCTGGCTGGACAGGCCCTGGGCGAGGGTGTCGTGTATCTCGTACGAGAGACGCTGACGCTCCGCGAGAGTGCCCTCGCGGCGCTCGGTGGCGGCGAGTTCGCGGCGGGTGCGGATCAGGTCGTCGATGAGGGCGCGCTGACGGGCGGCCTGGCGCTGCATGTAGACGAAGGTGCCTGCGGCGATGGCGGCCACGGCGGGCGGGGCGAGCAGGAGGGTGGGGTCGAACTCCCCGCCCGCGAGCTGGAGTTGGGCCGCCACGACGAAGGCGGTGAGGAGGGCGACGAGGGCCAGGGAGATCCGGGTGGGGAGGGTGCGCAGGCCCGTGTAGAAGAGCGGGACGGCGCACCAGGCGAAGCTCGGGGCGAGGACGACGAGGACGGCCCAGACGGCGACCACCGCGCCGAGCCGGAGGCGGGGGTGCGGCGGGGCGGGGGTGCGGTCCCGGCTCCGGGCCTGGTCCCGGCTCTGGTCTCGGCCCTGGTCCCGGCCCTGGTCCCGGCCCTGGTCCCGGCCCTGGTCCCGGTGGCCGCCCGCCCGGACGACGTACAGGAGGACGTGGAGGACGGCGAGCGCGATGCTCAGGCCGATGATCCACGGGGTGCGGGCCTCGCCGGGGTGGCGGAGGAGGAAGCGGGCGAGGGAGCCGCCGAGGAGGAGGAAGAAGGCGATGTGGAGGAGGAGGGTGAGGGGGCGGGAGTCGGGGTCGGCCTGGTCCCGGGGCGGGAGGGCGGGGTCCGCTTGAGGGAGGGTGGGATCCGCTTGCGGGAGGGCGGGGCTTCCCTGCGGGAGGGCGGGGTCCACTTGCGGGAGGGCGGGGCTTCCCGGCCGTGAGTCGGGGGTGTGGGGGTGGGCCATGGGGTCCGTGTCCTCGTTCCGGTCGTACGTGGTGCGGTTCCGCCGAGCGTGGCCCGCCCCGGCCCTTTCCCCGGCTCTCCACCTCGTTCGAGCGGGGGAGGCCCCGTCGTTCGCCTCCGGACATCCATCCTCCCCCCTCCGAGGACCACCCCCGCATCAACCGATCGGCTGACCCCCGTATCCGCCCCCCGGCCCGCCGGGAGCAGCCGGAGCACCGACCGTACGGAGCCTTCCCCGCACCCAGGATTGAGGACAGAAGGAGCCAGGCACTCACGCCGCTCCCCGCCCCACAGCCCTCCCCAGGAGCCCACCATGCGCAAGCTCTCCGTCCGCACCCGCGTCCTCACCGCCTCCGCCGTCCTCGCCGCCGTCGGCGCCGGTACCTTCGGCGCGGTCAGCGCCAACGCCTCCGCCCCGGCCGCCGAGTCGCTCGCCGCCGTCAAGGCCGACACCTCGAACCGCAACCTCCAGCAGTCGACGCACCTCACCGTGGCCGCCGCGACGAAGGCCGCCGAGGCCGTCCTGGACGCCGCGAAGAAGGAGAACCAGCGCGTCTCCGTCGCCGTCGTCGACCGCAACGGCAACACCATCGTCACCCTGCGCGGCGACGGTGCGGGCCCGCAGTCCCCCGAGTCGGCCGTGAAGAAGGGCTACACCGCCGTCTCCTGGAACGCCCCCACCTCCGAGCTGGTCAAGCGCCTCGCCCAGGCCCCGAACCTGAAGGACATCCCCGGCACCCTCTTCCTCGGCGGCGGCGCGCCGGTCCAGGCCAAGGGCGCCCCGATCGCGGGCATCGGTGTCGCGGGTGCGCCGAGCGGCGACCTGGACGAGAAGTTCGCGCAGGCGGGTGTCGCGGCCCTGGCCCGCTGATCCGCGCCCCGCAACACACGGGAGTGGGCCCACCCGACAACGGGCCCGCTCCCTTACCGGCCCCAGAAAGGCCCCCCATGGCCACCCCACCCCCCACCCCCGACCACCACCTCCTCACCGCCTCCAAAGCGGGCGACCCACACGCCATCCGCTCCGCCCTCCGCGACGGAGCCCGCGTCACCGCCCGCGACGCAGAACTGCGCACCCCCCTCCTGCACGCCTCCCTCGGCAGCCACGTGGAAGCCGCCCGGCTCCTCGTCGCCGCCGGCGCCGACCCCAACGCGCAGGACCTCCGCGAGGACAACGCCTGGCTGGTCACCGGCGTGACCGGCAACGTCGCGATGATGCGTACGCTGCTGTCCGCCGACCCCGCCCCCGACCTCAAGCTGTGCAACCGCTTCGGCGGCATCTCCGTCTTCCCGGCGAGCGAACGCGGCCACGTCACGTACGTACGAGCCGTCCTCACCGAGACCGACACCGACGTCGACCACGTCAACCGCCTCGGCTGGACCGCCCTCCTGGAAGCCGTCATCCTTGGCGACGGCGGCCGCCCGCACCAAGAAGTCGTGGAGGCCCTGCTCGCGGCAGGCGCCACCCCCACCCTCGCGGACAACGACGGCGTCACCCCCCTCACCCACGCCGAACGGCGCGGCTTCGACGGCATCGCCCGGCTGATCAGGGACGCGTCGTGAAACCCCGCCTCGCCCTCTGGGCCGTCCTCGTCACCGTCGCACTCAGCCTCCTCTCCGCCTGCGCGGGCGCCGCCGAAAGCGCCCCCGAGCGACCCCGCCCCGCGACGGTCACCCCCACCGCGCCCACCCCCGCCTCCTCCCCCACCCCCTCCGGCACCCTCCTCGTCGCCGACTTCGACTCCGACACCGTCACCTTCGTCGACCCGGCCCCCGGCAAGGGCCCGACCGGCTCGGTGCGGGTCGGCACCGCCCCGTACGGTCTCGCCCTCGGGCCGGACGGGCGCGCCTGGGTGGCCACGGCGGAGGGCGTCGCGGTCGTCGACACCCGTACCCGTACGAGCCTCGGCCTGATCCCGTACGCGACGCAGGCGGACGGCCCCGCGACGATGGGCGAGTACCGCGCCGGAGGCATGGGCATCGCCCTCTCCCCGGACGGCAGGCACGCCTACGTCGGCGTCAACGTCCCCGACACCACCGGAGTGCTGGAGGTCATCGACACCACCACCCGCAAGGTCACGGACACCGTCCCCGTCGGCCGCCGCCCCTTCGACGTGGACGTCTCCGCCGACGGCCGCGAGGTCTACGCGACCGGTCACGACTCGTACGACGTGACCGCCGTCCGCACCGACACGCTCAAGCCCCGCCGCCTCGAAGTCGCCCCGTACGGTACGGAGGGCGGCCTCGGCTCCTGGCTGAAGCCGCACTACGCGGCGGTCCGCCCCACCGACGGCAAGCTCCTCCTCCCCTTCGAGGGCGAACGCCTCGCGGTCCTGGACCCGCGCACCGGCCGCGTCACGGTCGAGCCGATGACCGCCAACACCCACCAGCACGGCACGACCGTCACCCCCGACGGCACCCTCTTCGTCGTCGGAACGGGCCCGATCGGCGGCGACGACAAGGAGGCATCCCTGACGATCCGCCGCCCCGACGGCACGGAACGCGTGATCCCCCTGGACGGAGCCCACGAGGCCGTCGCCGTCTCCCGCGACGGCCGCACGGCCTACGTCACCGGAGGCTTCACCCGCGCCGGCTCCTGGGACGGCATCACGGTGGTCGACGTCCCCACCGGCGACACCCGCCGCGTGGCAGCAGGGGTACGGCCGTTGGGCATCGCGGTCCTGACCTGACCCCCGAAAGCCCCGGCCCAAGACGGACCCGAGTCGAAGCCGGGGCGGCCCCTCAGGCCCTATCCCCGCGCCCCGCCCAGCTTCCCCAACGCCCCGTCCGTCAGCCGGTACACGTCCCACTCCCCCTGCGGCCGCGCCCCGAGCGCCTCGTAGAAGTCGATCGTCGGCCGGTTCCACTTCAGCGTGATCTTGCGAGGAACCCCGGGGCTTCAGCCCCGGGAGGAATCGCATCCGGAGTTGAGCGACGCGGAGCGTCGCGGTGTCGTGAACGGCGGAGCAGGACCGGGAGGGAGGTGCCCGCGGAGCGGGACAGCGCCCCGGGTCGACGGAGCCGAGCACCACCACAGGGACTGGGTCACTCGATCGGGTGACCATGTAGGGAGCCGCTGCGATCTGGGTGGCGGGTGGCTATGTTCGGTTGCCATGAAGCTGGTGGTGCAGGTCAAGCTGATGCCGGACGCCGTGCAGGCGTCGGCGTTCGAGCGGACCCTGCCCGCCCTCAACCAGGCCGCCAACGAGGTGTCCGCGCTCTCCTTCGAAGCCTTCGCCCTGCGCGGCGGGGTACGGGAGCTGCGCAAGCGGTGTTACGGGGACCTGCGGGAACGCGGGTTCGGGGCGCAGGCCGCCCAGCACCTCATCAAACGCGTCGCCGACACCTACACCACTCTGCGGGCGAGTATCCGGGCCGGAACCCTCGGTCCGCCCACGGCGAGGCGCCGCCGCAAGGCGGAGTCGAAACCGGTCGCCTTCCGCCCGCACGCCGCCCACACCTTCGACGACCGCTGTTTGTCGTGGAACTACGACGCCCAGACCATCAGCATCTGGACGCTCGACGGCCGGGTGCGGAACGTCCGCTTCGCCTGCTCCCCGAAGACCCTCAAACAGCTCACCCAGTACCGGCGGGGCGAGTCCGACCTGGTCTTTAGGGACGGGAAGTGGTTCCTGTACGCCACCCTCGACGTCCCCGATCCCGAGGTGTACGAACCGCGGGACTGGGTGGGGGTCGACCGGGGCATCGTCAACCTCGCCACCACCAGCGACGGCACCAACCACCAAGGCCGCCGCCTCGGCCGCTACCGCCGCTGGCAGGCCCACAAGCGGGCCGAACTCCAGGCCAAACGCACCCGGTCCGCCACCCAGTTGTTGAAGAAGCGGGCGAAGAAGGAAGCCCGCCACGCCACCCACCTCAATCACAAGATTTCCAAGACAGTCGTTGCGGTCGCCCAACGCACCGGACGCGGTATCGCCCTCGAAGAACTTCGGGGCATCCGCGATCGGGTCACGGTTCCCCGCGACCAGCGCGCACGACTGTCGTCCTGGCCGTTCCACCAGCTCGGGGCGTTCATCGCCTACAAGTGCCGACGCGACGGGGTGCCGTTCATCGAGGTGGACCCGGCCTACACCTCGCAGCGCTGCCCGCGCTGCGGCCACACCGAGCGCGCCAACCGGCCCACTCGGGACCACTTCGCCTGTCGTCGGTGCGGCCTCGCTGGGCCAGCCGACCACGTCGCCGGGGTCAACGTACGCAACCGCGCACGCTCGGCGTGGGCCTTCGTCAACATGCCCGATCCTCCCCCGGCCTAGCCAGGGCAGGAGAAATGTGCCCCGTGACCGCCCTGCCGTAGGGGGCAGTCGGGAGCATAAACAAAGCCGTTCGGACTGAGTCTCCAAGCTCGGTCGTTTACGGCCGAGTAGTTGACCACCGACCACTCCAGCCGCTCGTACCCCCGCTCCACGCACGTCCGCGCCAGCTCGGCCAGCAGCGCCTTCCGTGCCCGCCGCCCCGCACCGTCGGCCGCACGTATCAGGTCCTCCAGGTAGATCCCGTGCACCCCCCGCCACGTCGAGAAGCTCAGGAACCACAGCGCGAACCCGACGGCCTCCCCGCCCTCACCCTCCGCCACATGGGCGAAAGCCGCCGGACTCTCCCCGAAGAGCGCCTCCCGCAGCTGCTCCTCGCTCGCCCTCACCTCGTCCAACGCCTTCTCGTACTCGGCGAGTTCCCGCACCATGGCATGAATCTCCGGAACGTCCTCGACCACCGCTCTGCGAATCATGACCGCACCCTAAGCAGCACCTCCGCCACCACCACATGCGCATCCGGCATCCGGACCTCCCCGTCCCCCAGCTCCCACAGACAGTCCTGGAGCACCCGCCCGAGCGTCCACGCCGCCGCCCGCCCCCGGTCCAGCCCCATCACCTCACTCATCAGATCGAACCGCCGCAGCACCTCCCCCTCCTCGAACCGGTTCTTGATCGCCGGGAACAGCTCGAAGCCCGGGTCCCCCGCCAGCGGCTTCGGATCGATCACCACCCACGGCTCGCCCCTCCCCGAGTCCGCCCGTGGCGCCAGCACGTTCTCCTCGTGCAGATCCCAGTGCAGCAACCGGTCCCCGGCCTCCCCCGCCACCTCCCGCACCGCGCCCGCGCACTTCTCCAGCAGCCTGCGCTCCCCCGGATCGGCAAGACCCGGCAGCAGCTCCGGTACGTCGTCGAGCATCCCGGCAGCGATGTCCCCCAGCCTCCGCACACCCGCCGGAGCGGGCACCGCGTTCAGCCGCGCCAATGCCTCCGCGATCACCTGTACGCCGTCCAGAGCATCCGGCACCCCGCCCAGCGACCGCCCCTCGTCGAGCCGCTCCAGCAGCACGGCCCCGCGCCCGGCATCGGCCGCCAGCACCTCCACCACGCCGCACCCCGCCCACGCCCGCAGCGCCGGAACCTCTCCCTCGTTCTCCTCGTCCCGGAGCTGAAGCTTGAGCACGGCCGCGCCCCCGTCCGCCACCCGCACCACGGGCAGCACGAGCGCCGCCGCCCCGTGCATCGCCGCCCCGTCCCGCCGCAGCCCCCACTCCTCCAGCCACCCACGGACCTGACCCGGCAGTCCGGCCACCCAGGCCCGCTCCTCCTCCCCGTTCCACCGGAGCTGCTCCTCCACCAGCCCTGCCGGGACCTCGACCCCGCCCCCGTACGCGTACCGCTCGCCCATCCCCGTGCCTCCTCAATCGCCGTACGAACCACAGATGCCCGCCCAAATCACCCCATACCCCCACAATCGATCCATGCCCCGCCCCCTCCATCACGCCCTCACCTACCTCCGCTCCACCCCCGGCACCCACCTCTGGCTCCTCGCCCTCTTCGTCACCACCGTCGTCATGCGCCACATGGACCCCGCCTTCACCGACGAGTTCCTCCGCCAGCGCTCCACCAACATCCACCACCTGACCCAGGACCCCAGCCGCGTCCTCATCACCTCCGCCTTCTGGATCGACGGCGACAACGGCCTGCGCGGCTGGCTCCTCTACGCCGTCCTCTACACCCTCTTCCACGCCCCCGCCGAACGCTGGCTCGGCACCGCCCGCTGGCTCCTCGTCGTCCTCACGGCCCACGTCGGGGCCACCTACCTCAGCGAAGGCATCCTCGCCTGGGCGATCCGCCACGGCATCGCCCCGCCGGAATCCGTCAACACCCTGGACGTGGGGGTGAGTTACGCGCTCGCGGGCATCGTCGCCGTGCTCGCCTACCGCATCCCCACCCCCTGGCGCTACCTCTACCTCTTCGGCGTCCTCACCTTCTACGCCCTCCCCCTCGTCACCGGCCGCACCTTCACCGACGTCGGCCACTTCACCGCCGTCCTCATCGGCCTCGCCTGCCACCCCGTCACAAGGAGTCCAAAGCCGCGGCGTCCGCGTACACCCCGCACTCCTCGTACGCCTCCATCAGCTCCGTCCAGAACCCCAGCCCCCTGACCTCCGCGTGCCGCAGCCGCTTCCCGCTCTCCCCGGTCGGCCGCAGCACCTCATACGCCTCCCGCAAACCCTCAGCCACCCCCACCGTCAGCGCCTCCAGCCGGTCCCGCACCAACACGTCCCAGTCCACCGCACCCACCCCCCGCCCCTCCCGGTGCAGCTCCACCAGCGGCAGCTGACGCCCCACCGCCCACACGGCCAACTGCGGCACGTCCCGCCACAGATGCGCGTGCCCGTACCGCTTCCCGCGTCCCATCCGCCCCACCACACCCCGTACGCAACGAGCGATCTCGACCGCCCGCAGCACCCCCACCGCCTCGGTGCTCTCGTTGAAGACCGTGCGGTACGCCTCCCCTCCCCGGTCCGCCCACAGCCGCTCCCTCCCCGCCGCGCCGTCCGCCGCGTGCGCCACCTCCAGCCGAGCCCCCGGCGCCAAACACGCCAGCGCCGACGTCGCCTCCTCAACCGTCATGCACCGCTCGGCCCCGTACGGCTCCCGCACCTCACCCCTGCGCACCGCGAACCGCACCCCGTCCGCCCGGAACTGCCGCATCACCCGCAGCACGTTCGCGTCCCGCACCAACTCGTCCTGCGCGGTCGCCGGGTTCCGCCGCCGGTCCTCCGCGTCCAGCTCTCCCCGTACGACGTCGACGGCAGGCCCCGTCACCAGCTCGACGCGCACCACGGACCGCTCCAGCGACTCGGCGGCCAACCCCTCCGCGACCGCCCTCGCCAGCACCCCCAACCGCTGCACACCATCCAGCACTTCGGGCCCGGACACCTGCACCATCCCCCCGCCCCGCAACCCCGTCGGCACCACCCGCACCTCCCGTGCGCCCAGCACCACGGACCCCACCACCCCGAAGTCCCACGGCCGTTGCCACAACAGCTCCGTCAACTCGACATTGGCAGCACTCTCACCCAGATAGCCGCGACGACCCCCCTCCCACTCCCACTCCACCAACTGATCGGCCCCCACCCACGCCGACCACCGGTGATCACCGATCCGCTCCACCCTCTCCGACCTCAGGACCAGCCCCTCGAAGGACGAGGGCACGGACGACGACACCAGCTGCGGCGGCAGAAACAGAACTTCGGTCATACCCGTCCAACGCCCACACCCCCCACGAGGTCGCGCCCGCACATCCGCCCCCCGACACACCGTCGAGCAGCACCCCCCGACCACACCCCTCCACGCCCATTGCGCCCCCCACCCCCGCCCGCTAGCGTCCCCGCACCACCGCCGACCAGCACCGGCCAGCGCCGACCACCGCACCCGAAGACCAGAAGCCGAAGCCCCGAAGCCGAACAGGACGAAGGCCCGCCATGAGCAGCACCCCCACCCCCCGCACCACCAACGGAGGCATCTCCTTCTGGTACGCCGACCACGGCATACCCACCCCCCGCGAGCCCCTCCCCGGCGATGCGACCGCCGACGTCTGCATCGTCGGCGGCGGCTACACGGGCCTGTGGACGGCGTACTACCTCAAGAAGGCCGTCCCCTTCCTCAACATCACCGTCCTCGAAGCCAAGTTCTGCGGCTACGGAGCCTCAGGACGCAACGGCGGCTGGCTCTACAACGGCATCGCGGGCCGCAACCGCTACGCGAAACTCCACGGCCAGGAGGCCGCCACCCGCCTCCAGCACGCCATGAACGACACCGTCACCGAAGTCGTCACCACCGCCGCAGCCGAGGGAATCGACGCCGACATCCACCAGGGCGGCGTCCTCGAAGTCGCCTACACCCCCGCCCAGTTCAGCCGCCTCCGCTCCTTCCACGCCACCGAACTCGCCTTCGGTGAGAAGGACCGGATCCTCCTCGGCGCCCGCGACACCGCCGCCCGCATCCGCGTCGCCGGAGCCGTCGGCTCCACCTGGACCCCGCACGGCGCCCGCCTGCACCCGGCCAAGCTCGTCAAGGGCCTCGCCGACACGGTCGAGGCGCTCGGGGTCACCCTCCACGAGTCGACCCCCGTCACCGAGATCACCCCGAAGCACGCCCACACCCCCTACGGCACGGTCCGCGCCCCGTACATCCTGCGCTGCACCGAGGGCTTCACCCCGAACCTCAAGGGCCAGAAGCGCGACTGGCTCCCCATGAACAGCTCCATGATCGTCACCGACCCCATCCCCTCCACCCTCTGGGAGACCATCGGCTGGGACGGCCGCGAGAACCTCGGCGACATGGCCCACGCGTACATGTACGCCCAGCGCACCGCCGACGACCGCATCGCCATCGGCGGCCGGGGCGTCCCCTACCGCTTCGGCTCCCGCACCGACAACGACGGCCGCACCCAGCCCGCCACCGTCGCCGCCCTGCGCGACATCCTGGTCCGCTTCTTCCCCACCCTCGCGGGCACCGGCATCGCCCACGCCTGGTCCGGCGTCCTCGGCGTCCCCCGCGACTGGTGCTCCACCGTCACCCTGGACCGCTCCACCGGCCTCGGCTGGGCGGGCGGCTACGTGGGCTCCGGCGTCGCCACCACCAACCTCGCCGCCCGCACGCTGCGCGACCTCTTCCTCCAGGACTCCGGCGAAGGCGGCGCCACCGACCTCACCACCCTCCCCTGGGTCAACCACAAGGTCCGCAAGTGGGAGCCCGAACCCTTCCGCTGGCTCGGCGTCCAGGGCATGTACGCCGCCTACCGCGAAGCCGACCGCCGCGAACTGACCGGCCACACGACCACCACCCACCCCATCGCCCGCTGGGCCGACCGCGTCGCGGGCCGCTGACCGCCGGCGCCTCCGGGCCTGGCGGACCCACCCCCGCCAGGCCCACCCATCACCGACCTACTCGACCTCGACCCCGTGATCCTCGATCAATTCACCCAGACCGCCCCGATACCCCTTCCCACCGGCAACGAAATCCCAGTCGCCACTGCTACGCCGCCGGAAGGACCCCAACACCAGAGCCGTCTCCCCCGGCCTCCCATCCGCCACCGGCAGCCTGCCCAGCTCAGCACCCGACACATCCCGCAACAACACACTCGCATCCGTGAAACCCGACAAGTCGGCACCCGGATTCGTCTCGACATCCACGGACGCCACCAGAACGAGGCGGTCCGCCCCCCTCGGCAACCCGTCGAACGCCACCCGCACAGCAGCCCGATCACCCGCCACACCCGGAACCATGCACACAGCACCGTCCGGCGTCCGGGAATTGTTGAAGAAGACGAAGTACTCCTCCCCCAACACCCGACCACCCGTGCACACCAACGCACAGACGTCCAGCGCCACGGCCCCCGCCCACGTCATACCCAACACGTTGAAGTCGTCGGAACCACTCGCATCGCCCGGCTCCCTGGGCGAGGGAACCGGCGCCACCGCACCCGCACCCGCACCACCCAACCTGCCGCGCAAACCACACCGATGCAGCAGATCCACCAACTCCGTCCCCGACACCAACGTCAACGGCTTCCCCTGAGCAAACGTGTACGACCCCGGCCCGAACCCCGACGTCGTCACCAGAACACCCTTGTTCGCCCCCGCCCCCTGCACCGTCCCAAACAGATCACGCACCGCACTCGGCGGCACCGTGTTCCGATACCGCTTCACCTGAACAATGATCTTCCCGCCACTGATCGGATCCGGATCCAACGCATCCACATCCACCCCGCCATCATTCGACCGCTGCGTCATCACCGCCTGCATCCCCCGAGCCCGGAACAACTCAGCGACCAACCCCTCGAACTCCACCGGATCCATCTCCAGCAAATCCGGCTCACCATCCGCCCCGTGCGACACCACCCCCGACCCCACCTGCTCCGGCAACCGCCCCGGCCGCACCGCCACCCGCTGATCCGGCCGCGCCGACAACTGCCCCCGCAACCCCTCCACCAGACAGTCCACCGCCGCCACGAACTCCAGATTCAACGCCCCAAAAGCAGCCTTCTCCACCATCACCGTGCTCAGAAAAACCTCAGCCGGCTGCCCCGTCACCGGATCCAGACCATCAACGAACCCGTTCAACACCACCGAGTCCAACGCCCCGAACTCATCCGCCACAAACACATCCCGCAACGCCAACAACACACACTGCGCCAACACACTCCGATACAACGCCTTGCGCTGCGTCATCGGACGCGCGGACTCCCGCTCCTCATCAGCACTCGCCACAAAACGCACCGACTTCACCCCAGGAACCACCTCGAACCCCGGCAGCTCCCAATTCAGCACCAGCTGACGCCCACCCCGGTCGAACGCACCCGACACCCGCCGCGGAAACCCCTCCGGCCACGCCGCCGACGCGTACAACGCCGCCGAAAAGAACTCCACCACCGTCTCCGGCTCACCCGCACGCAACGCATCCGCCATCCCGGCAATCCCCGCGTTGTGCCCACGCACCTCCGCCAACCGAGCCGCCGCCCACGCGTCGTACTGCTGCCGATACCCCGCCAACTGCCGCTGCCGCTGCGCCTCCGCCGCCTGCGCCGCATGCCAGTCCCGCTCGAACCGGGCCCGCGCCTCCTCCTGCGCCTGCGCCCGACGCGCAGCGGTCCACCCACCACCCTGCGCCTGATACCGCGCGGGATCCGGCATCACCACCGGCACCGCCAACTGCCCCGGCGCAAAAGGCTCCAACACCTCCGACCGCACCAACGCACCCACCCGGAACGGAACCGCCCGACACCCCGCAGCAAGCAACCCCTCCAACCGGGCCACCTCAGCACCCAGCTCTTCCGTACGCCGCCGCGCCTCCGCCTCACGAAGCTGCCGGTACGCCGCCTGCTGCTGCCGGTCCGCCCGCGCCCTCTCCCGCTCGTACGCACGCTGCTGCTGAACCTGAGCCCGCTGCTGGGCCTCCATCCGGCGCTGCTGCTGCCGCTGCGCCTCCGCCCAGGTGCCGATCAGCCCACTCGACCGACGACTCATCCCGCTGCCCTCCCCCACACGGGGCCAGGGAACGCCGCCCGGACCCCCGTACTGTCCCGGAAACGCAAGTGTCCCGGACCCTGGGGGTCCGGGACAGATGTTTCGTGGAGCCGCCTGTCGGAATCGAACCGACGACATCCAACTTACAAGGTTGGTGCTCTGCCAATTGAGCTAAGGCGGCGCTGCTCACACCGCGAATCGCGCGCACAAGCACTCTCACTTTACACAGCGGCCCCCGTGCTGATCCACGAACTTTCCCCCGCCCCCGTAACCCGCCCGACCACCCGTTCGTTGAACGCACTGAATCGCTGTTCCGACAATCGGACAACGCGACGAAGCGAGGGAGGGGACGTGACCAAGGCACCCGAGCAACCGCTCCCTCCCCGCGTCACCGGCGCCGAGGCCAAGCGCATCAAGCGCGAAGCCCTGCGCATCCCCGACCAGAGCAAGCACCACCAGCGCCCCGCCACCCCCATGAAGCGCCGCGCCAAGGAACCCGGCACCCACCAGCGCGTCTACCGCTACCGCTGCTACCCGACCCCGGACCAGGCAGAACAGCTCGTCGAGACCTTCGGCGCCTGCCGCTGGGTCTACAACGAGGGCCTGACACTGCGCGCCAACGCCTGGCGCGACCACCAGGTCTCAGTCGGCTTCGCCGAGACCTGCCGCGCGCTCACCGGCTGGCGTCAGGCCCGCGAGACGTACTGGCTCCAGAACGTCTCCTCGACCGTCCTCCAGCAGTCCCTCCGCCACCTCGAAAGCGCCTTCACCCGCTTCTTCAAGGGAGGGGCGAATTACCCACAACGCAAGAAGAAGGGCCGCTCCCGCGACTCTGCAACGTACGTACGCACCGGCTTCCGCTGGTTCGAGGACCCCGAGAAGCCTGGCACCGGCCTGATCGCCCTCGCCAAGCAGACCGACCCCCTCGACATCCGCTGGTCCCGCCCGCTCCCCGCAGGCACCACGCCCGTGAAGCTCACCATGACCCGGGACCGCGCGGGCCGCTTCTTCCTCTCCGTATTGGTCGAGGAACACATCGAGCCCCTCCCTCCCGTCTTCCTGCCGGGCACCCACGCCCCGAAGGCGGTCGGCATCGACCTCGGCCTGGCCACCCTCGTCACGCTCGACGACGGCGAGAAGCTGGACCATCCCCGTCTGCTCCGGAAGTACGAGAAGAAGCTCGCCAAGGCGCAGCGCGAGCTGCACCGCAAGAAGAGGGGATCGGCGAACCGCGAAAAGGCACGCCAGGAGATCGCCCGCCTGTACGCCCTGATCAGCGACGTCCGCAGGGACATGCTGGACCAGCTCACCACCCGCCTCGTGCGCGAGAACCAAGTGCTCGTGGTGGAAGACCTGGCCGTCATGAACCTGCTGCGGACGGCCACCGGCCCGGGTCGCAGACGAAAAGCGAAGCTGAACCAGTCGATCCTCGATGCCTCATGGGGCGAGCTCCTGAAGCAGCTCCGCTACAAGTGCGAGTGGTACGGACGGACGCTCGTCATCGTCGACCGCTACTTCCCGTCGACACGACGTTGCTCGTCCTGCCACGTGAAGGGGGAGCGCCTGGATCTCTCCGTACGGAAATGGACGTGCGGCAGTTGCGGCGCGGTGCACGATCGGGACGTGAACGCGGCGCAGAACCTCCGCGAGGAGGGGATGCGGCTGTACGGGCTGGTGGCCGAGGCTCTGCCTCCGGCACGGACCCCGCCACCTGTGATCCGCGCCTCCGAACTGCCGGAGGTACCGCTGGCCGCTTGATGTACATGCTGTACCGGACCGACGGGCCGTCGGCCGTCATGCCTGTGGAGCCCATGTAAGACCGGTGGGGTGCGGTTCTTGAGGACCGTGCTCGGTCGGCAGCGGGTAGTGAAGCAGGAAGTGCTGCGTACGCAGGCCAAAAGGCAACTGCTCTGCCCTCGCACCAGCGGGTCAAAAGTGCGGTGCTCTGCCCACCTCAGCGCACGGTCAAAAGTGGAGGACTCTGCCCACCAGCCAGTCCCCGAACTTTCCCTCCTCGCGAACTACTGACAGAACCCACCCGCCCAGGTAGCGTCACCCCTGGTCCACACATTGGACCAGACCACTTCACTCCCTTACTCGGATCGTCCGGCACGTTCCTGCCGGTGAAGGAGACGCATCACCATGGCGACAGTCACGTTCGACAAGGCCACCCGCATCTACCCGGGCTCCACCAAGCCCGCCGTGGACCAGCTGGAGATCGACATCGCGGACGGCGAGTTCCTCGTCCTCGTCGGCCCGTCCGGCTGCGGAAAGTCGACCTCCCTGCGCATGCTCGCGGGTCTGGAGGACGTCAACGGCGGTGCGATCCGCATCGGCGACCGCGACGTCACGCACCTGCCGCCGAAGGACCGGGACATCGCCATGGTGTTCCAGAACTACGCGCTCTACCCGCACATGTCCGTCGCGGACAACATGGGCTTCGCCCTGAAGATCGCGGGCGTGAACAAGGCCGAGATCCGCAAGAAGGTCGAAGAGGCCGCCAAGATCCTCGACCTCACCGAGTACCTCGACCGCAAGCCCAAGGCCCTCTCCGGCGGTCAGCGCCAGCGTGTCGCCATGGGTCGCGCCATCGTGCGTGAGCCGCAGGTCTTCCTCATGGACGAGCCGCTGTCGAACCTTGACGCCAAGCTCCGCGTCTCGACCCGTACGCAGATCGCGAGCCTCCAGCGCCGCCTGGGCATCACGACCGTGTACGTCACCCACGACCAGGTCGAGGCCATGACCATGGGCGACCGGGTCGCGGTCCTCAAGGACGGTCTGCTCCAGCAGGTCGACTCGCCGCGCAACATGTACGACCGGCCCAACAACCTCTTCGTCGCCGGATTCATCGGCTCCCCGGCCATGAACCTGGTCGAGGTCCCGATCACCGACGGCGGCGTGAAGTTCGGCAACAGCGTCGTCCCGGTCAGCCGTGAGGCGCTCAGCGCCGCCGCCGACAAGGGCGACACCACCGTCACCGTCGGCGTCCGCCCCGAGCACTTCGACATCGTCGAGCACGGCGGCGAGGTCGCGAAGACGCTGTCCAAGGACACCAACGACGCCCCGGCCGGTCTGGCCGTCTCCGTCAACGTCGTCGAGGAGCTCGGCGCCGACGGTTACGTGTACGGCTCCGCCGAGGTCGGCGGCGAGCACAAGGACCTCGTCGTCCGCGTGAACGGCCGCGCCGTCCCGGACAAGGGCACCGAGCTGCACGTCGTCCCGCGCCCGGGCGAGCTGCACGTCTTCTCGACGAAGACCGGCGAGCGCCTCAGCGACTGACCGCCGACAGGCTCCGGCTCCCGGCGGGCTGTCCGGCAAGCACACGGAAGGGCCCCGCACTTCGGTGCGGGGCCCTTCTGCCTGTGCCGTCTGTGCCGTCCACTCCGCCTGCGCCGTCCACGGAATGCGCTTCACCAAGCGCGTCGGTTTATGCGCGGCTTCGTCAAATACCCCGGCGCACGGGGAGTTTTCGATCTCCGTGCGTCAACATCACATTCGAAAAGGAGCATCGAACCATCCCCCGTGAGGGTGACTCAATGTCGCCATATCGTCACCTGCCGCTACGCTCACTCGCGTGACCCACTCAGCCCGCCGCATCGGCCGAACTCTCGCCCTCGTCCTGCCCGTCGTCCTGGTGCTCTCCGGGACCCTGGCCGTCACCCGCGTTCCGTGGGTGGCCGGCACTCCCGAGTCCCAGATGCTCACCGCATCCGCAGAGGACGTCTCCACCAAGGCCAAGTCCCGTGCCCCGCAGGATATTCTGCGCGACCGGCTCCTGGTGGAGCTTCAGGAGAAGGACCCCGGCACCGCCCTCACGCACCTTCAGCGCGAGGTCGAGCGCCGCCCCTCCCTCGCCAAGCACTGCATGAACATCGCCCGTGCCCTCGGCCGCGCCGCCGTCACGCACTACGGCCCCACCCGCGCCCAGTCGTACTCGCGGCCCGTCTGTGACACGTCCTTCGCGTCCGGCGTCGCGAACCACCACAACTGACCACCACTGCCCACGGATTGACGGATACCCGTACGCCGACTGACAGAGCTGACAGCCCTGCCCCCCGAAGGCGGCACGATCCGCGCCGCGTATCGTCCCCTGCATGACCACCCCCATTTCCGCGACGCCCGCGATGCCGACACAGGCCGTTGTCCTGGCCGGTGGCCAGGGGTCGCGACTGCGTCCGTACACCGACGACCGCCCCAAGCCGATGGTCGAGATTCCCGGAACCGGGACTCCGATCATCGGCCATCAGCTTTCCTGGCTCGCCTCCGAGGGCGTCACTGACGCCGTCGTCTCCTGCGGCCACCTCGCGGAAGTCCTCCAGGACTGGCTCGCCGAACAGGCGTCCGAACTCCCCTTGCGCGTCACGACGGTTGTCGAGACGGAGCCGCTGGGCCGGGGCGGCGGCCTGAAGTACGCCGCCAAGCACCTGCCCCACCCCGATCAGCCCTGGTACGCCACGAACGGCGACATCTGGACCCGCTTCTCGCTGCGCGAGATGGCCGCCTTCCACGCCGAGCGCGACGCGACCGCCACCCTCGCCCTGGCCCGCCCCCGCATCCCGTGGGGCGCCGTCGAGACGGACACCTTCGGCAACGTCACGGACTTCATCGAGTCCCCGCCGTCCCCGTACCTCATCAACGCCGGCGTGTACGTCTTCTCCGCCGCCTTCGCGGACCTCCTGCCCGACCTCGGCGACCACGAGCGCACCACGTTCCCCCGCCTCGCCCGCTCCCGCAGCCTGGCCGGGTACCCGCTCCCCCAGGGCGCGTACTGGCGGGCCATCGACACCGCCAAGGACCTCACCGAGGCCGCCAAGGAGCTCGCCGCGCAATTGCGTTGACGGAAGTACGGAAGTCCCCGTGCACACGGGACGCGTACGTACGACGGAGGGGCCCGGCACCAGATGTGGTGCCGGGCCCCTCTCCCACACGGGACGCGTGTGCGTGCGTGTCCCGTCGCTAGCCGAGCAGTCCGCCGATCACCTTGTCGCTGCCGGACCCGCCCGAGCTGCCGCCGTCCGAGCCGCCGGAGGAGCCTCCCGACCCGCTCCCGCCGGAGCTGGACCCGCCGTTCCCGCCACCGCCGCTGCCGCCCGATGAGCCTCGGCCGGACGAGGGGCCCGCTGTCGCCGAGGGGCCCGCCGAGGTCGTCGCCGGAGGGGTGTCGCGGGTGGGCCTACGGCCCGTGGAGCCCTGCGTCTGGCTCGGCCCGGCGGTCGCGCCCGCCGTCGCCGTGGCACGCGGCCCCGCCGAGGTGCTGGGCTTCGCCGACGGGGACACCGAAGCGCTCGCGGAGGGCTTCGGCGCCTTGCGCTGGGGGCCCTGCGGGGTGCGCTGGGCGGCGCCCGGCTCCTTGGGGAGCGGGCGGCCGGGCAGGTGGTTCGCCGGGTCGTCCTCGGGGCCGGGTACGACGACCTCGGCCGAGCGGACCGCCCCGCCGAGCACCGAACCGACCAGCAGCGTCAGGCCGACGACCAGCGTCACCATCAGGAAGCCTCGCCGCAGCACGCGCCGCCGCAGCTCCCACATCTCGCTGCGCGGGCCCAGCGTCCGCCATGCCTCGCCCGCGAGCCGGGAGTCCATCGAGTACACCGGCGCACCGGCGATGATCAGCGGCGACCAGGCGGCGAGGTAGATGATGTCCGGCGCGTCGTACGCGGGGACGCTCTTCCAGCTGACCGTCAGCAGCAGCGCCGCCGACAGCAGCGTCCCGACGACCGCCGCGACTCGCTGCCACAGGCCCAGGATCGTGAGTACGCCCACGATGACCTGGAGGAACGCCACGGTGAGCCCGGCACCGACCGGGTGCTGGAGGCCGAGGTCCCGCAGCGGCTCGGCGAGCGGCCACGGGTGCAGCGAGTTGAGCCACTTGACCATGGAGCCGCGCTCGCCGCCGTCGAAGAAGACGGGGTCGCAGAGCTTGCCCATGCCCGCGTAGATGGAGATGAAGCCGAGGAAGACCCTCAGCGGCAGCAGCACCACGCCGAGGTTCATCCGCCGGTCGGGGTAGAAGGAGTGCCGCGAGCGCCCGTCACCGCGCTCGTTGGACTCCGGCTCCTCTTCCTCGTACGGGAGTTGGTCGCTCTCGTACGTGTCGTACGCGCCCTCGGCCTGCCGCATGCGGGGCAGCATCCGGGTGGGTTCGCCACCCTGGACGGCCGGGGTCTGCATGGTGTCGTCGGTTCCCCCGCCCGGTGGCCCGATGCGCGGGATGAGCTGGGTCGCCCCGGCGTCGAGGTCGTCGGCGAGGCCCGGTGGGGGGCCGGCGGTACGGGTCGCGGTCGAGTTGCGCACGGCCTGGAGGAGTCCGCCGGCGCCGGGGTCGCCCGGCTCGGACCTGCCCGTCCACACGACGGGCGCCCGACGGCGTCCGGCCGCGCCCATCGCTCCTGCTGCGGCCCCGACCGCCGCGCCCGCCCCGCTCAGCACGGGGATCATCGCCGTCCGGTCGTCCAGAGCACCCCGCACCACGGTGGGGCGCGCGCTCTGGCTCGGGGCGAGCTGCACGCGGAAGCTGGCGTGGTTGACGATGACCTGCGCCGGGTCGCAGGGCACCTTGACCATGCTCAGTGCGGGCTGATCGTCGAACCCGGGTGTTCTGGTGTCCACACTCATCTAACCGAGTGATGTGTGTTTAGGACACTGCCTTGACGCCCCTGATCTGTCCGAGACCCGTCAAACCGGCACGTTCTCGCCGACACCGCAGGTCAACACAGGGTAGACGTTCGGGCCTGCCCGGCGGATCCTGCTGCGGTCGCGTGCCCTGGCACGCACATCTGCCGCGTTGTCGTCACTCGACGACGCTCCGCGTCGCCTCAATCCTCCGCCTTGCAGCTGCACGCACCAGACCCCGCTCGGGGCGTTGAACAGTCCAGGGCACTCCTGTGCGGCCTGATCCGCCGGGCAGGCCCGTGGGCCCCGGATCAGATCCGGGGCCCTTCAGCGCAAGCGGACGTGCTACTTCCGGCGGCGCGCCGTTTCGTACAGGACGATCCCGGCCGCGACACCGGCGTTCAGCGACTCGGCGCCGCCGGGCATCGAGATCCGCACCCGGTAGTCGCAGGTCTCGCCGACGAGGCGACCCAGGCCCTTGCCCTCGCCGCCGATGACGATGACGACGGGACCGGCGAGCTGCTCCAGGTCCTCGACCTTGTGCTCGCCGTCGGCGGCGAGGCCGACGATGGTGACTCCGGCCTTCTTGTACTCCTCCAGCGCGCGGGTCAGGTTGGTGACGCGCGAGACGGGCGTACGGGCGGCCGTACCGGCGGAGGACTTCCACGCACCGGCGTTCATGCCCGCCGCGCGCCGCTCGGGCACGACCACGCCGTGGCCGCCGAAGGCGTTGGTGGAGCGGATGATCGCGCCGAGGTTGCGCGGGTCGGTCACGCCGTCGAGGGCGACGATCAGCGCCTGCTCGTTCTTGTCGTGCGCGGCGTCGAGGAGGTCCTGGGGGTGCGCGTACTCGTACGGCGGGACCTGGAGGACGATGCCCTGGTGGTTGAGGCCGTTGGTCATCCGGTCCAGCTCGGCGCGCGGGGCTTCCATCAGGTGGATCTTGCCGCGCTCACCGGCGAGCTGGAGGATGTCGCGGACCCGCTCGTCGTTGTCGATGTACTGCTGCACGTACAGCGTGATCGCGGGAACGCCGTCGCGCAGGGCCTCGTACACCGGGTTGCGGCCGACGACCATCTCGGACGTGCCCTTGGCACCGCCGCGGCGCGGCGCGGGGCGGCGCGTCTGGGCGTGCTTGGCCTTGGCGGTGGCGAGACGGTTCGCCTTGTGCTTCTTGCGGTCCTCCGCCTTCGGGGTCGGGCCCCTGCCCTCAAGCCCCTTGCGGCGCTGGCCGCCGCTGCCGACCTGCATGCCCTTCTTGTTGGTCGTGCGGCGGTTCCTGCGTTGGCTGTTGCCGGCCATGACTACCTGTTTCCTGTGGATCCGGCGATCCACATGGTGATGCAGATCGTCTACGTACGTAAATGAAGTGTGCCGCCCGGGGCTCCGGGCGGCACATCGGAAGGCCCTGGTCCGGGCCCTGCTGACCAAGCCCCTAGCGGGGCCCGAGCGTCCACCTCGGTCCGGACGGGCTGTCCTCGATGACCAGCCCGGACTGCTGAAGCTGGTCGCGGATGGCGTCGGCCGCCGCCCAGTCCTTGCGCTCGCGCGCGGACTGACGCTGGTCGAGTACGAGCCGTACGAGGGTGTCCACGACGCCGTGGAGGTCCTCGCCCCGGTCCGACTCACCGGCCCAGTGCGGGTCGAGCGGGTCGAGACCCAGTACCCCGAGCATGGCACGGACCTCGGTCAGCCTGGCGACCGCGGCTTCCTTGTCGTCGGCGGCGAGGGCGGAGTTCCCCTGCCGGACGGTGGTGTGGATGATCGCCAGGGCCTGCGGGACGCCGAGGTCGTCGTCCATGGCCTCGGCGAACGCGGGCGGCACCTCGGCGGCGGGCTCCACGTGCCCCGCCTTCTCCACGACCCGCTGGACGAAGCCCTCGATGCGGGCGAAGGCGGACTCCGCCTCGCGCAGGGCGTCCTCGCTGTACTCGATCGCGGAGCGGTAGTGCGGGGTGCCGAGGTAGTAGCGCAGCACGATGGGCCGCCACGCCTTGACCATCTCGCTGACGAGGACCGAGTTCCCGAGGGACTTCGACATCTTCTCGTTGGCCATGGTGACCCAGTGGTTGTGCACCCAGAAGTTCGCGAAGTCGTCGCCGAACGCCTTGGCCTGGGCGATCTCGTTCTCGTGGTGCGGGAAGATCAGGTCGATCCCGCCGCCGTGGATGTCGAAGGCCCTGCCGAGGTACTTGTGCGCCATGGCCGAGCACTCCAGGTGCCAGCCGGGACGCCCTCGGCCCCAGGGGGTCTCCCAGGACGGCTCGCCGGGCTTGGCGGACTTCCACATGGCGAAGTCGCGCGGGTCGCGCTTGCCGGTCTCGCCCTCGCCGGAGGGCTGGAGGAGGTTGTCCAGCTCCTGGTTCGACAGCGCGAGGTAGCCCTCGTACGACCGCACGTCGAAGTAGACGTTCCCGTCGGCCTCGTACGCGTGCCCGCGCGCGATGAGTCCGCGCATCATCTCGACCATCTCGGTGATGTGGCCCGTGGCGCGGGGCTCGTACGTGGGCGGGAGGCAACCCAGTGCGTCGTAGCCGGAGTTGAAAGCGCGCTCGTTCTCGTAGCCGATCGACCACCACGGGCGGCCCTGGTCGGCCGACTTCGTGATGATCTTGTCGTCGATGTCCGTCACGTTGCGGATGAAGGTGACGTCGTAGCCTCGGTGGCGGAACCACCGCTGCATGATGTCGAAGTTCAGTCCCGACCGGATGTGTCCGATGTGCGGGGCGGCCTGCACGGTAGCGCCACACAGGTAGATCGAGACACAGCCCGGGACGAGCGGGGTGAAGTCACGCGTCTGCCGGGCGCTGGTGTCGTACAGGCGAATAGTCACCCCACAAGGGTACTGATTGTTTCACGTGAAACGGGCCCGTACCCCGCACCGGAACGGGCGGGATACGGGCGGCCCTCGGGTGACCCGCCGCTCAGATGCTGCCGACGACCTTCCGGGCCGTGACGCGGACGACGACGCGCTCGGTGTCGTTCACCGAGGTCGGGTTGAACTCGGCGTACTTCTTCCCCGTGTACTTCACCGCCAGCTCGTCGATCAGCTCCTGCCCGCCCTCCGTCGTCATCTCGGCGGTCCCCCGGATCTCCGCGTACGAGTACGGGGCGTCGAAGGGCTGGAGCAGCACGGTGACGCGCGGGTCACGGCGCAGGTTCTTCTCCTTCTGCCGCCCGAGCGTGGTGGAGAACAGCACGTCGTCCCCGTCCCGCTTCACCCAGACCGGCGAGACCTGGGGGCTGCCGTCGGGCTGGATGGTGGCGACGGTGATGAAGACGGGGGTGTCGAGGAGGGCCTTGAGGTCATCGCTGAGTGCGGCGGTCACGGCGTTTCGTTTCCTTCCGGGGGTACGAGTGGAGGCTTGCCCCTTACGTCTACCCCGCCGCCCGCTCCCCATGGCGGAGGCAGCGCGCGAGGAGTGCCCGGCAGAACCTCGGCCCCACCCCGGCCCCACCTCCGGCCCCGGCAGATCTCGGACTCGGTACGCCTCAGGCCCCGGCTGAGCCTCGGGCCCGGTAGACCAGGGCGGTGGCGATCGCCGCCAGCCCCTCCGCCCGGCCCGTGAGCCCGAGGCCGTCGCTCGTCGTCCCGGACACCGACACCGGTGCCCCGACCGCCGCGCTCAGCACCTTCTGGGCCTCTTCGCGCCGCTTGCCGACCTTCGGCCGTACGCCGACGACCTGCACGGCCACGTTCCCGATCTCGAAGCCCTCGGCCCGTACGATCCGTGCCGCCTCGGTCAGCAGCGTCACCCCGGACGCCCCGGCCCACTGGGGCCGCCCCGTCCCGAAGTGCGCCCCGAGGTCGCCGACCCCGGCCGCCGAGAACAGCGCGTCGCACGCCGCGTGCGCCACGACGTCGGCGTCCGAGTGCCCGGCGAGACCGAACTCCTCGTCCGGCCAGTGCAGCCCAGCGCACCACAGCTCGCGCCCGCGCTCGAAGGCGTGGATGTCGGTCCCGATCCCGACCAGCGGAATGACAGGGGCAGGGGTCTTCTCAGAAGCCGTCATTGGCCCTCCTCCGTGCGAGTACCGCCTCGGCCAGCACCAGGTCCAGCGGCCGGGTCACCTTGAACGCCTCTTCGTGCCCGGGGACCACCACGACCGGCTGTCCGAGCCGCTCGACCATACCGGCGCAGTCCGTGGCCCCTTCACCCGTCGCCGGTACGGTCTCGTGCGCGCGCACCAGCGTGGCCCGCTCGAAGCCCTGCGGCGTCTGCACGGCCCGCAGCAGCGCCCGCTCGGGCGTCGCGACGACCGGCTCCGGCACCCCGCCCGGCTGCGGCTCGACCTGCTTGACGGTGTCGGCGAGCGGCAGCGCGGGCACCACGGCGGGCGCTCCGGCCCGTACCGCTTCGACGACCGCGTCCACGGTGTCCACCGGGACGAGCGGACGTGCCGCGTCGTGCACCAGTACGGCGGTGATGTCGTCGGGCAGTGCGTCCAGGCCCCGCTTCACGGACTCCTGGCGGGTGTCGCCGCCGGGCACGACCAGGAACTCGGTGCGTTCGGGCAGCGCGTGCTCGTACTCGTCGAGCATGCCCTTGACCTCGGTCTCGCCGTCCGAGGGGGCCACCACGACGACCAGCGACACATACCGGGAAGCGGCCATCGCGCGTACGGCGTGGACCAGCATCGGGGTGCCGTTGAGGGTGCGCAGCGCCTTGGGCGCGCCGGGGCCGAGCCGTACGCCGCGACCGGCGGCCGGGATCACGGCGGCGGTGCGGCCCGGGGCCTGGGAAGGGCTCCCCGGGGGGCTCTCGGAGGGGTGCTCCGCAGGCGCAGAGGGGTGTTCGACTGTCATGGACTACTCCGGAGGTTTGTCGCCTCGCCCCACATGGGTATGGCCACAGCGAGCCGGGCGCACCGCCCTGACCGGACCCTTCCGTGACAGTCGGACGGGGTGGCACACCGGCCTCGCGAAAAACCGCATGCGGGATCAGACGCAGGGGACGTAGAAAAGAAGAATGCCGCGGTGTCCAACGGCCGACTGCGGACACAGTCGGTCGCCGGGCACCACGGCATTGCTCACACCATCAACGCACGCGCCACCAGACCAGCGACGACGCGTGAACGGTTACGACGCGAGAACCTCGTCCAGCAGGGCCTCGGCCTTGTCCTCATTGGTGTTCTCCGCGAGGGCCAGCTCGCTCACCAGAATCTGGCGCGCCTTCGCGAGCATGCGCTTCTCGCCGGCGGAGAGACCACGCTCGCGCTCACGACGCCACAGGTCGCGCACTACCTCGGCGACCTTGATGACGTCGCCAGAAGCGAGCTTCTCCAGATTTGCCTTGTAACGACGGGACCAGTTCGTCGGCTCTTCCGCATACGGCGCGCGCAGCACCTCGAAGACCCGGTCCAGCCCGTCCTGGCCGACCACATCGCGTACACCGACGAACTCCGCATTGTCCGCAGGCACACGAACCGTCAAGTCGCCCTGGGCGACCTTGAGCACCAAGTAGGTCTTGTCCACGCCTTTGATCTGGCGAGTCTCAATGGCCTCGATCAGCGCGGCCCCGTGATGGGGATAGACCACGGTGTCGCCAACCTTGAACGTCATGTGACAGGTACCCCTTCCGTGGCTATCCAGAGTAACACGGAAACTGCTTGTTCTGAATGGCGTTTCCGCAGGTCAGGGCATATCTCGGGGCTTGACAACTGCAACAGGAACGTGCTGCGGAGGGCTTCCGGAAGACGGTATTCGCAGGTGGGAGCGGCTCTGCGGGGGAAGAGAAACGCGTACGTTACACGCACCACAGAGTCCCAGACAGGGCCCGAACGTCCCGTTTTGCCGGGTTCCACGAGGTGAACTTCGTCTACTCCGTTCGGAGATCGATCACTCGTACGGCGGCAATCCCCGCCAATCCCGAATTGATCACGGTCACCCTTGATGGCCCTCTTGATCGCGTGCTTGATCGGCTGCTTGATCGCCCGCGTGATCAATTCTGCGGACCCTCTCGCGCGGCACTCTCCCATTCGGCCGTCAATATCGCGCCAATGCTCCGGCGCGAATTCCGCCAGGCGTGCCGGAGCACCCCGCACGTTCCGGTCCGGCACCTCCCGGGGAGCACCGGGGGCGCGGTGGGGCGGGTCGGGTGCGGGCCCAGGTCGGCGAGTCGATAACCTAAGCCGCAGTTAAGTCCCCCCGTCCGTAACGTCCTAGGAGTTGCCGCGCCCGTGAGCCGCAGCCTTCGACGCGGCACCCTCGCCGCCACCGCCCTCGCGTTCTCGATCGTCACGCTCGCCGCATGTGGCGCCGGCAACGACGCACAGACGCTGCAAGTCAAGCCGGACAACGCCGCGATCTCCGTCGACAACGGCAAGATCAAGATCCAGAACGCGATCGTCATCACCCAGCCCCGCGAGGAGGCCAAGGGTCACGCAGTCGGCGAGGGCCCCGCGGTCGTCGCCGCGACGGTCTTCAACAACGGCGACAAGCCGCAGACCCTGGACTCGGTCAAGCTGGGCGACTCCAGCGCCACGGTGAAGCTCACCCCCGCCAAGGACGACAAGGGCGGCAAGGGCACGATCACCGTCCCCGCCGGCGGTTCGGTGATCATCGGCGGCAAGGGCAACGCCTCCGCCGTCGTGGAGAACGGCCGCGAGGCCGCGAAGAACGGCAACGCCCAGCCCGTCACGTTCTCCTTCAGCGAGACCGGCGACGTGACGCTGCGCGCGTTCGTCGTCCCGGCCGTCGGCCACTTCGAGGGCTTCGGCCCGGACAAGGTCCCGGCCACCCCGGCGGCCACGACGTCCCCCACGGGCTCGCCGACCGGCTCCGCCACCGGCACCCCGGCCACCGGCACCCCGGCCACGGGTGCCTCGGGCACCCCGGCCAAGAAGGACGGCGACAAGGCCGACAAGAACGACGCCGCGAAGAACGACGGGGCGAAGAACAGCCCGACGGGCTCGGCGACGACCGGCGCGGGTCGCTGACACCGCCGCCACCCGTGACGAAGGGGCCCCGCCGGAATCCGATTCCGGCGGGGCCCCTTTCGTACGGCTGCGTACGTCACGTGAGAACGCGGTACGTCACGTAAGAACGCGGCGGTTTACGGCTCGAACTTGTAGCCCAGACCGCGCACGGTGACCAGGTAGCGCGGCGCCCCCGGGTCCGGCTCGATCTTGGCGCGCAGGCGCTTGACGTGGACGTCGAGGGTCTTGGTGTCGCCGACGTAGTCCGCGCCCCACACCCGGTCGATGAGCTGCATACGGGTCAGCACGCGGCCCGCGTTGCGCAGCAGCATCTCCAGCAGGTCGAACTCCTTCAGCGGGAGGTCGATCTTGGCGCCGCCGACGGTGACGACGTGACGGTCCACGTCCATCCGCACCGGACCGGCCTCCAGGGCCGCCGGAGTGACCTCCTCCGGCTCGCCGCGACGGCGCAGCACCGCGCGGATGCGGGCGATCAGCTCGCGGGAGGAGAAGGGCTTCGTGACGTAGTCGTCGGCTCCTATTTCCAGGCCGACGACCTTGTCGATCTCGCTGTCCTTGGCGGTCACCATGATGACCGGCACGTTGGAGCGCACGCGCAGCTGGCGGCAGACCTCGGTGCCGGGCAGGCCGGGCAGCATGAGGTCGAGCAGGACGAGGTCGGCGCCGTTGCGCTCGAACTCGTCGAGGCCGTCGGGGCCGGTGGCCGCGACGGCGACCTCGAAGCCCTCCTTGCGGAGCATGTAGGACAGGGCGTCGCTGAAGGATTCCTCATCCTCTACGACGAGCACTCGGGTCACGGAAGGACCTCCGGGGCAGGGGTGTTCTCACGGATGGGGTTCTTGGTGGTGGTCGCGTACGTGCCGTGGGTGGCCGGAGCCTCGGCCTCGTCGTCGAAGTCCTCGGCCGCGTTGTCGAAGTCCTCGCTGCCGAAGCCCTCCTTGCCGAAGCCGTCGTCGAAGCCCTCGACCGCGTCGGCGTCGCCGGGGCCGACGAGCGGGCGGCCGGGGGTGTGTTCCACCCTGGCCTCCCTGACGGAGCCCGCTTCGGGCAGCCGCAGGGTGAAGGTGGAGCCCTGTCCCTCGGAGCTCCAGACGGTGACCTCCCCGCCGTGCGAGGCGGCCACGTGCTTGACGATGGAGAGGCCCAGGCCGGTGCCTCCGGTGGCGCGGGAGCGGGCCGGGTCGACGCGGTAGAAGCGTTCGAAGACGCGGTCGCGGTCGCTCTCGGAGATGCCGACGCCCTGGTCGGTGACGGCTATCTCTATGAGGTCGCCGCCCGGGGCGGGGACCCGGCGGGCGGAGATGCCGACGCGGGTGCGGGCGGGGCTGTAGTTGACGGCGTTCTCGACGAGGTTGCCGAGGGCGGCGGCGAGCTGGCCCCGGTTGCCCCAGACGTGCAGGCCCGAGGTCCCCCCGGCCTGCATGGTGATCTGTTTGGTCGACGCGGTGTGACGGCTGCGGTCGATGGCTTCCGCGACCAGTTCGTCCACCCGTACGGGCTCGGAGTCCTCCAGCGGGTCGTCGTTCTGCACCCGGGAGAGGTCGATGAGCTCTTGGACCAGTGAGGTGAGGCGGGTCGCCTCGATCTGCATGCGCCCGGCGAAGCGGGTGACCGCCTCGGGGTCGTCGGAGGCGTCCATGACGGCCTCCGACAGCAGGGACAGGGCCCCCACCGGCGTCTTCAGCTCGTGGCTCACGTTCGCGACGAAGTCGCGCCGTACCGCTTCGATACGCCGGGCCTCCGTCAGGTCCTCCACCAGGAGCAGGACCAGGCGGGAGCCGAGCGGTGCCACCCGCGCGGACACCGCGAGGGCCTCGCCCCGGCCGGTCCCCCGGCGCGGCAGGTCCAGTTCGACCTGGCGTATCTCCCCGTCCCTCCGGGTGTCGCGGGCCATGTGCATCATCGGCTCGACGGCCAGCTTTCCGCCTCGGACCAGCCCCAGGGCGTACGCCGCCGAGCTGGCCTTCACCACGTTGTCGCTCTCGTCGAGTACGACCGCGGAGGAGCGGAGCACGGAGAGGACGGTGTCCACTCCCGGCGGCAGCGTGGCGTTCACCTCGGGGCGCACTGCGGCCCTGGTGGGGCGCTTCTGGTCGCGCTCGCTCCAGCGGAACGCCAGCATGGCGATGATGCCGGTGCACAGACCGGCTATCGCTGCTGCTGCGGCCACTGCCGCGTTCACGTCCATGTGCACAAGGTTATGCCTGGTCACTGACACTGCCCCAAGCGAATGGGTGCCAGCTCGAACGTTCGTCGCCCAGAGTTCACCAAGGGGATGGGGCTGGTTCACTTCGGCGGCCGGAACCGGACGCGTACCGGACGGATGGTGGGAACGTGGGGACCGGAGCCCCGCCAGACCCCGGAACACACCGCTGCGCCGCGCGCAGTCGGCCGTACTCAGGAAGTAGGAACCCCCATGCGGGACGCGTACCACGAGGAACTGGACTCGATCGGCGAGGACCTGGTCGAGATGGCCCGGCTGGTCGGCTCTGCGATAGGGCGCGCCACCACCGCCATGCTCGACGCCGACCTGAAGCTCGCGGAGAGCGTCATCGCCGCCGACCAGAAGGTCGACGACCTCCAGCACGACCTGGAGGCGCGCGCGATCGCCCTGCTCGCCCGCCAGCAGCCGGTCGCCACCGACCTGCGCATCGTCGTCACCTCGCTGCGCATGAGCGCGGACCTGGAGCGCTCGGGCGACCTCGCCCAGCACGTGGCGAAGCTGGCCCGGCTGCGCTTCCCTGCCAAGGCCGTGCCGAGCGACCTGCACGCCACCCTCCTGGAGATGGGGCAGCTCGCCCAGCGCCTGATGGCGAAGGCGGCGGAGGTCATCATCACCAAGGACGTCGACCTGGCCCTCCAGCTGGAGCAGGACGACGACGAGATGGACCTCCTGCACCGGACGCTCTTCCAGCACCTGATGGACGACCGCTGGAAGCACGGCATCGAGACCGCCGTCGACGTCACTCTCCTCGGCCGCTACTACGAGCGCTTCGCGGACCACGCGGTGTCGGTCGCCAAGCGGGTCGTGTACCTGGTGACGGGCGAGCACGCGGACGACGTGCAGGCCGCGCAGGACAACGCCGTACAGGCGTAACGGCGCGGGCGTACCGGAGCGGGCCCCGTGCAGGACACATCAACTCTCGTGCTTCCGCGCGCTGTTGATGCGCCTGCCGATCGGGCATGCAATGGGTGGGGGGAGACTCTCCGTCTCTCCTGCCGTGCCTTCGGGCATCGAGCCAGTGGTCCATCGAACACCCGAGGAGATCCCATGGCCGACACCCCCACCACCACCGAATCCCCGCAGGAAGCCCCGGCCCCGGCCCACCTGCCGCTGCTCGGCGCGTGCGGCTGCGGCTCGGGCTGCGGCTGCGGCTGCCAGTCCGGCGCACCGTGCCAGTGCGGCGGCTGCTGCGGCTGACGGCCGAGGAGCACGAGGAGGGGCCCCGCCTGCACCAGGCGGGGCCCCTCGTCGTGTGCTGGTGGGCTACTTCTTCTTGCCCTGGTTCTTGACCGCCTCGATGGCCGCGGCTGCCGCGTCCGGGTCGAGGTACTTGCCGCCCTTGGTGACGGGCTGGAAGTCGGCGTCGAGCTCGTAGTAGAGCGGGATGCCGGTGGGGATGTTCAGGCCGGAGATGTCCTCGTCGGAGATGCCGTCGAGGTGCTTGACCAGGCCGCGGAGGCTGTTGCCGTGGGCGGCGACCAGGACGGTCTTGCCGTCGAGGAGGTCCGGGACGATGCCGTCGTACCAGTACGGGAGCATCCGGTCCACGACGTCCTTGAGGCACTCGGTGCGGGGGCGCAGCTCCGAGGGGATCGTGGCGTAGCGGGGGTCGGCCGACTGGGAGAACTCGGTGCCGTCTTCGAGGGCGGGCGGCGGGGTGTCGTACGAGCGGCGCCAGAGCATGAACTGCTCCTCGCCGAACTCGGCGAGGGTCTGCGCCTTGTCCTTGCCCTGGAGGGCGCCGTAGTGGCGCTCGTTCAGGCGCCAGCTGCGGTGGACCGGGATCCAGTGGCGGTCCGCGGACTCCAGCGCGAGCTGGGCGGTGCGGATGGCGCGCTTCTGGAGCGAGGTGTGCAGCACGTCCGGGAGGAGACCGGCGGCGGTGAGCAGCTCGCCGCCGCGCACTGCCTCCTTCTCGCCCTTCTCGGTGAGGTTGACGTCCACCCAGCCGGTGAACAGGTTCTTCGCGTTCCATTCGCTCTCGCCGTGGCGGAGGAGGATCAGCTTGTACGGTGCGTCGGCCATGCGTACGAGCGTAATCGACATTTCGGCCTCCCCGCGCGGGACCACGGACCGTGGTTCGGGGACCTTCGTCGATTGAGGATCTGCGTCAATTGACTGGCGGGTGCACGGGGGGCGTACGTAAGTTCCGGGTGTTCGGTGAGCCGCTTACATCCCCGGGGGAATCGCATGTCCGCAGCAGGTCTGAGACGCGCCGTGCGCGAGAGCGTCTCGGGGCTCCCCCGGGAGTTCTGGTGGCTCTGGACGAGCACCCTCGTCAATCGGATGGGTGCCTTCGTCGCGACGTTCATGGCTCTGTACCTGACCTTGGACCGGGGGTACTCGGCGACGTACGCGGGGCTGGTGGCCGCGTTGCACGGGCTCGGCGGGGTCGTTTCGTCGTTGGTGGCGGGGGTGATGACCGACCGGCTCGGGCGGCGGCCCACGATGCTGATCGCGCAGGCGTCGACGGCGTTCTCGGTGGCGCTGCTGGGGTTCATGGAGCATCCGCTGGCGATTGCCGGGGTCGCGTTCCTGGTCGGCATGGCGTCCAACGCCTCGCGGCCCGCCGTGCAGGCGATGATGGCCGACATCGTGAAGCCCGAGGACCGGGTGCGGGCGTTCTCGCTGAACTTCTGGGCGATCAATCTCGGGTTCGCGATCTCCTCGACGGGGGCCGGGTTCCTCGCCGAGTACAGCTATCGGGCGGGCTTCCTCATCGAGGCGGCCATGACGCTGGCGTGCGCGGTCGTCGTCTTCGTGAAGCTGCCGGAGTCGCGGCCGGAGCGGACGGCGGCGGAGAAGGCCGACGAGGCGAGCGTCGGGCTCGGCACCGTGCTGCGGGACGGGCGCTTCATGAGCGTCGTGGGGCTGTCGTTCCTGGTGGCGCTGATCTTCCAGCAGGGGTACGTGGCGCTGCCGGTGGCGATGGGGACGGACGGGTTCAGCAGCTCGGACTTCGGGGCCGCCATCGCTGTCAATGGCGTACTGATCGTGGTGCTTCAGATCCCGGTGACGCGGTTCATCGAACACCGGGACCCGAGGCGGCTGTTGGTCGTGTCGTCGCTGCTCGCGGGGTACGGGTTCGGGCTGACGGCCTTCGCCGGGTCGCTCGGGGTGTACGCGCTGACCGTGTGCGTGTGGACGTTGGCGGAGATCATCAACTCGCCCATCCAGACGGGGCTCGTGGTGCGGCTCTCCCCGGTGCACGGGCGCGGGCGCTACCAGGGGATGTACACGATGTCCTGGGCGGTGGCGGCGCTGGCAGCGCCCCTGCTGGGGGGCTTCGTCATCGACCGGTTCGGAGCCGCGTGGCTGTGGGGTGCGTGCGCGGTGATCGGGATGGTGGCCGCGGGCGGGTACTGGCTGCTGATGCGGAAGCTGCCGCAGGAGGAGCGCGGCGGGGTCGCGCAGGTCTCCGTACCGGAGGAGGGGGCGGTGGCCGTGCAGGGGTCGGGGAAGGTCGCTTCGGCCGCGTAGGGCCGCGTAGGGCCGCGTGGGGCACCGGGCCCGTCCGTGCGCATACGTCGATACGTCGATACGTGGCACGGGCGGGCCTTCGCGCGTCAGGGGCGCGGCGCGGTCAGGGGCGCGGCGCGGTCAGGGGCGCGGCGCGGTCAGGAGCGCGGCGCGGTCAGGAGCGCGGCTGCGTCAGGTGCGTGAAGGCGTCCAGGTTGCGGGTGGACTCGCCGCGCGAGACGCGCCAGTCGTACTCCTTGCGGATGGCGCTCGCGAAGCCCAGCTCCAGGAGGGTGTTGAAGGCGCCGTCGGCGGCTTCCAGGACCGAGCCCAGGAGGCGGTCGATCTCCTCGGTAGTGACGGCCGTGAGGGGGAGCTTTCCCGCGAGGTAGACGTCGCCGAGGGAGTCGATGGCGTAACTCACCCCGTACAGGCGCAGGTTGCGCTCCAGGAGCCAGCGGTGGACGGCTTCGTGGTTCTCGTCGGGGTGGCGGATCACGAAGGCGTTCAGGGAGAGGGAGTGCCGGCCGATGATGAGCGACACCGTGGTGGAGAGCTTGCGGGTGCCCGGGAGCTTCACGACGTAGGAACCCGGCTGGGGGCTCTCCCACTCCAGGCCGGCGTCCTTGAGGGTCGCTTCGAGTATGTCCGGCGCCGCTTTCTCAGCCATGGTGCGAGCGTACGTGACGGCGGTGTTCGTGCATCGCGGCGGTGTAGACGTCGGCGGTGGCCGACGCGGCGGTGTCCCAGCCGAATGCCTGCGCGTGGCGGGCGGCGGCCGCGCCCATGGTGTCGACGAGTTCCGGGTGGTCGATGAAGCGGCGCAGGGCGCGCGCGTACGCGGCCGGGTCGTGCCCCTCTATGAGGAAGCCGGTCTGTTCGTCGCGTACGGCGACGGGGAGGCCGCCCACGGCTGCCGCCACGACCGGGGTGCCGGTGGCCTCCGCCTCGATGGCGACCAGGCCGAAGGACTCGCTGTACGAGGGCATGACGAGGGCGGAGGCGGCCCGGAACCAGTCCGCGAGGCGGTCCTGGCCCACGGGCGGGCGGAAGCGGACGACGTCGGCGATGCCGAGGCGGGCGGCGAGCTTCTGGAGCTTCTCGGGCTTGGCCATGCCGCTGCCGCTGGGGCCGCCGACGACGGGGACCACGAGTTTGCCGCGCAGGGAGGGGTCTTCGGCGAGGAGGACGGCGACCGCGCGCAGGAGGATGTCGGGGGCCTTGAGGGGCTGGATGCGGCCCGCGAAGAGCGGGATGAACGCGTCCTGCGGCAGGTCGAGGCGGGCGCGGGCGGCGGCGCGGCCGTCGGCGGGGCGGAAGCGTTCCAGGTTCACGCCGGGGTGGACGACGGCGACGTGGCCGGGGTCGGCCTCGTAGAAGCGGACCAGTTCGTGGAATTCCCCCTCGGTGTTCGCGATGAGGCGGTCGGCGGCGCGGACGATCTGGGTCTCGCCGATGACGCGGGCGGCGGGCTCGGGGGTGTCGCCCTCGGCGAGCGCGGCGTTCTTGACCTTGGCCATGGTGTGCATGGCGTGGACGAGGGGGACGCCCCAGCGTTCGGCGGCGAGCCAGCCGACGTGGCCGGAGAGCCAGTAGTGGGAGTGGACGAGGTCGTAGTAGCCGGGGCGCTGTCCGGCCCACGCCTGCATGACGCCGTGGGTGAAGGCGCAGAGCTGGGCGGGGAGCTCTTCCTTGGCGAGGCCCTCGTACGGTCCCGCGTCGATGTGGCGGACGAGGACGCCGGGGGCCAGCTCCACGCTGGGCGGCAGGCCGCCGGTGGTGGCCCGGGTGAAGATCTCGACCTCGATGTTGATCGCGGCGAGGCGCTTGGCGAGCTCGACGATGTAGACGTTCATGCCGCCCGCGTCGCCCGTGCCGGGCTGGTGCAGGGGCGAGGTGTGCACGCTGAGCATGGCGATCCGGCGCGGCTTGCGGGGGGCCGAGCCGGGGAGCCGCAGGCGCGCCGGAGTGGCCGCTGCCAGTGTGCCGGTGAGTCGGGAGACGTACTGGCTCACGTCGACGGTCCTCCTCGACTGCGCGGGCATGGCGAAGGGGGGCGGTGCCGCCCTTCCGAAGGGGGAGAACAGCGGAATGTCGCGGTCCATTTCCACTTTGCCAAAACATTGCCCGATGGATCGGCGCGTCTACGGCGTCGGGGCCGCCCGTGCGGACCTTGCCGTCGAGGTCGCCTGCGCGGTCCTTGCCGTCGGGGTCGGTATGTCCGGTGCGCCTTAGGATTTCGTTCATGGCCTCCCGCACCGCTTCCTCGCGCCCCGTCGGCGCCGTCACCCGGGGGACCACCAATCCGAACCGGCTGCGGCGTATGGACCGGTGGATCGCCGCCGTCCACGGTCAGGCGTTGCGTCGTACGGAGGGGGCGGTCGCGGTCGACCTGGGGTACGGGGCCGCGCCGTGGACGGCGGTGGAACTGCTGGGGCGGCTGCGGACCGCCGCTCCCGCCGTGGAAGTGACCGGTATTGAGATCGAGCCCGCGCGGGTGGCGGGGGCGAAGCCGTACGAGAGGGAGGGGCTGACCTTTCGGCACGGGGGGTTCGAGGTGCCGCTCGACGGGGGTCGGCGGCCGATGCTGATCCGTGCGGCGAACGTCCTTCGACAGTACGACGAGGAGCAGGTGGCCGCCGTCTGGGAGCGGTTGCGCGGGCGGCTGGCCCCGGGCGGGCTGCTGGTGGAGGGGACCTGCGACGAGATCGGGCGGCGGCACGTGTGGGTGGCGCTGGGGGCGCGGGGGCCCAGGACGGTGACGTTCGCGGCGCGGCTGGCGTCGCTGGACAGGCCGTCGGACCTGGCGGAGCGGCTGCCGAAGGCGCTGATCCACCGGAACGTGCCGGGCGAGCCGGTGCACGCGTTCCTGCGGGACTTCGACCGGGCGTGGGCGGCGGCGGCGCCGTTCGCTTCGCTGGGGGTGCGGCAGCGGTGGGTGCGGGCGGTGCGGGACCTGTCGGCGGACTGGCCGGTGACCGGGCCGCACGCCTCGGACGGCCATGCCCCGGCGGACGGGGAGCGGCGGTGGCGGCAGGGGGAGGTCACGGTGCGGTGGGAGGCGCTGGCACCGGTGGGGTGGGCGTAGGGGGCTGCGGAACTCCCGTACCGGGGCGGAATGCCACGTACCGCCGGACGCGGAATGCCAGGTGCCGCTGCGGGCGGAATGCCACGTACCGGTGAACATCACCGGACTTTTGGGGTGTTGGGGGCATGAGGGGAACGGGAAATCGATCTCGTTCGTCGGACAGGTGTACAGGGAAGGGCCGCAAGGTTCCTGGGGGTCGCGCGGGGATGCTGTTTCCGCCTCTGTCGCTTTCGCGGGAGGCGTGGCAGCATCGCGGCAGGGTCGCCAGGTTACTGACGGTAAATCAGATTCGACTAGTTCCGGGGGGGGAGCTCGTGTACCAACGCCGTAGAAGCAGCCGTGCCGTGGGCGGCCGAGTGGGTGGCCGACGCGTCACGACCGGCAGCCGGGTCACGACCGCGATAGCGCTGGTCTGCGCGCTGAGTGTGCTGGTGCTGCCGGGTCAGGCGTCCGCCGCGCCCGATCCGGGGCCGGGGGTCGGCAGCGACGGGGACAAGAGCCTCGAAGAGGTACGCAGAGAGATAGACGACCTGTACCGGAAGGCCGCGGTCGCCACCGACGCGTACAACCTCGCCGAGGACCAGGCGCAGGGGCAGTCCGGCGAGATCGTGAAGCTGGCCAAGTCGATCGTGGTCGGCGAGGAGAAGATCAACAAGCTCAAGGACCGGCTCGGCGCGCAGGCCCGTGCCCAGTACCGCACGGGCGGTGTGCCGCAGAGCGCGCAGCTGATGCTCAGCGGGAACCCCGACCTCTTCCTGCGCGGCGCGGGGCGGATGCAGCAGGGGCAGTCGGCGGTCAAGTCGATGATCGACGAGCTGAGCCGCACCCAGGAGGACCTGCGCACCTACTCCAAGGACGCGAGCACCCAGTGGACCAAGCTGGAGGCCAACCGCAAGAACAAGGAGAAGGCGCAGAAGGAGGTCAAGAAGCAGATCGCCGCCGCCGAGAAGATAGAGGCCCGGCTGGCGGTGAAGGACCGGGACCGGATGCTGGAGCTGGAGCGCGACGCGCAGTCCCGCTCGCAGACGGCCTGGCTGGGCTCCGGGGCGCTGAAGGGCGGCAAGGGCGGCGCGGGGACCGACCAGGGCCGACGGGCCGTGGCGTACGCGATGGACCAGATAGGCGACCCGTACGTGTGGGGCGCGGAGGGACCGTACGCCTTCGACTGCTCGGGGCTCACCCAGCAGGCGTGGATATCGGCGGGGCGCGGCATACCGAGGACCTCGCAGGAGCAGTGGCGGCTGCTGCCCAGGGTGGCGGTGTCGGACATGCGCCCCGGGGACCTGATCATCTACTTCGCGGACGCGAGCCACGTGGCGATGTACGTGGGGGACGGGGCGATGGTGCACGCCCCTCGCCCGGGGCGGAACGTGACGGTGGCGGGGGCCGGGTCCATGCCGATCCTCGGGGTCGTACGGCCGGGCTGAGAGCGCGTGATCCTTCGGGCTCCGGGCGCGTGACCCCTCTGGCTCCGGGCGCGTGATCCTTCGAGCTGAGGGCGCGTGATCTTTGTCATGGCCCGGGGGCGGGGACGCCCGCTCCCGACCCCCCGCCACAACCCGGTCATGCCGGGCCGCAAGCGGTGAAAACTCCCGGCATATGACCGGGGCGGATTCGTGAACGCCATTCCGTTGGCCCGCCGGGTACCGCTAAGGTCCCCGTTTGGCGGGGCGTCGATCGGCGTCCCACCGTGCCCTCGGGGGGAGGGAAGGAACCGAACCGATGCCCGTACCCATACCGCGGCAGAGAGCAGTGCCCGCCGTGGAAAGCGACGGACAGGGCGGCTCTCCGCACTCCGCACACCAGCTGTCACCCCACCAGACACCCCAGCAGCCGACCGACCTCACGCTGCTGGTCATCGAGAACGACCCCGCCGACGCCGTGGCCGTCCCCGACCTGCTCGACCGGGACTCCACGAGCGGCGGCCGGGTGCGCGTGCGCACCGCGCGCAACCTCACCGAAGCCCACCGTCTCCTGACCGACGACGTCCACTGCATCCTGCTCGATCTGGCCCTGCCCGGCTGCGGTCACTGCCCGGAGTGCACGGAGGCCGACGACGGGCGGGAGGGTCCGGGCCTGGGCGCGCTGCACGACGTACTGCGGATGGCTCCGCACCACGCGGTGCTCGCGCTGACCCCCTCGGACCGGCCCGAGTACGCCGCCGACGCGGTACGGGCCGGGGCGCAGGACTACCTCTTCCGGGACGAGCTGGACGGGCGGCTGCTGAGCCGGGCCATCCGGTACGCAGTGGAGCGCAAGCGCGCCGACACCGCCTCGTACAAGCTGGCCGAGTCCCGGCTGCACGCCCAGGAGAACGCCCGGCTGGAGCGCGGGCTCCTCCCGACGCCGCTGCTGGAGGGCTCGGACCTGAAGTTCGCGGCCCGGTACCGGCCGGGGCGCTCCCGGGCGCTGCTCGGCGGCGACTTCTACGACACCGTCCGCACCCCGGACGGCACCGTCCACGCGATGATCGGCGACGTCTGCGGGCACGGCCCCGACGAGGCGGCCCTCGGCGTGGAACTGCGCATCGCCTGGCGGGCGTTGACCTTCGCGGGCCTGTGCGGGGACGAGCTCCTGTCCACCCTCCAGCGGGTACTGGAGCACGAGCGGGAGAGCGAGGAGATCTTCGCGACCCTCTGCACGGTCGACATCGCGCCCGACGGCCGTCGCGCCGGTCTGTGCCTGGCCGGGCACCCGGCCCCGCTGATCGCCCGGCAGGGGCAGCTCGCACAGCTGATGCCGTTCGACGGCGGGGGCCCCGCGCTGGGCCTGCTGCCGCACGCGCGCTGGCCGCGCAGCCAGGTCGAACTGGGCGGCGCCTGGAGCCTGTTGATGTACACGGACGGCCTGATCGAGGGCAAGATCGCCGGGTCCGACGGTTCGGGCCGCCCCGGCCGGCTCGGCCAGGACGGCATGGTCGCGATGATCAACCGTCAGCTGTCGGAGGGGCTGCGCGGGGACGAACTCCTGGAGGCCGCCATGAGCCGGGTCCGCGAGCTGAACGGCGGCGAACTCACCGACGACGTCGCCCTCCTGCTCCTGGACCGGGACAGCAGGACGGCGAACGGGAAAGCGGCCGGAAAGGGTCAGCGCCCGCCGTTGTAGGGCCCGTAAGGACCGTCGCTGCTGCTGCCACCACTGCGCCGACCGCCGCCGCCCGAGACCTGGCGCAGTGCGGGCCGTACGTCCACCAGGAAGACGATCGTGGCGACCAGGCCCGCGATCTGGAGGAACAGCATGCCCAGCAGCGCGTCTACGGCGACCGTGACGCCGAGGATGATCAGCCAGAAGTTCTTGGACTGCTTGTCGGCCGCCCGGTAGGCGTCCGCACGCGCGGTCGCGGCCAGGACCAGCGCGACCACGGCGAACACCAGGAAACCCCAGTACACCAAGAACGTCAGCGTGCTATCGAACCCGTAGCGCAACATACCGAGCACCGCCTCATCAGCTTGACCACCTCTTGACCGCCTGCCCAAGGTACCCAAACGACGGACCGGACGCCCTTGCGGCGACCCGGCCCGTCGTGTCAGCCCCTGGCCGCCCCTGGGGCCGGGCTGCTACTTCTCCTCGGCAGCCGCCGCCTGCGGCTCCTCAGCCCCGGACACCTCGGCCTTCGGCTCGTCGGCCTTGGGCGCTCCGGCCTTGGGCTCCGGGTCCGGCTCGACCGCGACGGCGATCTCGGTGATCTCCTCGGCGGCCTCGTTGCGCCACTGCTTCACGGCCTGCTCGCCGTGCTCGGCGACCCTCTCGTACGTCTCACGGGCCTTGACCGCGTACTCGGCGGCCACGCCCACGCTCCGCAACGCGAGGTCCTGGGCGGTCTCGCCCAGCTTCTTCAGGTCGGTGTCGAAGGAGCCGACGACCTCGGTGAACTTCGCCTGAAGGGTGGCCTGCGCCTCCTTGGCCTGCGAAGTCACCTTCTCCTGCACGGCCTTGGGGTCGGTCTGGCGGACCTTCTCGAAGCGCTCCGGCGCCTCGTCGGCGAGCTTCTTGGCCTGCTGCACGGCGAGGTCGGCCGTACCGGCGAAGAAGTAGAGGGGGGTCGGGTCGGTGAGGGTCTTTCGCAGGTCATCGCTGATGGCCATAACTGTGGTCCTCCCGGATCGCATCAGTGTGAGGGTGGCGCTTCACTGCCGGCGCTGCCGGAATCGGCACCGGGGGCGTCCTCGGCCGCACTCTCCGTCGCGTTCTCCTTGCGGAAGGACTCGTAGATCTGGAGCAGCACCTGCTTCTGCCGCTCGTTGATCGAGGGGTCGGCCAGGATGACGGCGCGCGTCTCCAGCTCGTCCCGGTCCTTCTCGTCGAGGATTCCGGCCTGCACGTACAGCGTCTCGGCGGAGATCCGCAGCGCCTTCGCGAGCTGCTGGAGGATGTCCGCGCTGGGCTTGCGCAGGCCACGTTCGATCTGACTGAGGTACGGGTTGGACACCCCGGCCGCATCGGCGAGTTGCCGCAACGAGAGCTGCGCGTTGCGGCGCTGCTCCCGCAGGTACTCCCCGAGGTTGCCGACGTTCAGTGAAGCCATGCCCCCGATGGTGCACCCACCCCGCTAACTTTTGCAAGCACTTGCTTGCAAAAGTGCTCCACACCACTCGGGCGCGAGGTGTGACCCGCAGCGTTGTCGGTGGTGCGTGCCATGCTGGAATGCGTGGATCTGGAGGATTTCGCTCGGCTGCGGCGGGCGCGGGACGCGATGGACCGGTACTACGCGGAACCCCTGGACGTGCCCGCGCTGGCCCGGGTCGCCCTGATGTCCCCGGGGCACTTCTCGCGCAGTTTCCGCGCCGCTTACGGGGAGACTCCGTACAGCTATCTCATGACCCGCCGCGTCGAGCGCGCGAAGGCGCTGCTGCGGCGGGGGGACCTGAGCGTGACGGAGGTCTGTTTCGAGGTGGGGTGTACGTCGCTGGGGTCGTTCAGCTCGCGTTTCACGGAGCTGGTCGGCGAGACGCCGAGTGCGTACCGGGCGCGCTCGCACGAGGACGGGGCGTCGCTTCCGGCGTGCGTGGCGAAAGTGATCACGCGGCCGGGCGGGCGGGTCCGGAGGACGGGCGGCGGACGGAAGTCGGACGGGTGAGAACGGTCAGTTCTGGAGAAGCGGCCGAGGGCTCGTCGCCGTAGCGTCGACGGCATGGACATCACACTCGCTCAGTGCTTCATCGCCGTCGACGACCACGACAAGGCGCTCACCTTCTACCGCGACGCCCTCGGGCTGGCCGTACGCAACGACGTCGGGTACGAGGACATGCGCTGGGTCACGCTCGGCCCCGCCGACCGGACCGGCGGCGTCGAGATCGTGCTCGAACCGCCGCTGGCCGACCCCAACGCCCCCGCCGCCGACCGCCGGGCCATGGCGGAACTGCTCGCCAAGGGCTTCCTGCGGGGAGTCATCTTCTCGACCCCCGACTGTGACGCCACCTTCGAGAAGGTCAGGGCGGCGGGCGGCGACGTCATCCAGGAGCCGATCGACCAGCCGTACGGGGTCCGGGACTGCGCGTTCCGCGACCCGGCGGGGAACATGATCCGCTTCACGCAGGCCAAGTAGAGGCGGGGTACGGGCTACGGCGTGGGCGCGTTCGCACGGGCGCGTCCCGCCAGGGCCACGACCAGGGCCGTCGGCGGCAGGAGAAGCAGCCGGGGGCGAGGAGGGCTACTTGGCGGCTTCGAGGGCCGCGCGCCAGACCGGGCTGTCGACGTAGTGGTTGTCGTACAGCTCCGAGGAGTTCTTGATCTCGTCGGGGCTCGCCTCGCCGCGCACGACGCGGTTGAGGAGGCGCAGGTAGTCGAAGCGGGGCATGCCCGGCGTGAAGACGAAGAGGACGTCGGCCTCGCAGCCGGGTGCGGCGGCGAAGGCGTGCGGGGTGTGCGGGGGGACGAGGAGGAAGTCGCCCGCGTTCAAGGTCTCGACGGTGTCGTCGATGAGGACCTGGAGGGAGCCGCCGATGACGAAGAAGAGCTCCGAGGCCCGGGTGTGGAAGTGGGCGGGGGCGCCGACCGCACCGGCCGCGAAGGTGGAGCGGTAGCTGGTGATCGGGCTGCCGTCCGTGCCGCAGTCGGCGAGGAGGGTCATCACGCTGCTCGGGTCGCTGGTGGTCTCGGCGGTGGCGGCACGGGTGAGGAGGGGGCGGGGGGTTGTGGTGCTCTCCGTGGTGTTCATGTGGACAACTCTAGGGAGCGGAAAGACCCCGCACAGGGTGCATTCCTGAGCCGGTCAGTTGGGTCAATTGAGCCGTCCGCCACGCAGTCCGCGCAGGTCACACCCCCACCTTCGGCCGCACCGCCGCCAGGTACTCCGCGATCGCGTCCCGGTTGCGCTGCATGCACTCCACCCGCGCCTGCATCCGCTCCAGCTCCGTCTCCAGCGTGCTCAGCATCTCCGGCGTGGCGTCCGGGAAGTGGATCGTGCGGGGCTTGTCGAGGCAGGGGAGGATCTGCTTGATGATGCGGGTGGGCAGGCCCGCGTCGAGCAGACCGCGGATCTGGGCGACGCGGTCCACGAAGCGTTCGTCGTACAGGCGGTAGCCGTTGGGCGTGCGCTCGGCGGTGATCAGGCCCTGCTCCTCGTAGTAACGGAGCATCCTGCGTGGGGTGTTGGTGCGCTCGGACAGCTCGCCGATGCGCATGCCGTTCACCGTGTGACTCATGGAGGACCCACCTCACCGATCGTCGCGTTGACCCTCACACGAATGTGAGGGTTCGACCCTACGGGCAGGGGGGCGACACACGCCACAGTGCCGGTTGAGCGCAACGTGCCCAGCCGGGCCGGGCGCCTCAGACCTCAAGCCCCGTACGCAGCTGGCGAAACGCGTCGCCCGCCTCCGCCACCGCCACCCCGTACACCGCGTCCGCGCTCTCGCCCGCCTCGATCCGCCGCCAGTTCTCCAGGGCCAGGACCCTCAGTACGACCCCGATCTGCCCGGCGGCGAGGCGGGCCGGAGCGCCGTCGCCCAGCACGTCCGCGAGCGCGTCCGCCAGCGCCGCCTCCGAGCGGAGCAGGTAGGTGAACAGCCGCGCCTCCAGGCTCGGCGTCCCGTACAGCATCCGCTGGTACGCGAGCACTGCCGCGTCGTCGCACAGCCCCGTGATCGGGTCCCGCGCGGCGAGCCTCTCCAGCAGGTGCCGCTCCAGCGCGTCGAGCGCGCCGACGCCCTCCTCCCGCCCGGCCCGCACCACCCGCGCCGACTCGTCCTCGTGGTCGGCGAACCGGTACAGCGCCAGGTCCTCCTTCGCCGGGAAGTACCGGAACAGCGTCGGCTTCGACACCTCCGCCGCAGCCGCCACCTCCGCCACCGACACGGCGTCGAAGCCCCGCTCCAGGAAGAGCGCGACGGCGGCGTCCGAGATGGCCGCGTACGTCCGCTGCTTCTTCAGCTCCCGCAACCCGCTCACGCCCGGCCCCCCTGCTCGCCCATCTCACCCTGACGGGGACGCGCAGGGCCCACGGGTCGCGCCGCGAGCCGTTCCGCAGGGCGGTCGCCCACGCGGCCCGACCCGCCCGCCCTGTTGCCCTCGGTCACCGTGGCCTCCACCTCCGCCTGCTCCTGCTCCTGCTCCTGCTCCTGCTCCTGCTCCTGCTCCTGCTCCTGCTCCTGCTGACGCTCGACGGCCATCCTAGTTATGCGTAAGCCGTACGCAGTAGCGCGTATGCCATACGCCGCGCCGGAGGGTGCGGGGGGATACCGGGACCCTTCACGGGGTCGGCGGAAGCGGAGGTGCGCCCCGCCTCGCCAGCTGCCACAGCCCGTCGAAGTGCTTGACCCAGTGGTCGACGGTCTCCTCGGCCTCGGCGGTGCCCTCCTTCCGCGAGCGGATGTGGAGGTTGGTGTCGAAGCCCTTGGGATCGTAGATCTCCCGCCGGAGCTGGTGGTGACGCTGGCGGGTGGTCACGTCGTACAGGCCGTGGAGCACGATGTCACCGTTGAGGATGCAGACCTTGTCGCGGGGGATGCTGCGGAAGTGGCGGTACTCGAACCGCGCCTCAACGCGTCCGTCGACGCCGAACTGCTCCGCCAGGCCCTGGAGTTGCTGTTCGTAGTCCTGGCAGGACCGGGCGACCCGCTCGCGGAACTCCCGGTCGTCCAACGGCGCGCCGTCCGGGCCCACCTCGGACGGCACCGCCATCTCCACGCTGAAGTCCGGCACCAGAACGGAGATGGTCACCTTGCGCGTTCGCCGAGGGGCCTCCAGCAGTGCCTCCAGCCGGTGGTAGACCTCGTTGAAGAGGGTCTCCCCGGTGTAACCGATGAAGCGGATACTGACCTCGCGGGCCCGGAACGCCTCCCGCACGTACGGGCCCAGCTCCCGCGAGTTGACCCGGGTCCGCACCTCGGGCCGCTCCCCCGCCCCCACCAGCCCCTTGACCGCGTCGTACAGCACGTAGGCGACCAGGCTGAGCAGGGCTCCGCCGAGGAACACCTTGTCCCGCAGGGCATCGCCCACCGGCTTCGAGAACTGGGCCACCACCCCGACGACGGCCACCCCGAGGAGCGCCACCCGGACCGCCACCGACTCGGCCTTCACCATGTACGCCCGCAGACTGCCGGGCCTCGGAGCGCCTCTGCGCCCCCCACCGTCCCCCGACACGCACCCCACCTTCCAACTGGTCTGCCCAGTAAGGCAGTTCAGTGGATCGGTTGCCCCCCGTCGATGCGCGGGGTCTCATGGTCGCCCTGGGGAAGCGCCAGGGCAAGATACGGGTTCATCACGCGTGCGTGCGGCAGGCCCAGCGAGGCCGTGGCCGCGCGCAGGGTCATCGCGTACGAGTCGACGGCCCGCCGCACGTTCGGGGCGTCCAGGCTCGCCCCCGTGACCAGTCGGTCGAGGTCGATGTAGGCGGAGCGGACGATCTCGATCCAGCGGTACGTGTGCGCGTCCCGCATCCAGTCCTGGACGTATCCGCCGTGCTGGGCACCCAGCAGCCGCACCCAGCGGTTCAGCATCCGGCGCCGGATCTCCTGGCTGTGGGGTGTCAGGTGGAGGTGGCGCATCAAGTCGTAGAGCGGATCCCCCACGACCGCCATCTCCCAGTCGATGAGCACGAGTTGGCCCGGCCGGTCGGACCTGACCAGGTTCCAGGGGTTCAGGTCGCCGTGCAGCAGCACGGGCCTGCGGCGGGTGACCTTGCGGCTGCCCAGGATCTCCTGGAGCCGGTCGGCGGAGGGCAGCCCGAGCACCCCGGCGAGCCGCAAGGACTCCTTGGGCAACCTCCTGACGAGAAAGACGAGTTGGTCGCTCAGCCAGCGGTAGAACCCGCCCGGCGGATCGCAGGGCGTCAGCCTGCCCACATCGACTCCGGTCAGCGCGGCGAGCTGGTCCACCAGGTCGTCCGCCTCGTTCGGGCGGAGCCCGTTCACGGGATGCTCGGGCGGCCGGGCGGCCGGGCCCGCGTAGGAATGGACCGCGAACGCGTCCGACGGCACGCTGATGCCGAGTGCCAGCACGCGGGGCGCGCGCACCGCCTTGATGCCCTCCAGCGCCATCAGCACCGTGGACTCGTCGTTGAAGACGGCTTCCCGGCGGGCCGCCGAGGTCAGTTTGCGCCGTACGACCACCGTCCGCTCCCGCACCCGGACGACGGTGTTGAGGTGCCCGGTTCCCTTGAACACGCACTGCGAGGGGGCTGCCCCCTCCGCCGCGAGGGCCTCCATCACCAGGGGTTCGGAGAAGTCCCTGCTGCTCAGATAGCAGTTGGCCACCGGCTGCTGTTCGGGGTGGGAGCTCCTGCGCACCCGCGCCGCGTACCACCGGTACAGAATGCGCTCGATCTCCGGCACGTCGGGCGGCGTGCCCAGCCGCAGCGGCCGCTCCGCGGCGAGGAGTGCCCCGCGCACCGATTCCGCCGCCGCCCGCAGGCCCACGGGTTCCCTGTCGACGCCCAGCGAGCGGGCCGCGCGCATGACGTCCGGATACACGGACTGGGCCCGTTCGAATTCGACGTAGTGACGCAGGTCCACCTCCATGCCGTTGGCGGCCTCGGGCCGGGTCCCGCGCATGGCCCGGAACCACGCCTGCTTCACCTCGTCCCACTGGTGCGCCGGGTACTTCATCCGGACGAGATGGGTGGCCAGCTCGTGCAACGGGTCGCCGTAACTGGCGAGTTCCCAGTCGACGAAGATCAGTGGCGGATCACCGTGGTACGACACGATCACGTTGTCGCGATGGAGGTCGGTGTGGAGCAGGCTGAACGGACGGCGCACCATGGGCGGCACCCGGTTCGCGAATTCCAGTATCGCCTGCTCCGGAATGCCCAGTGCGGCCAACAGCCCGCCGAACTCGGCCCAGTTGGCCTGCCGGACGGTGCACTCGGTGAGCAGCGCCAGATGACGCAGGAAACTGCGGCTCTGCCCGTCCCGGGGCCAGTCGGCCGGCAGGTCGGGCAGGTTCTCCTTGCGTACCTCACCCATCTGGGACATCAGTCCGGCGAGCGCCTCGATCAGCCGGGAGTCGACCGGCTTGCCGTTCTGGCAGATGCTGGCGAGGGTGACGCCCTCCACATAGCTGTGGACCGCCGAGTGACCGCCCTTGGCCAGGCACTCCGGCACGTGCGGCAGCACGCCCGTGAGCGCGTCGAGGATCTGCGACTCGTCGGGCCAGGTCCTGATCACCACGGGAAGCGCGTCGGGAGCGCGCAGCCGGACGGTGACGGGGGTGCCCGGGTTCCGGTCCACCAGCCGGGCCATGGGTTCGGTCAGGGGCGTCAGGAAGTTGCGGTTGTGGAAGCCCCGCGTCATCTCGCCGTTGCGGATGGCGGCCGCGACGAAGGCGTCATAGACGTGCACCGCACTCGGTTTGGGGACCGGCCGGGTCGAAGCGCGGAGCACTACCGTCGCGGAAAGTTCCACAAGCCGCTCCCGAGCAGGTGCGCAGTGACTGTCAGAGGCGCGTCACATTAGTGGCCCCGCGAGGTTTGAGCGCGGTGGGTTACCCCATTGGCACCGGGTGCGTACGTCGTTGAGATGAACGGGAGGCACTCCACGAGGCACACGCGGCCGACGGCCCGACATGCGTACGGCATCGGGCTGCGGCGGTGGCTCAGCGGACCTCCGGGGAGGCCAGGAGGTCCCAGACGGAATCGAACCACTCCTGGGAGTCCGTGAAGAAGACCGACCCCTGGGAATTCGGGTTCCCGTCCTTCACGTACCGGAACAGCACCGCCCGCAGCCCCAGCACGTCGATGGTGTCCAGCTCCTCGCCGTCGGCCAGCTCGATCCGCCGCTCGACGATCTTGTAGTAGCCCTGGAGCGCGATCGTGCCGTTGAACAGGTAGAGCTTGGAGTGCGGGGTCAGACGCACCCTCCTGATCTCCCACGACATCTCGGGCACCAACCGCTCCCTGCGCAGCCCTTCGAGATTCGTCTTGATCAACTGGCTGTGCAGCGAACTGAGTTCGTGCATGCGCACGGCCAGCCGGTCGTCGCCCGAGCCGTCCTTGGGGCTCGGATACGGCATCGTCATCTGCTCGTCCGGGAGCAGCAGCCGCACCGTGATGCTCCTCGGCGCGATCTCCCCTTCGCGCACGCGCTGCACCTGTTCGGTCAGGTGCCCGCTCAGTGTCTCCGCCGTCAGGCTGAACACGTCGAGGGTGACGTCCTCGGCCCCGAACGCCTCCCGCACGACGGTGCGCAACAGACCCGGCCCCGCCTCCTCGTCCGTGTGGATCCGCTGCACCTTGATGACCCGCGTGCCGCTGCCCTGCCGGGCCTCGATCCAGCCCTCGCTGGCGAGCTCCTTCATCACTCGGCGGATGGTGTCCTTGGAGACTTCGAAGCGCTCGGCCAGCTCCCGCTGGGTCGGCAGCAGGGAGCCGGTGGTGTACGTGCCGTCGGACATGGCGTTCCGCAGCGCCGCCGCGACCCGGCGGAACACCTCACCGCCGCCGTCTGCACCAGGGGGACTCGTCACGAGGGGAACGTACCCTCCGCAGGCCGCTTCCCAACCCAATTCCCGCTCAAACACAGGGAATTGCACCGCCCGCGTTAGTCGATCAGCCCGAATGGAAAGAACCCGGTCAGGTCGATCAGCCCAATTGGACCGAAGGTCGGCCGGAAAGGGACGATTCTCATGAACTTCCTCATGCTGCTGGCCGATTCACTGGCCCAGTTCCGCGAGGGGCAGGTCTTTCTGCTCGGCCTGATCGTCGGGCTCCTGATGCTCAACCAGAAGCGCCACCGATGAGCCCCAGCACCTCGCCCAACGAGTCCACCACCACCTCTGCGCCCGCTCCCAGCAGCCTTTCCGTTCTGCGCGCGTCCTTCGCGTAACCCAGGAAGACGACTCCCGCGCGCCGGGCCGCGTACAGGTCCGACGGGGTGTCCCCGATCATCAGGGACTTGGCGGGGTCGGCGTTCAGCGCGCACAGTGCCCTGTTCAGGCAGTCGGGGTCCGGCTTGAGGCGGTCCAGGTCGGCGGTCCGGCCGTAGATGTGGCGGTCGAAGCAGGGGGCGAGGCCGCGCCTGTGGACGTAACGCTCCGCCGCGCGGGGGGAGTTGTTGGTCGCGATGGCCAAGGGGATGCCCAGCGCCGACCATTCACGTATGAGGTCGTCGACGTACGGGGTCGGGGCCGCCGTCGCGGCGGCCCTCAGTTCCTCGTCGGTCAGGGCCGCTTCCAGCTCGCGCACCAGCCGGGACGCGGGGTGGCTGTCGCCGATCGCTCTCAGTACGGCGTGCGGGTCCTGGCGGTCGTCCTCGGACAGCGGCACGGCGTGCCCCCTGCGGGCGAGCCAGGCGATCAGCCGGTCCGCGATGTCGTGCGCGCGGTGTTCGGCGAAGAGCCCGCAGATCGGGCCGTCGAAGTCGAAGAGTACGCAGGTGGCGCCGGTAATCGCCTGTGCCGCCCGCTCGATCACCGGCGCCGCCTGTTCGAGGTCTGTGGTTTCTGGGGTCACTAGGAGAGTGTCAGGTCCGACGTGATGGTGTTCCAGAGTGCGTCGAACCAGTTTGCGGATTGTTCGACGAAGGCCCGGTCGCGTCCGCTCGTCTCGGAGTCGAAGGCGAAGAGCACCGACTCCGCGCCCAGCGCGTCGTACATCTCCAGGTTGACGTCCTCGATCACCTCGGGTCGCCTGGCGACCCGGTAGTACGCGAACAGGGCCTCCGAGCCGTTCAGCACGTACAGCTTCAGCGGCGGCGTGAAGGGGAGGGCCCGGAAGGTGACGCTCACGTCGATGCCGTGGGAGCGGGACAGGGACCTCAGGTTGTTCCTGAGGACCTGGCCCTGGGAGTTGCGCTGTTGCAGCCAGCGTTCATGGACGAGTCCCGCTTCGCTCGGCTCCACGCCCTTGGGGAAGGCCAGGGTGATGCTGCGGGCGGGCAGGAGAATGCGCACCGTGATGCTGGTCGGCTTCACCCGGTTCTCGTGCACCAGCCTGAGCGGCTCCGCGATCGCCAGCATCAGCGACTCCGACGTCAGACTCAGCGTGTCGATCGTGACGTCCTCCGCCTCGAACGCCCTCGTCAGCCGAGGTCCCAGCGCGCTCACCGTCGGCTGCGGCTGCCCGCCCTCCGGGTCCCCCTCCGCCACCACAGGAGATCTCGAAGCCACCCTCGCCGGAGCCCCCCGCGTCGCCTCCGTCAGCAGGCCCTCGCCGTGCAGGATGCGCAGGGCCTGCCGGATCGTGCCCCGCTCCACGCAGAACTCCTCGGCGAGCCTGCCCTGCGTCGGCATCGGCTCGCCCGCCTTGATCTCGCCTCTTCGGATGCGGTCGCGCAGGGTGTCGGCGACTTCCCTGTACGTCCGCTTCCTGCCGTTCCCTGAACTGCTCACGTCGCTCACGACACAACGCTACAACTGCGCGCCATCTAACGGGAGTTGTCGCCATGTTGTTTATGGATCGCGACCAAGTGGGGACAACTTCATTGAGTTGGTTGCTACTTGGCAAACTTGGCTGAGGCAGCGTCGCCTCCCCGCCCCACTCGTCCCGCCAACCGCTCCACCGCTCATCCCGAGGGAGGGACCCCATGCCTGCTCTGCTGCTGCTCTCCGCCGTCCTCGTCATTGGATTCGAGAAGTTCGTCGAGTGGCGCTACGGGGCCGCCGGCTCCATCGGCCTGCTACTGCTCGCCATCGGGGCCAAGGCCAAGAGCCCCGCCTGCGCCAGTGTCGGCGCGACCGTCCTGACGGTCTCCGTGATCGCCCCCGCCGCCCCGTAGCGGGAGCAGAGGCGGCAGGAGCGGAGGCGGCAGGTGCGGCCGGCTGCCGAGGGGGCCGGGTGCACCGCGTACGGCTACCTGGCCGCCAGGTTGAGGTCCTGGCTGATCGTGTTCCAGATCGCGTCGAACCACAGCTGCGACTGCTCCACGAAGGTCCCGTCCCGCTGGCCGCCCGTCCGCTGGTCGAAGGGGAAGAGCATCGACCGCGTGCCCACCGTGTCATACATCTCCAGGGGCTCGTGGTCGTCGAACTGCTCCTTCTGCTTCGTGATCATGTAGTACGCGAAGAGAGCCTCGGAGCCGTTCAGCAGGTACAGCTTCACGGGCGGGGTGAAGGGGAGCGCCCGGAAGGTGACCTTCACGTCGATGCCGTGCGTACGGCGGAGATTGACCAGGTTGTGCCGCAGCACCTGGCCCTGCGCGTTGCGCTGCGAGAGCCAGCGGTGGTGCAGGCGGGCGTCGCTGCCGTCCGCGACCGGCGTCGGGAAGGCCAGGTCGATGTCCCGGCTCGGCAGGAGCACCCGCACCGTCACCCTGGAGGGTCTGATGCGGCCTTCGTGCACCATCCGCAACGCCTCGCCGAAGCCCAGCGTCAGCGACACCGCCGTCAGACAGAGCGCGTCGATCTCCACGTGGTCCGCCTGGAACGCCTCGGTGATGCGGGAGCCCAGCGCCACCATCGTGGGCTGCGGGGGAGCCGCCGCGTTGGTGGCCAGGGCGGCGGGTGCGTCGCCCGCGACCGTGGCGGGCGACCCCTTGGTCACGTTCGTGAGCAACCGCTCCTCGGCGAGGATACGGAGCGCCTGGCGCACCGCGCCGCGTTCCACCTCGTACTCCTGAGCCAACTGGGCCTGCGTGGGCATGCGGTCCCCCGGACGCAGCTGCCCGGCCCTGATCCGGGCCCGCAGCGCATCGGCCACATCACGGTGCGACCTTTTCCGACCGTTCACGGCGGCGCCGACTGTGCTCACAACCAGAACACTACAACTTCACGCCATCTAACGGGAGTTGTTGGCGAACCTGGTTAAAGGTTCTTGGTGCATGGGGACAACTTCAGAAGAGTTGGTCACCAACTCGGCGAAGGTGGCGGGGTGTTCGGGAAGCTGGCCGTTCTCCGGCCGCAGCCCGACCAGCGCACCGCCACCCTCGACCAGTGCCGGGACCAGCACTCCCACGGCCTCACCATCCCGACCACCCCTTGGAGTGATCCCCATGCCCGTCGTCGCACTCCTCACCATCGGCGCCTACTTCCTCGGCGAGATGGTCCAGCAGAAGTTCGGCCTGCTGGGCGTCGCAGCCGTCGGCTTCCTGACCGTCGGCGTCAAGACCAAGAACACCGCCTGCATCAGCATCGGCGCCGTCGCCCTCGCCGTGCTCGGCCAGTCGGCCCTGAACTAGGCCCTGCGACTGGTCCCACCGCACGTCCCACCACAGGTCCCCGCCACACGTCCCGCCACACGTCCCGCCCAAGACCCCTAGAAGATGTCCGGGCACCACGGCTGACGAGCCGTCCGGAACAGCCCGTCCACCCGGGCCGCCGCCCCGTCCACCGCCTCGGACACCTCACCCAGCGCCGCCATCCGCACCGCCGACCGGCCGCCCAGATACAGCGCCCCCAACTCCCGTACATCCAGAGCGAGTTCCGCCTCTTCGGCAGTCGGCACGCACGTCGCGGTCCCCGCCTCGGAGACCTCCAGCCGGAAGCGTCCGCCCGCAAGACCCATCCGGTCCGCCACCTCCAGCACCACCGACCCGCTCCTCTCGTACGTCCTGGCCTCCAGAGCCGACGCGACGTCCAGGACGCGCACCCACAGCCAGTCCGCGGACGTCACCACGCGCGCCGCACGCTGGTCCGGCAGCAGGTCGGGCAGCAGGTCGTCCTGCGCGCGGTAGCCGGTCCGCACCTTCGCCACCCAGTCGATCGAGCACAGGTAGTGCCACAGCGCGCGCTCGGCGTCCGGGGTGACGGCGTTGAGCGTGCTCACGCTCACCGTGTTCACCGGCTGCTTGCCGTCGCCCCACTTGTCGTCGGCCCGGTAGACGGCCAGACCCTCCACCTGCCCGCCCCGCTCGGCCGGTGCCCGGTAGACCACGAAGAAGGCGGGCGTGTACGGCTCGAAGGAGTACGAGGTGAGCCCCGTGCGGTTCTGCCACCATGCCTCGTTGCGGTCGATCGCCCCGCCCTGCGCGGCCCGGAAACGCTCGTGCAGTTCGGGGCCGAGCTTGCGGATCTCCTCGCCGTCGACGAGGTCGATCCGCCCGCCGCACTCGGGCCGCGACCAGTTCGGGTCGAGCCCGGTGCGGTGCGTGTCGATCTCCCACACGTTCACCGAGGTCGCGTGCCCGAAGCCGTACCGCCCGTAGATCGGGTACTCGGCGGCGATCAGCGTCGCCACCACGTCGCCCCGCTCCTTCGCCTCGGCGAGGTCCGCGCGGATCATCCGGCTGAGCAGCCCGCGCCGCCGGTGCGTCGGCGAGACGGTGACGCTGGAGACGGCGTCCGCCCGCACGAAAGCGCCCCCCGGCACCGTGAGCTGCTGTTCGAAGGAGCGGTACGTGGCCACGCACCGCCCCTCGTCGAACGCGCCCCGCGCCCGCCCGAGGTCCAGGCGCGACAGCCGCAGCGCGAGGTCCTCCTCGCTGCACGGAGTCGCCGTCAGGAAGCCGGTGTTGTTGGCACGCGCCCAGTCAGGGACGTCGGCCTCGGTCAGGGTGCGTACGTCGATCCGGTCCGCGTCGGCAGCAGCGGGTACGGGAGCAGGGGCAGCAGCGGAGGCGGAAACGGAGGAAGCGGGGGAAACGGGGGTGGCATGGTCACTCATGCCCCCACGCTAAGCACGCCCCGCTCAGAATGTCGCGCGGATTTCGCCGACCTTCACCGGGCCCCCGAGCAGCGGCGCGTCCCCGATCCTGGCCACCACGTCACCGTCCACGCCCAGCAGCCCGAGCGCCCTGGCCAGCACGGGCCCGAGCGCCCGCCCGGCCCCGTCGTCGATCTTGAAGGCGAGCGCCCTGCCGTCCGGCAGCGCCATCGCCTGCACCGCCTCCGCGCCCATCTTCGACAGCGCGCCCGGCACCTCCCGCATCAGCCACGTGTCGGGCCGCCGCGTCCCCGCCACGTACTCCGGGTGTGCCCGCATCGCGTCCGCCACCCGGCGCTCCGGGCTGCCCTCGTCGGCGGTCACGAAGTACCGGAAGGCCCGCGCCAGACCGACGAGGCTGATCGCCATCAGCGGCGCCCCGCACCCGTCCGTGCCGACGGCGGTGACCTTCTCCCCCGCCGCCCGCTCCACGCACTCCAGCACGAGCCGCTGAAGGGGATGCGCGGGGTCCAGGTACGAGCCCGTGTCCCATCCGTTGAGCCCGCACGCGGCGATCATCGCGGCGTGCTTGCCCGAGCAGTTCATGGTGACCCGCGCCCGCACCTGCCCGGCCGCCAGGTACGCCTCCGCCTCGACGGGGTCCAGCGGCAGGTCGGGCGGCGTCTGGAGGTCGTCCTCCGTCAGCCCGTGCTCGCTGAGCATCTTCCGTACGAGATCGAGCTGGAAGCCCTCCCCCGAGTGGCTCGCGGCGGCCAGCGCCAGCCGCTCGCCCGACAGCTCCAGGCCCGCCCGCAGCACGGCGGCGGCCTGCATCGGCTTGTTGCTGGAGCGGGGGAAGACGGGCGAGGCGACGTCGCCGAGGGCGAGCTCCACGCTGCCGTCGGCCGCGAGCACCACCAGCGAACCCCGGTGATGGCCCTCGACGAAGCCGGATCGGACGACTTCGGCGAGAACCGGGGGTATGACGGAGGTGGCGGCGGGGGCGGTGGAGGTCGTCATCGTCGACAAGGGCCTTCCGGACGGGGACCCGCCCCCCGTCGGCCGCCCCCGGGCGTCCGCCGCGCTCTCACGCGCGGTTTCGCCCGGTCACGCCCTCAATGGAGCAGATCGTCTACTTGTGCTTCGCCCTCACGGTACCTGCGGGCGATCTCCGCACTGCAATCGTCCGCGGTCCGCTGGAGGGCCTGCCGCTGCCGGGAAACCTGCTGTTCGTAGCCGATCAGGCGGCCCATTCCCGCATGCAGCTCTGCGTCCGTCCGGGCGTCGAGGTCGGACAGCTCGACCTCCGCGAGCATGTCGGCGGCCAGCCGCCGGTACTCCTCGCTGCGCGGCGTCGACAGGGTGACGTGCCGGGCGGAGGACCGGTGGCTCGACGGACTGTCCGCGAGGATCTCCGAGAGCCGCTCCACCACCGGTGTCTTGGGCCCGCCCCGCCGCCCCAGCTCGGCGCGCAGGATGTCGATGCGGCCGTGCAGCAGCCGCCGTACGTAACTCAGGTCGGCCTCGTCGCGCTGCGCGCCCTGGCGCAGCGCGCGCAGCTCGGGCAGGCCGAGGATGCCGAGGTCGTTCGGTGGAAACGCCGGGAGCGCGTCGTGGACGCCCTGCACGGTGCGCTGGCCGGGCGCCGGCACCGTACCCACGCCGCCTGCGGCTGCCGCCGCTTCCGCTGTCTGCATCGGTACGGGACCGGGCGGCTGCCCGGCGCCAGAAATGCTCATGAGTGTCCGTCCCCTCGAACGGTGCGGCGCACCGCCTTGTCACGCATCGTGCCACTCATGCCGCTTCCCACGCAGGCACACTGCACCCGTATGGCCCTTGCAGACCGGGGCTTTCTGCGAGCAGGGCATCATGGTCGGCATGCGAGCTGTGGTGCAGAGAGTGGACGGCGCGAGCGTCGTGGTCGGCGGCGAGACGGTCGGGGAGATCGTCGGCGAGGGCCTGTGTGTCCTGGTGGGAGTGACCCACGAGGACACCCCGCAGCAGGCGGCGCAACTGGCCCGCAAGCTGTGGTCGGTGCGGATCCTGGAGGGCGAGAAGTCCTGTTCCGACGTGAACGCCCCGCTCCTGGTGATTTCACAATTCACTCTGTACGGGGACGCCCGCAAGGGCCGCCGCCCCACCTGGAACGCGGCGGCTCCCGGCGAGGTCGCCGAACCGCTGGTCGACGAGGTCGTCACACAGCTGCGGGCGCTGGGCGCGACGGTGGAGACGGGCCGGTTCGGCGCGGACATGCGGGTGTCCTTGACGAACCACGGCCCGTTCACGGTGCTGCTGGACGTCTGAGAGCCGTACGAGAACTCCCTACGGCTCTACGACGACCTCCTGAGCCGCCGCCGTGTCCCCGGCCATCAGCTCGGCGTCGACGGCCACGTTCCGCTTCACCAGGGCCAGGGCGATCGGCCCGAGCTCGTGGTGGCGTACGGACGTGGTCACGAACCCGACCTGCCGCCCTTCGGGCCCGTCGGCGGCCACCCTGACGGGCGTCCCGGACGGCGGCAGCAGCACCTCGCTGCCGTCCAGGTGCAGGAAGACGAGCCGCCTCGGCGGCTTCCCCAGGTTCTGGACGCGGGCGACGGTCTCCTGGCCCCGGTAGCACCCCTTCTGGAGGTGCACGGCGCTCCCGATCCAGCCGAGCTCGTGCGGGATGGTCCGGTGGTCGGTCTCGAACCCGAGGCGGGGCCGGTGCCCCTCGACGCGCAGCGCCTCGTACGCCAGCACGCCCGCCGCGGGCCCGTGCTCGGCCGCGAACTTCTCCAGGTCGCCGCGCGGCAGGAACAGGTCCCGCCCGTACGCGGTCTCCCGTACGACGACGCCGTCCGGGACCTCGGCGATGGACCCGGCGGGCAGCCACACCACCGCGAACGCGTCGGTGCGGTCCTGGACCTCGACCCGGTAGAAGAACTTCATGCTCTCCAGGTACGCGATCAGCTCGCCCTGCGTACCGGGCTCGACGTGGATCCAGACGGTCTCCCCGTCGTCCACCAGGTACAGCGCGTGCTCGACGTGCCCGTTCGCCGTCAGCACCAGCGCCTCGGTGGCCTGCCCCGCCGGCAGTTCCGTCACGTGCTGCGTGATCAGCAGATGCAGCCAGCTCAGCCGGTCGGACCCGGTGACGCCGACGACTCCCCGGTGCGAGAGGTCCACGAAGCCCGTTCCGCCCGCGAGTGCACGTTGCTCACGGAAGAGGTCGCCGTAGTGCGCGGCCACACCCGCGTCGCGTCCCTCGGAGGGAACGGCGCCGGGCAGGGAGAGGAGGGGGCTGCTCGGTGAACTCTGCGAACCCTGTGAACTCGGTGAATTCGACTGCATGCACCCAGCCTACGACTCGGCTCCCGAGCCCTTCTTCGCCGAACAGGCCGCGCACCTGCCAAAGATCGCGAAGTGTTTCATATCGGTCTCGAACCCGAACTCGCCGCGCAGTTTCGCGATGAACTCCCCCGCGACCTCGACGTCCGCCTCGATGACGTCCGAGCAGTCCCGGCACACCAGATGGAGGTGGTGGTGCCGGTCGGCGAGGTGGTACGTCGGCGCCCCGTGCCCCAGGTGCGCATGGCTGACAAGACCGAGCTCCTCCAGGAGCTCCAGGGTCCGGTACACCGTCGAGATGTTGACCCCCGACGCCGTCCTGCGCACCTCGACGAGCAGGTCGTCGGGCGTCGCGTGCTCCAGCTTGTCGACGGCTTCCAGCACAAGCTGACGCTGCGGCGTCAGCCGATAGCCGCGCTGCCTCAGGTCGCTCTTCCAATCGGTGCTCACCACGCCACCCAGTCTAGGCAGCGCGGCGAGCTTCCGTCCCTGTCGTGTGCTCTACCGGAAGAACGCGATGCCGTCGTCCGGCAGGTCGGGGAGGTTCTTGGCCATCGCCTCGACCTCTTCCGGCGTGACGGTCTTCTTCAGGTGCGCCGACATGTACGGGCGCAGCTCGACCTCGGGGGTGGCCTTCTCGCCGACCCACATCAGGTCGCTCTTCACGTACCCGTACAGGCGCTTCCCGCCGGTGTACGGGCCCGAGGCGGCGGTCCGCGCCACGGCGTCCGTCACCAGGTCGATCTGCGGCTTCTGCTGGGCCAGCTCGCCGTACCAGATCTCGACGACGCCGGTGTCGCGGGTCATGACGACCTCGACCTTGCGGTCCTTGTCGATGCGCCAGAAGCCGGACTCGGTCTCCAGCGGCTTCACCTTCTCGCCCTCGGCGTCGAGGATCCAGGAGTGCGACACGTACTCCAGGAAGTCGCGGCCGTCGTGGCTGAAGGTGACTTCCTGGCCGAAGTTGGCCTTCTCCTGGCCGGGGAAGTCGGTGACGCCCGCACCCGTCCACTTTCCGAGGAGGAAGACGAGGGGGACGAGGTCCGGGTGGAGGTCGGACGGAATCTCGATCATGAGGGGCTCAGGCGATCTGTGTGGAGGGTGACCGGTACGGGTTAGCGCTGGCCCTGGTAGAGCTTCTTCACGGTCAGACCGGCGAAGGCGAGGACGCCGACGCAGACCAGGACCAGCAGGGCGGAGAAGACTGCCTCAAGCACGGGGTGCTCCTTGGGATGAGCGAGGTGTGAGTTACGGGCCGGGCCCCAGCTTAGTCCGCCGGGGTCGGGCGCTCTCGGTGAGGTTGGTCGCCTTAGGCTGCCCGCATGGCGAAGAAGCTCGTGATCAAGGTGACCGCAGGGGCCGACGCCCCGGAGCGGTGCTCGCAGGCGTTCACCGTGGCGGCGGTGGCGGTGGCCAGTGGGGTGGAGGTGTCGCTGTGGCTGACGGGTGAGTCGGCGTGGTTCGCGCTCCCGGGGAAGGCGGCGGAGTTCGAGCTCCCGCACTCCGCTCCCCTGCCGGACCTGATCGAGTCCGTCCAGGCGGCCGGGACCATCACCCTGTGCACCCAGTGCGCGGTGCGCCGCGACATCGGCGAGAAGGACGTCCTGGAGGGCGTGCGGATCGCCGGGGCGCAGGTCTTCGTCAGCGAGATCATGGCCGACGGCGTGCAGGCCCTCGTCTACTAGCGCTCTACTACTGGCGCTCTACTCCCGCTTGTGGCGGCCGTCCAGCTCGTCCCACCAGTCGTCGGACCGCCGGTCCCCGGTCGTCTCGTCCCTCCCCCAAGCTCTCGGCTTCGCTTGAGCAGGGGGTACCCCCTCCCGGTCTCCCGGGCCCTTCCGGTTCGCGACCATCGCCGCGAAGGGCGGGATGGCGGCGGCCACCACGCACATCGCGACCGCGACGGGCACCGACCACAGCCGCACGAACGCGCACGCCGTCACGAAGAGGACGAGGCACGTCCCCATCATGAGGAAGTAGCCGCGGCGGCGTCGCGCGTACATGCCTCCACAGTACGTCCGGGGGCCGGGAACGCGGCAAGGCCGGAGAGCCGCACCCTTCGTCACAGGTAATGGCGTCCAACCCCCTGTGGGTGCGGCCCTCCGGCCGGTATGCGTGCCACGGCGCTGCGCCGGAGTCCGGCGGACGGAGTCCGGCGCAGCGGGCCGAAGCCCGGGAGGCGCCCCGGCGCCGAGCGGTGCGAGGGGCGCGTGAAGAGTCAGACCGCGATCGCTACCTCTGCCAGGCCGCCCGGCTGGGCGACGACCGTGCGGTCGGCCGTGCCGCCCGGGACCAGGGCGCGGAGCGTCCAGGTGCCCTCGGCGGCGTAGAAGCGGAACTGGCCGGTGGCCGAGGTGGGGACCTCGGCGGTGAACTCGCCGGTCGAGTCGAGGAGGCGGACGTAGCCGGTGACCGGCTCGCCGTTCTTGGTCACGCTGCCCTGGATGGTGGTCTCACCGGGCTTGATCGTCGAGGCGTCCGGGCCGCCTGCCTTCGCTCCACACATGTTCGCTGTCCTTAGGGGTTGAGGGGCAGGGTTACTTGTTGGCGCCGAGCTCGATCGGGACGCCGACCAGGGAGCCATACTCGGTCCACGAGCCGTCGTAGTTCTTGACGTTGGAGACGCCGAGGAGCTCGTGCAGGACGAACCAGGTGAGGGCGGAGCGCTCGCCGATGCGGCAGTACGCGATGGTGTCGCGGGCCAGGTCGACCTGCTCGGCCTCGTAGAGGGCCTTCAGCTCGTCGTCGGACTTGAAGGTGCCGTCGTCGTTGGCGTTCTTCGACCACGGGATGTTGCGGGCCGAGGGGACGTGGCCCGGGCGCTGCGACTGCTCCTGCGGGAGGTGCGCGGGGGCCAGGAGCTTGCCGGAGAACTCGTCGGGCGAGCGCACGTCGACCAGGTTCTGGTTGTCGATGGCCGCCACGACGTCGTCGCGGTAGGCGCGGATCGACTCGTCCTGCGGCTGGGCCTTGTAGGAGGTGGCCGGGCGGGACGGGATCTGCGCGCCGTCGACCAGGTCGCGGGAGTCCAGCTCCCACTTCTTGCGGCCGCCGTCGAGGAGGCGCACGTCGCCGTGGCCGTACAGCTTGAAGTACCAGAAGGCGTAGGAGGCGAACCAGTTGTTGTTGCCGCCGTAGAGGACGACGGTGTGGTCGTTCCCGATGCCCTTCTCGGAGAGGAGCTTCTCGAAGCCCGCCTGGTCGATGAAGTCGCGGCGGACCGGGTCCTGGAGGTCCTTGGTCCAGTCGATCCGGATCGCGTTGCGGATGTGGTTCTTCTCGTACGCCGAGGTGTCCTCGTCGACCTCGACGAGGGCCACCTTCGGGTCGTCCAGGTGGGCCTCGACCCAGTCGGCGTCGACCAGTACGTCGCTGCGGCTCATGTGTTTCTCCTCCGGGGCAGTTACGGGGGGATACGTCCGTGGGGAATGCGGGTGGCGCGGGGTCCTGAGGGGTGCGCGTGGGTACGGCGGCGGGGCCGCGGGATACGGCGGCGCACGGTGCGGTACGGCGGAGCGGGTGGCGCGACTCGCCCTGGGAAAGCGGGAGTTGGGGCTACGAGGCCCGACGGGTCCCGCTCAGACGGCGCGGCGACAGAGCATGGCGGCGACGCGGCACAGGTCTACTGCCCGCCGCTTCGTGAGGTCCGCCTGTCGCTTCTGCATGGGTCCGATCGTAGGGACGTACAGGTGGGCGTGTCACCGGTGTGTCAGATCGTGAGACAAGAATGTTCGGTGGGTGGGATGAGCGAAGGGGCCGGGAGCGTGCTCCCGGCCCCTCGTCCCCCTTGTGCGCCCGGCGTCCTGCGGAGTGGACCGTTCCGTCTCGGTATCCGGCCAGGCGGGTCCTCACCGGCCAGGTGCACGTTTCTCAACCGGCCAGGTGCACGTTCGTGCCGCTGACGGAGATCTCCATGCCCGTCTGCACCGGAGTGACCTTGTCGAGCTTCAGGCCGTTCGGCAGGCCGCCGATCGGGCGTTCGAAGTCGATCTTCTTGCGGATGATGCCTTCGAGGCCGGGGATGCCCTGCCCGGGGACCTCGTCGGCGCGTACCGCGATGGACCTGCCGCCGTTCTTCAGGCTGACGGTCGACATGACGCTGCGGGTGAACTCCCGGCCGAGGACCGAGGCCGTGCCGGTCACCTTGACCTTGCCGTTCCCGCCGTACGCGAGCTTCACGTCCTTGTCGCCCGCCGCGCGCGTGAGGTCGTCGTACGAGATCACGGCGGTGCCCGTGGCGCGGGCGGCGGTGGCGGAGGTGAAGCTGCTGTTGAGGACCACCTCGTGGAGTTCGGCGGTCATCTTGCCCACCGCCAGCTTCTTGCCGTCGGCGCTGGCTTCGAGGCCGTCCATGGTGACGTCGACCTGTTCGAGTTCCTTGCCCAGGACCTGGGTGAGGAACGGGAAGCCCTTGATGTCGACCGTCGGCTCGGCCGAGAGGCCCTGGCTGGTGCGGACCTTGGAGGCGACCTCGTTCTCCGCGTAGTTGACCGCGAAGCGGTCCGCGGCGACGAAGATGCCGCCGAAGACCACCGCCAGGATGAGAAGTATTCGTATCGCGCGCATGACTGGTGTTCCCCCACCCGCATTCGTCGGCCCCGTACTGACGGTGAGCCTAACCGGTGGGGTTCACACCCTTCACTGTGTCACCACGTGCGCGGTCGTCCGCCCGGTCAGGCGAAGGCCCGGCCCAGCAGGTAGACCGCCGGGGCGGCGGCCGTCAGCGGGAGCGCGACGCCGGCCGTCATGTGCACGAACTTCGACGGGTAGTCGTAACTCGCCACCCGCAGCCCGACCAGCGCGCACACTCCCGCCCCGAGCCCGATCAGCGCCCCGCCCGAGCCGATCCCGTTCACCCCGCCGACCGCGATGCCGGAGCCCGCGGCGGCCAGCAGCGCCACGGCCACCGAGGCGATCGTCGGCAGCGGCAGCGCGCGGGCGACGACCGCGACGGCGACCGCGATCCCGCCGACCGTCATGGCCTGGGGGCTCGCCGCCAGGTGTCCGGCGGCGACGACGGTGAGGGCGGCCGTCGTGACCCCGGCCGTCAGGGCGTACATCCGTTCGTCGGCGGGCATCCCGTTGCGCAGGTGCAGTACGACCGTGAGCAGGACCCAGATCCCGAGCGTGCCCAGGATCGCGGCGGGCGCGTGCAGCCCCTCGACGGCCAGGATCGCGACGTCCGCGACCACACCGCCGAGGAAGGCGAGCGCGATGCCCTGCCGGGCGGGCCACATGCCGTTCAGCCGGAACCAGCCCGCCGCCGTGACCGCCTGGAGCAGCACGACGGGGACCACCAGCGCGAACTGCCCGAAGACCGCCGCCCCGGCGAGCAGCGCGGCCAGCACCGCCGTGATCAGGGCGGGCTTCGTGCCGGGCTCTATGATCGGCGACCGCCCTTCGGCGCGGGCCCGCTGGGCGTCCGTGATCCTGGCGTTGCCGCGGGTCGCGGGGGAGCTGTAGGCGGGGGCCGGAGCCGGGGGGATGTCGTACGGGGCGTGGGCCTGCCCGGTTCCCTGGGTGCCCGTGGCGGGCCGGGGCGGCTCGGGCTGCTGGGCCGGGACCTCGGGCGGGAGGGGCTGGCTGCCGGTGGGCTGGCTGCCGTACGAGCCGTAGGAGGGGTTCTGGCCGTACGAGGGGCTCTGGTCGTACGAGGGGTTCTGGCCGTAGGAGGGGCCGGAGGCGTTCTGCGGCGGGAGGTAGGCCGTGTCCGCCGCCGCGTTCTGCGGCTGGACCGGCTGGACCGGCTGGTACTGGGTGTCCCAGGTCTGGCCCTGCCAGGTCTGCGTGGAGTACGGGTCCTGCGCCGCCGGGGCCGGGCCCTGGGGCGGCTGGTACGGCTGCTGCGCCTGGGCCTGGGGGTCCGGATATGCCTGGTCGCCGTACGAGGAGCCGTACGGGGAGGGGGGCTGCTGCCCGGTCCCGTACGCGTCCTGGCCGTACTCGCCCTGCGGCGGCGGCTGCTGTCCGTACTGCTGGTTCTGCTGGTTCTGCGGGTACGGGTACTGCTCGTTGCTGTGGTTGCTCATGGTCTGGGGTTCACCCTCCTGCGAACGGCGGGAGCACCTCGACCGTGCCGCCGTCGGCCAGCCGTACCGTCCCGTGGTCACGAGTGCCGACGGGGTCGCCGTCGATCAGGAACGAGCACCGCTGGAGGACTCGCGTCAGCTCCCCGGGGTGCCGTTCGCGGACCGCGTCCAGCGCCTCGGCGAGGGTGTCCGCCGCGTACGGCTCCTCGGCGGTGCCCGCAGCGGCCTTGGCCGCCGCCCAAAAGCGGATGGTTCCCGCTGCCACAGCGGCACTCCTCTCGCGCGACGGCCGACGCGCCCCGGGAGTTCCGCGGGCCCGTCAGCCGTACCGGCTCGTCAGCTGCCCATCATGGGCCATCCGCCGCACCCCGGTAGAACCGGCGGGCCGGGGGCGCCGGCCGCCACCATCGCGTCGGCGCTCGCGCGGGGGTGCGCTTCCGTGCGCCCCCTTTGCACCGATGCGTACGAAGGTCCGTACAGCGCGCCGTGCCGGAGCACCACCGAGCTGCCCAGGTCCAGGACCTCGCCGTACGGAGCGTGGTGCGCCGGGTCTTGGGAGTGATCAAGGGAACAGGGAGCGTGCCTTTCCGGTGGGCTATTCTGCTGGGCAGAGGACTCGGGCAGCGTTGCCCCCGGGTCCTTTTGTGCTTTCCGGAAGACCTAAAAACCTCGGAAAGAACAGGGCAAGAGAGCAGGAAATCGGGCACGTCGGACCCCTGGGCGCGGGGGGCGGCAGCCTAGAACGCAGTACGAAGCAGTGCCGTAAACGCCCCCAAGCTCCACAGGGAGCAGGGGGGACCCCCTCCGCAGGGACCGAGGAGGAACCGACGTTATGGGCGAGCGAACCGTGCACCAACCGAAGACGAAGATCCGGCGAGCAGGTGGGGCGCGATGAGCTCTCTGCTGCTCCTCACCAATGCCCTCCAGCCGTCGACGGAGGTGCTCCCCGCGCTCGGCCTGTTGCTGCACAGCGTGCGGGTGGCCCCCGCCGAGGGCCCGGCGCTCGTGGACACCCCGGGCGCCGACACCATCCTGATCGACGGCCGCCGCGACCTCCCGCAGGTCCGGTCGCTGTGCCAGCTGCTGCGCTCCACCGGCCCCGGCTGCCCGCTGATACTGGTCGTCACCGAGGGCGGTCTGGCCGCCGTCACCGCCGACTGGGGCATCGACGACGTACTGCTCGACACGGCGGGTCCGGCGGAGGTCGAGGCGCGGTTGCGCCTGGCCATGGGCCGCCAGCACCTGGCCGTCGACGACATCCCCACGGAGATCCGCAACGGTGACCTGTCGGTGGACGAGGCGACGTACAGCGCGAAGCTCAAGGGGCGGGTGCTGGACCTGACCTTCAAGGAGTTCGAGCTGCTGAAGTACCTGGCGCAGCACCCCGGCCGGGTCTTCACGCGGGCACAGCTCCTCCAGGAGGTGTGGGGCTACGACTACTTCGGCGGGACGCGCACGGTCGACGTCCACGTCCGGAGGCTGCGCGCGAAACTCGGCGTCGAGAACGAGTCCCTGATCGGGACCGTCCGCAACGTCGGCTACCGCTTCGTCGTGCCGGAGAAGGCGGAGAAGGCGGAGCCGAAGCCCTCGCCCGAGAAGCAGCAGGGCAGCCGAGAGGCGGAGAAGGCCCGCGCTCGGGCATCGGCTTCGGTCGAGCGGGGCGGGTCGGCGTAGAGGGTGTGGGGCGGGTCCGTTCCGGACGTGCGGGGCGGGTCCGCTCGGGGCGGGCGGGGCGGGTCTGCTCAGGGCGTGCGGAACAGGTCCGCTCGGGGCGTGCGGAACGGCTCGGTGGTTGTCGCCCGACCGGCGGAATCGCCCGTACCGGAGTAAGTCGGCCGTTCCTTGGGACGACCGGCCTGTGCCCTTGTCTCTCCGCGTAGACTTCCGCGCGTGGCCAAGGTGACGCGGGACGATGTGGCACGACTGGCGGGGACTTCGACCGCGGTCGTCAGTTACGTCATCAACAACGGACCCCGGCCGGTCGCCCCGGCCACGCGCGAGCGTGTCCTCGCCGCGATCAAGGATCTGGGCTACCGCCCCGACCGGGTCGCGCAGGCGATGGCCTCACGCCGTACGGACCTCATAGGAATGATCGTGCCGGACGCCCGGCAGCCGTTCTTCGCCGAGATGACGCACGCCGTCGAACAGGCCGCCGCCGAGCGCGGAAAGATGGTCCTCGTCGGCAACTCCGACTACCGCAACGAACGCGAGATCCATTACCTGCGTGCCTTCCTGGGCATGCGCGTCTCCGGCCTCATCCTCGTCAGCCAGGGCATGAGCGAGAGCGCGGCGGCGGAGATCGACGCGTGGGACGCCCGGGTGGTGCTCCTCCACGAACGCCCGGAGGCGATCGACGACGTCGCCGTCGTCACGGACGACGTGGGCGGCGCGCAGCTCGCCACGCGGCATCTCCTGGAACACGGTCACGAGTACGTCGTCTGCTTCGGCGGCGTCGAGTCCACCCCCTCCGTGGGCGACCCGGTCGCCGACCACGTCGAGGGCTGGCGGCGGGCGATGCACGAGTCGGGGCGCTCGACCGAGGGCCGCCTCTTCCAGGCCCCGTACGACCGGTACGCCGCGTACGAGGTGGCGCTCGGCCTCCTCTCCGGACCCGACCGGCCCCCCGCGATCTTCTGCTCCACGGACGACCAGGCCATCGGCGTGCTGCGGGCCGCTCGCGAACTCCGCATCGACGTGCCGGGGGAGCTGGCGGTGGCGGGCTTCGACGACGTCAAGGAGGCGGCGTTGACGGACCCGCCCCTCACGACGATCTCCTCGGACCGGCCCGCGATGGCCCGCGCGGCGGTGGACCTGGTCCTGGACGACGGCCTCCGGGTGGCGGGCTCGCGCCGCGAACGCGTGAAGCAGTTCCCCTCGGCCCTGATCGTCCGCCGCTCCTGCGGCTGCGGGTAGCCGGTGCCGGGGTTCGCCTGCGGCGGGGCCGACGCCACTACCGGGGGCTACGCCCCTCGCCCCCTGCACGGGCTGCGCCCGCGCGTCCTCGAACGCCGGACGGGCTGATTCCTTACATCGGGCATACGGGAATCTGCCGGGCTTCTTAAGCGCCCCTCAGACGGTTCTCATACTGCGAGCCCAAGCTCATGAGCATGACGACCGAGACCCCCCGCCCCAGCGGCGAGCAGCCCGAGCCCAGCCAGTCGCAGACCCCGTACGCCCAGTACGCCGGGTTCCCCCCGCCTCCGGCCCACGCCCCCACCGCGCAACGCCGCCGCGCCGGTCGGCCCGTCGCCCTGCTCGCCGCCGTCGCGGTCGTCGCCGCCACCTTCGGCGGAGGAGCCGCGTACCTCACGCAGAAGTACGCGGGCGACGACACCACCGGCGTCAACAGCGCGGGAGCCCCCGGCAGCAACGTCTCGCAGTCCAGCATGGGCACCGTCTCCGGCGTCGCCCAGGCCGTCGGCCCCGCCATCGTCGAGATCAGCGCCCAGTCCTCCGCCGGTGCCTCCACCGGTTCCGGCGTCATCATCACCGCCGACGGCGAGGTCGTGACGAACAACCACGTCGTCGCCGGAGCCGACACCGTCAAGGTGACCCTGTCGACCGGCAGGTCGTACACCGCCAAGGTCGTCGGCACGGATCCCGACAAGGACCTCGCCCTGCTCAAGGTCCAGGGCGCGCCCAAGCTCCCCACCGCCAAGCTCGGCAGCAGCAAGGACGTCAAGGTCGGCGACGAGGTCGTGGCGATCGGCTCCCCCGAGGGCCTCTCCGGCACCGTCACGAGCGGCATCGTCTCCGCACTCGACCGGGACGTCACGGTGTCGAAGGACGAGCCCCGCCAGCAGCAGCGCGGCGGTGGCGGCGGCTGGCCCTTCGAGTTCGGCGGCGAGCAGTTCAACGGCGACACCGGCCAGTCCAAGACCACCTACAAGGCCATCCAGACGGACGCCTCCCTCAACCCCGGCAACTCCGGCGGCGCCCTCATCAACATGCGCGGCGAGATCATCGGCATCAACTCCGCGATGTACGCCCCGAGTTCGGGCGGGCAGAGCGCTTCGGGCAGCGTCGGCCTCGGCTTCGCGATCCCCGTCGACACCGTCAAGGCCGACCTGGACGGCCTCCGCAAGGGCGGGTCCGGCGGACAGCAGGACGCCCCGCAACAGCAGGAGCAGCGCGGCGGCGGCCTCATCGGCGGCCTCGGCGTGTAGCGCCTGTCCGGCGTGCAAAGCTGGGTGACGCCCCCGCCCCGTACCGGAGAAGAGCAGGACAGAAGCGACATGACCCCCGCAGCCACTGCCCCCGAAGGACAGTCGTCCGCCGAGCGCATCCTCATCGTCGACGACGAGCCCGCCGTCCGTGAGGCGCTCCAGCGCAGTCTGGCCTTCGAGGGGTACGGGACCGAGGTCGCCGTCGACGGGATGGAGGCGCTGACGAAGACGGCGGCGTACGCGCCCGACCTGATCGTCCTCGACATCCAGATGCCCCGGATGGACGGCCTGACGGCGGCCCGCCGACTGCGCCACGCCGGTGACACCACGCCCATCCTCATGCTGACCGCCCGCGACACGGTCGGCGACCGGGTGTCCGGGCTGGACGCGGGCGCCGACGACTACCTCGTCAAGCCCTTCGAGCTGGACGAACTCTTCGCGCGCGTACGGGCGTTGCTCCGCCGCAGCTCCTACGCCGCCCAGGCGGGCCTGCCCGAGACCCCCGACGACGTCCTCTCCTTCGAGGACCTGCGGATGGACATGGTCACGCGCGAGGTGACGCGCGGCGAGCGGCAGGTCGAGCTGACCCGCACCGAGTTCACCCTGCTGGAGATGTTCCTCGCACACCCCCGCCAGGTCCTCACCCGGGAGCAGATCCTCAAGTCCGTCTGGGGCTTCGACTTCGAGCCCTCGTCGAACTCCCTCGACGTGTACGTCATGTACTTGCGCCGCAAGACCGAGGCGGGCGGCGAACCCCGCCTCGTGCACACCGTCCGGGGCGTGGGCTACGTACTACGGGGCGGCGAGTGAACACCCCTGTCCCCCCGGACGCCCCCGCTCCCCCGGACGCCCCCTCCCGCCGCACCGGCCCCGTCCGCTGGTACCGCCGACTGCCCCTGCGCTCGCGCCTCGCCCTCCTGGTCGCCACCGCCGTGGCCCTCGCCGTCGCCGCAGCGTCCGTGACCTGCTGGTTCGTGACCCGCGAAGCCCTGGTGAATTCTCTGGACAAGGCGCTGAGCAGCAGCCGCCTGAACGACGGCGACGTCGTCCGGCAGATCGAGATCGACGCGGAGGCCGGACAGGCGCGGTGCCTGCGGCAGCTCCCCAAGCGGGACGCGACGAGCGGAGTCGACCGGACCACCGTCCAGGTCGTCACCAAGACCGGCGAGCAGTGCGTGATCTACGGGCGGCAGTCCGTCGCCGTCGGCCCCGAGGACTTCGCCGTGGCCGCCGGACAGGCCACCGAGTCCTCGCACGACGCGCCCGCCTCGACCGGCGAGAAGTACCGCGTCTACACCTACCAGCTCAAGAGCTACCCCCACCTCCAGCTCGCCGTCTCGGTGTCCCGCCCGCTCAGCGAGGTCAACGACCCCCTCGACGACCTGGCGCTCATCCTCCTCGTCGTCGCCGGAGTCGGTGTGCTCCTCGCGGGCGCGGCCGGTCTCTGGGTCGCCCGCAGCGGCCTGCGCCCGGTCGACCGCCTCACCGGCGCGGTCGAACACGTCGCCCGGACCGAGGACTTGAGCCTGCGCATCCCCGTCGAGGGCGACGACGAGATCGCCCGTCTCTCGGCCTCCTTCAACGCGATGACCGCAGCCCTCGCCTCCTCCCGCGACCTCCAGTCACAGCTGATCGCCGACGCGGGCCACGAACTCCGCACCCCCCTCACTTCCCTCCGCACCAACATCGAACTCCTCTCCCGCAGCGAGGACACCGGCCGCCCGCTCCCCCCGGACGACCGCAAGGCCCTCCTCGCCTCGGTCAAGGCCCAGATGACCGAACTGGCCTCCCTCATCACGGACTTGCAGGAACTGGCCCGTCCCGAGACGGCCCCCGGCCATGCCGCGCCGAAGGTCGTCGGCCTGCACGACCTGACCCGCACCGCCCTGGAACGGACCCGGTTGCGCGGCCCGGAGCTGACCTTCGACGTCTCCCTGGCCCCCTGGTACGTACGCACGGAACCGGCCGCGCTGGAACGGGCGTTGGTGAACATCCTCGACAACGCCGTGAAGTTCAGCCCCCCCTCCGGCACGATCGCCGTCCGCCTCCACCTCGGCGAACTGACCGTCCGGGACCACGGCCCGGGGATCCCGCCCGCCGACCTCCCGCACGTCTTCGAGCGCTTCTGGCGCTCGCCTTCGGCCCGCGCCCTGCCCGGCTCGGGCCTCGGCCTCTCGATCGTGGCGCGCGCCGTCCGCGAGGCGGGCGGCGAGGTCGCACTGCGCGCCCCGGCGGACGGGGGCCCGGGCACGGAGGCGGTCGTGCGCCTCCCGGGCGCACCGACTCCGCCGCCGAGCGAGGTTCCGTAAGACCGTCCCCTAGGTCAGACCACGGGGAGCCGGTCCACCAGGAGTTCGAGCCTCTGGTCGGCGAGTTCCGGGGGCAGCCGTCCCGCGCGGGCCAGGGTGGCGAGGCCGTGCAGGGCGGCCCAGAAGGTCTCGGTGAACAGGCCCGGGTGGACGCCGTCCCCCGCGACCTCGCCGAGGGTTTCCAGCAGGGCGGCGAAGGCGTCCTTGAGGGGGGCCGGGGTGTCCTCGCGGGCGTACGCCAGGCCGCCGTCGAGCTGAAACAGGGCGTCGTAGACCGCCGGGTTGCGGGCGGCGAAGTCGAGATAGGCGCGGGCGAGGGCGGCGACCCGCTCGCGCGGGCCGTGCGCGGCGGAGGTCGCGGCCCTGATCGCTGCGGCC